>JBFGLT010000001.1:0-82348 GCA_041576015.1 Acidimicrobiales bacterium
GCCGAGCGGAGGTTGCCGATCCCGTAGTCGAGGACGGCGACCAGTGGCTTCACAGCGTCCCCTTGGTGGAAGGAATGCCCGCCCCATCCTCGATCCGCACGGCGTCACGGAGGCAGCGGGCGACGCCCTTGAACGTCGCCTCGATGATGTGATGCACGTTGGTGCCGTACTGCAGTTCGACATGCAAGGTGATGCCGGCAGCTGTGGCGAAGCTGTGGAGCACGTGTTCGGCGAGCGAGGGATCAAAGGGCGGCGTTCCAAGCGGGATCGCTTCGGGCATTTCGACGTCCCAGACGACGTAGGGGCGTCCGCTGAGATCCAGCGCCACCCGGATCAGTGCCTCGTCGAGCGGATAGAAGCCCGAGGCGAAACGACGGACGCCCGCCTTGTCGCCGAGGGCGGCCCGGAAGGCTTCGCCGAGCACGATGGCGGTGTCCTCGACGGTGTGATGGGCGTCGATGTGGAGGTCACCCTCGGCCCGCACGGCGAGATCGAAGCCTCCATGACGGCCGAGTTGGTCGAGCATGTGGTCATAGAACGGCAAGCCCGTCGACACCGACGAGGTGCCGGATCCGTCGAGGTCGATCGACACCTCCACCGAGGTCTCGGAGGTCGTTCGGGCACGCGTGGCAGACCGCACGCTTCAAGTGTGCCGCGCCGGCGCCAACGCTCCCATCGGACCCACCGGAGAACTTGGCCGAAAAAAATCACCGGCGCCCCCGGAAGGAGGCGCCGGCGGCGCAATCCGGGGCGGCGGATCCCCGAACTGCTGCTACCAGGTGGCGGGAACCTGGTGTAGGTAACATAACCCAAACGAGTGCCATTGGTGGTGGATGGGACGGCAGTTCTTTGGCCCGACTTCGTTACGTGTTCGGCCGTCACATCAGCGGTGCAAACGGAGCGCTGTATGCAGTCGCCGAGCGCATGATTGCAGCTGTCGTTCGACCTGTTCGAGGGCGACGGCGATGTCGTCGGACTCGTCGGCTCGGGCCGCCTCCGACTGCAGGCGAGAGATGAGCTCATCGAGGCTGGCGGCGATCGAACCCAACGCGACTCGGTCCACACCCACACCAGCACGGTACCGTTCGGAGTCGTGTTGAACATGCTCGATCTGCGGGGACGCGGAACCGCGCTCGAGGGGTTGCTCCCCCGCCCGCACCTGACCGGAACCGAACCGGTGGCCGTCGTCGCCGAGATCATCGATTCGGTACGGACCGGCGGCGACGCCGCGGTGCGGGCCTACACCGCCGAGTTCGATGGGGTCGAGCTCGATGCCTTGCGGGTTCCGGCGGCAGCGATTCGGGCGGCGAGCGATTCCCTGACTCCCCATCTCCGGGAGGCGCTCCAGACGGCCATCGACAACGTGCGGGCCTTCCACGAACACCAGGTTCACGACGAAGACGTCGTTCGACGCGAGGGCCTCACGATCCACGCCTACCAGAAGCCGGTTCGGCGAGCCGGTCTCTACGTACCGGGCGGACGGGCCGTCTATCCCAGCACCGTGGTCATGACGGCAGTCCCGGCTCGGGTGGCCGGAGTCGGTGAGATCGCCCTGTGCGTCCCGCCCGACCGGACCACGGGGAAGGTCGCCCCGGTCGTCCTAGCGGCCGCAGCGCTGTCGGGCGTCGACGAGATCTATTCGGTCGGCGGTGCGCAGGCGATCGCTGCCATGGCCTATGGGACCGAGTCCATCCCGGCGGTCGACGTCATCGCCGGTCCCGGCAACGTCTACGTCGCCCTCGCCAAGCAGATGGTCGCCGGCGATGTCGGGATTGCGGCCGCCTTCGCCGGACCATCCGAGGTCGTCGTCGTCGCCGACCACACTGCGAATCCGTCCTACGCCGCCATCGACGTGATCCTGCAGGCCGAACACGGTCCTGACGGTCTCGCCTGGCTCGTCACCTGGGATCGCCAGGTGGCCGATGCGGTCTGCGCCGCCGGCGACGCCTACCTGGCGAGCGCACCCCGTGCCTCCGAAGTCCAGGCGACGTTGCGCGAAGGCGGGTATGTCGCCCTCGTCGACGATCGAGCTGCGGCGGTGGCGGTCATCGACGCCATCGCCCCCGAGCACCTCGAGCTCCAGATCGAGGACGCCGTCGACTTGGGCCGCCAGGTCACCAATGCCGGCGCCATCTTTTGTGGGCACCTGGCGCCAGCCTCGATCGGCGACTACGTGGCCGGCCCCAGTCACGTGCTGCCGACCTACGGCTCGGCTCGGTTCGCTTCGGCGTTGACCGTTGCCGACTTCGTTCGTGATCACCACATCGTCACCGTGGACGAGCCGGCACTGGCCCGGCTCGGCCCCCACGTGATCGCTCTTGCCGAGGTCGAGGGCCTGGCCGCTCACGCCGAGTCGGTGCGCCTTCGCCTCGACGACGCCATCCTGTAGGTGTGCCGCTGCGCGTCTTCGACGAGAACCATCCCGAAAGTCGCGACAGTGCGCTCGGTTTCGGCGACCAGCTCCTCCACCATCACCTGCCGGCCGAGGGAGTGGACGACCGATTCCACGATCGCCCCGATGCGGTGGCCGTCCTCGTCTCCGACGATGACCGTCGCACGCCGCTGGGGGTCGCCAGCCTGAAGTCGGTCGAACGCAAGCCCGGAAGCCGGCTGCCCCCATCGGTCATGCAGTTCGTGCTCGAACCGGAGCGGAGATCCCACCTGTGTGAGCTGGTGGGTGGGCTGTTGCCGGTCGACGGCGCCGAGGTCTGGATCCGGCCGGACCACCCTGCCCTCACCGAGGAGCTCAACCGGTGCTGGCCGGGAGCGTGGAATTGCCGGCGGCTGCATCTGATGGTCGTCGACCTTCCGGTCGAGATGGAGCCCCTGGCGACCCGGGCCCTCGACCCCGCCGACGAAGCCGATCTGGCGGCGGTGGTACGGATCAACAACGCCGCCTTCGCCAGCCACCCGGATCAGGCGGGAATGACGATTGCGTCGGTCCGGGCCAAGCTGACGCATCCCGGTCATGCGGCGGCGGGGGTCCGGCTGGCCGAGATCGACGGGCAACTCAACGGGTTCTGCTGGACCCAGATCCATCACCAGCGCGCGCTCGGTGAGATCTCGGTGATCGGGCTGCACCCCGAGGTTCACGGCCGCGGCCTCGGCGCACCCATGACGGCGGCCGGGCTCCACTGGCTCCACAGCCAGGGCCTCGATCAGGCCATCCTGTACGTCGAGGCAGCCAACCGACCGGCGATCCGCACCTACGAACGCCTGGGATTCCGAATCCTGCACGACGACGTGTCCTGGGTCGTCCCGGGCGGAGAGCATCACCATGCCTGAGGGAGGAGGCGGTACGGACTCAGAGGTCGAGCTGGCCCGGCGGCTCGAACAAATCGCCGAACTCCCGAGCACGCCTCGCTCGTCGATGCCGGGACAGCGCTCGTTGCTCGATCTGGAACGCTCGGAGCTGGCCGAGCTACTCGCCGACGAGCCCCAATTTCGGACCGGTCAGATCTGGTCGGCCGTCAACGAGCAGGCCTTGATCCCCTCGGAGATCACGACCATCCCGGTCACCCTTCGGAGCCGTCTGGAGAAGCAGTTCCCGACGGCGCTCTCCCCCATCGTGGAACAGCATTCGGCGGACGGCCGAACCACCAAGTGGTTGTTCGAGATCGACGGTGGCGCTCGTGTAGAGACGGTGTTGATGCGATATCGCAGCCGGGCCACCGTTTGCGTATCGAGCCAAGCGGGGTGTGCGATGGCGTGCAGCTTTTGCGCAACCGGACAGGCGGGATTCGAGCGCCAGCTGTCCGTCGCCGAGATTCTCGAGCAGGTTCAAGTCGCCCGGCGATCCGCACCACCGCAACGGCTCTCGAACGTCGTCTTCATGGGCATGGGCGAACCCCTCGCCAACCTGGACCGCCTGCTCGTCTCGCTCGACCGGATCATCTCGGACTTCGGGATCGGTGCCCGCCGGGTCACCGTCTCGACCGTCGGGCTGGTGCCGGCGATGCGCCGGTTCGCCGACGAAGGACGCCAGGTCGGCCTGGCGGTGTCGCTCCATGCCGCCAACGATCGACTGCGATCCGAGCTGGTGCCGTTGAACCGCCGGCATCCCATCGCCGAGCTCGTCGACACCTGCCGGTACGTGCGCGACCGGACTGGCCGCCGGGTGTCCTTCGAGTGGGCGATGATCGCCGGGGTCAACGACGGCGACGCCGACGCAGACGAGCTGGCAGCGGTGGCGGCCACTGCCCGCGCCCACGTGAACCTGATCCCCCTCAACGCCACCCCCGGCTACCCGACGTCGGGCTCGACCCCCCATCGGATTCGGGAGTTTGCCGGGCGGCTTCGACGCCGGGGCGTCAACGTGACGGTGCGAGACACGATGGGCGACGACATCGACGCCGCTTGCGGTCAGCTCGCCGGCGGGGTGCTCGACGATCCGTCCAGGTCCCGGTGAGCGACGGTCACTCGAACCAGGACTTCATGTACGACCGCGTGTGCGGGTGAAGGGCGGCAGCGACCAGAGCGAACGGGAACACGGAGGCGTTCAGGGCGAACATCGTCGAGATCGGGCCAGAACCGACCGAAAGGGCGATGGCCAACGACGACAGCAGACCGAAGAAGCAGGCGCTGGCGGCCAGGACCACCCACCCGATGCGTTTGTTGTTGGCCGTCCCGAACGCACCCCCGAACAGTCCGACCGCAGCGAGGAGGCCAAGCCCCCCGAATCTCGAGCCGAACAGGAGACCGAAGACTCCCGAGAGGTACCCGAGGAAGACAGCGGCCTGCATCGTCTGGGGATGCGAAGGGTTGAACCAGCGAAGCACGGCGCAAGTGTAGTGGGTCGGCCACTGGAGACCTGTGAGCTGGACCGGATCATCCCCCGGCCGTCGGCCAAACGGCTACGCCTTCGTGGCGGTCAACAGCTGGCTGAGCCCACCCTGGAGCTGACGGTGCTCGGCGTCCACGAAGCCGGCCCGATCGAGCATCGCCAGCATCTCGGACCGGTCGGGCAGGTAGGAGACCGAGCGCGGAAGGTAGTCGTACGCCGTGGCATCGGAGAGGAGGGCGCCGATCTTGGGCATGACCCGGTTGAAGTAGATGTCGTATCCCCTCTGGAGGAACCGGGAGTCGGGGCGCGACACGTCGAGGAGACCGATGCGAGCCCCGGGCCGGAGCACGCGGGCCAGTTCGACGAAGAAGGCCGGCAGCTCGACCAGATTCCGGAGCGCATACCCGCAGACTGCGCCGTCGACCGATTCGTCCGGCATCGGCAGCGCCAGTAGATCACCCTGCACCAACGGCGCGGCGGTGCGGGCGACGCTCAGCATCCCGAAGGACAGGTCGACGCCAACGGCCCGGTGGCCGCGCTGTTCCAGCTCGACGCAAAAGTCGCCCGTCCCGGCAGCGAGATCGAGCACGAGCGACTCGGGTGGGAACGCCGCTGCCCGCAGGGTCCGGCGACGTAGGCCGACATCGAGCCGGAGGGTCATCACCCGGTTGACCAGGTCGTAGCGGGGTGCGATGGTGTCGAACATCTGCCGGACGGCGGCGCGCTTCTCCTGACCCTCGGGAAGTCGATCGGTCGGCATGGCACCCATGACGAGCACACTGTAGCGATCGCTGCCGCACGGGCCGCCCGGGGTTTGTGACCACCGAACGCGGTTGTCGATCACCGAACTCCAGAATAATTCCGACTTTGAACGATTTTCGTTCCCTCCCCGATCTGTCCATGCTAGTGTGGCCGTGCGTCGTGGTTACCTCGTAGTAATGCGCGACTACTGGCCCCGGGATTGCCGCCGCCCCCCGGGGCCAGATTTCTTTTTCGAGCGAGGGCTGCACTCGCGGACTGGCCACGCCGATGGATCGTCATGGAGTCCGACATCGCCGCCGGGCGGGGTGCCCCAGCGGCCCACGGAATCGCCAGGTACGACCGCCGTAGCGGCGACCGGCGGGAGCGTCAGCGACCGGCCGTCAGCGTGGTCATCCCCACGTACAACGAAGCCGAGAACCTTCCCATTCTCGTCGGACGCCTGGAGAAGGCCCTCGCCGATCTCGACTACGAACTCATCGTGGTCGACGACGATTCACCGGACCAGACCTGGCGGGTCGCCGAGGAGCTGGCTGCGCAACAGCCCCGGCTGTCGGCGATCCGGCGGACCGACGCCCGAGGGCTGTCGTCGGCGGTGATGGCGGGGTTCGGGGCGGCGCAGGGCCGAACCCTTGCGGTCCTCGATGCCGATCTCCAGCACGATGAGCGCATCCTCCCCGAGCTCGTCAGCGCGGTCCTCGACGACCGGGTCGACATCGCCGTCGGCTCACGAGAGGCACCGGGCGGGAGTTACGGCGAGTTCGGTCCCTGGAGGCGGACGGTCTCCTGGGGTGGTGCACAGCTGGCGCGACTGATGCTGCGGACACCGGTGGGCGACCCGATGAGCGGCTTCTTCGTCGTCAGCAGGGATCGGTACGAGGCCGTGGCCGATCTGGTCAACCCGAAGGGATTCAAGATCCTCCTCGAGTTCCTGGCCACCGGACCAGCACCGACGGTACGAGAGATCGGGTTCGGGTTCGGCCAGCGCCTGCATGGGGCGACCAAGCTCACCGGCTCGGTTGTCGTCGCCTACCTGATGGCACTCCTGGAGTTGGCCGGCGGCCGGTTCGTCACCGCTCGCTTCAGCGCCTATGCGATCGTCGGGCTCTCCGGTGTGGCCGTTCGCGCCGTCGTGACACTCACCGCCGGAGCCGTGCTGTCCCGCGCTACGGCCTGGTGGCTGGCCATCGAGGTGGCGGTGGTCTGGAACTACTGGTGGAACAACCGATTCACCTTCAACGCCTACCGCCACGCCGGACGTGACTGGTTCGTCGGCCTGGCCAAGTTCCACGCCGTCGCCGCGCACGGCGTGCTCGTGGCGGGTGCCACCCAGCAGATTCTACAGCCCCGCGTCGAGCTCGTCGCCAGCGTGCCGGTCGCAGCGGGAGCTGCCCTGATCGCCGGTCTGGGCCTCGCGACCGTCGGCAACTACCACCTGAACCGATCGATCACCTGGCGGACACTCCCTGCCTAGGCCCGACCTCGTTCAGCCGAGGCGGGAAATCACCGTCGCAACGAGCTGATCGATCTCGTCGACGGCCCGCTCGTAGGCCTTCAGTCGCTTCTTGTACGGGTCGGCGACATCGAAGCGGGATTCAGAGAGATACTGGTGGGGATCGCGGCTGGCGTTGATCCGCTCAAGGAACGATTCGATCGTCTCGTCGGCCCTGATGATCCCGGCCGCCTCTTTCAACGGAAGGGTCTTGCGAAGAGCGCGACGGTCGACGACCGTGGCGTCGAGAACGTGCCGCGCCTCCATGGTCAAGATGATGTCGGCAGCGGTGAGGCTGTCGCGGTCCACGGTGTAGCTGCGGTGGTCGGCGACGGAGATCCCCCGGCTCGCCAGCACCTTCTGGAGATCGTCGGGACACGGGCGGTCGCCGGAGAGAAATCCGGCCGACCTGAAGTGAAAACGCTCGGCACCGAACTGGTGGCGGGCCAGATACTCAGCGGACGGGCTGCGGCAGATGTTGGCAGTGCACACGAACAGCACCCGCCGACGCCGCGGTGTGGAATCCATAGACCGCCAGTGTGACCGATTCAGGCACCGGTGCGCCGGACGAGCGCCCCGAAGGTCCTGAACAGGATTCTCAGATCCGTCGCCAGCGACAGATTGATGACATAGGCCATGTCGAGGTGGAGACCCTCGGACAGGACCGCCTTGCTCCGCAGCCCCGACGTCTGGAACAACCCGGTCAGACCGGGGCGGACGAGGTGGCGGGGATGGTCGAGAATGCCGTCGTTCTTGGCGATGTAGTACAACTCGGGACGGGGTCCGACCAGGCTCATCTCGCCGCGGAGGACGTTGATGAGCTGAGGGAGTTCGTCGATGCTGACGCTCCGAAGGAAGCGCCCGAACCGGGTGTGACGGGGATCGCTCGAGCACTTGTGCGTCTTGCGGCGGTCCTCGCCGTCGAAGCGGATCGCGCTCGATCGCCGGTCGGGATGCATCGTCCGGAACTTGAACATCTTGAACTGACGGCCGTTCTGGCCGACTCGATCCTGGGACAGGACGACGTCCCTGCCGAGCGTCAGCCGGAGCCCGAGCCAGGTGAGAGCGAGCACGGGCGAGAGGAGCGCGAGCGCGCTGCCGGCGATCAGGACGTCGAGGGCGCGCTTGACGAAGCGCTCGTAGAAGCTGCGTCGGCGCTCCACCCAGCCGATGTCGAGCACCGACGATGCCGCGCCGGGGTCCTCGGTTGGTGCCGATCGGGAGAGTTCTCGATCTAGTGGGTGTCGCGCCGTCATATTCGCCTCATACCGCTCTTTCACGGGTAATCCGAGAGTTGTAACCGAAGGTAGCAACCACGTGCCGTGGTGGGAATGAACAAGGCAAGAATCGGGAACGTCTGCCCATCATCGCCATGGGTCGGCACCCCATGAGCCATGGGGACCAGTACCTTCGAGACGTGCGATCGATTGCTGTCATCCTCACCTGCTTCAACCGGCGCGAGACGACGCTGACCTGCCTCGATCATCTGGTCAACCAGACGGGGCTCGAGACCGAACCTCCTGGTCAGGGACCCGAGCCGGAGGCCGAGCTCCACGTGTTCCTCGTCGACGACGGGAGCACCGACGGCACCGGAGAGGCGGTCGGATCGGCCCATCCCGAGGTCGAGATCATCCCCGGCACGGGCGACCTCTTCTGGAATCGTGGCATGCACCGTGCGTGGCAGGTCGCCATCGAGCACGGTGGATTCGACCACTACTTCTTGTTGAACGACGACACGTTCTTGTTCCCGGATGCGCTCATCGCGCTGATCGCCGCCGCCGAACACCCCGAGGACGGCTCGACCGGCCCGGGGATCGCCGTCGGCGCGACGACCGATCCGCGCACCGGTGCGCTCAACTACGGCGGCTACGTCCGCTCCTCGAAGTGGAATCCGATGAAGCTCGAGCACCGACCTCTCGGTGACCGGACCAGGGTCGTGACGATGAACTGCAACGCCGTGTTGGTCCCGGGCGACATCGTCGACCAGATCGGCCAGATGGATCCGTTCTACCATCACAGCTGGGGCGACATCGATCTCGGCTACCGGGCCAGTCGGGCGGGAATCGTTCTCTCGGTCCCGGACCGCCCGGTCGGTCACTGCGAATCGAATCCCCACGGGACCGACGCCTACCGCGACCCGTCGATGGGCCTGCGGGAGCGCATCCGTCAGATCAACTCGATCCACGGCCTGAACAAGGCGGATTGGTATCACCTCGTCCGCCGGCACGGGGGCCCGGTGTGGCCGGCGGTCTGGGCGTCTCCCTACATCAATCTGGTGGTCACGTGGGCTCGACAACGGCTGCCCGGCTCCGGGCGTGCCGCCGGAGAATGATCTCGCGACCGTCCAGCGTCGATCGGTTCCGATCCATGAACCGCTTGGTCTCCACGAACGCCACCACCAGCAACATCCAGTCGATGCCCCGTTGCACGACGCCGTGCTCGGTGACCGAGTAGAGCGCAGCGTAGGAGATCATGGCGATCGGGAAGAGCCCGGCCAGTCCCGGCCGGTCCCGGAGGTAGTGAATCGACCGCCACAGCCCTCGTCCCATGACGATGAGCCAGATGACGAGCCCTACCGCCCCGATGTTGAGCAGGTATTCGAGGGCGGCGTTGTGGGCGGTCGGCGGAAACCAGTCGTTCTCGAGCCAGATCTCGTGGGCCGGCGATCCCCAGCCCCCCCAGAACGCGTCCCAGCCGTACCCGAGAAACGGGCGCTCGGAGATCGGCACGAGGAGATGGCGCCACAGGATGGTCCGACCGGTCAGCGTTATGTCTCGGCCGAGCAGGTCCGTGATGAACACGAGGTTGGCGGTCGCGACGAGGATTCCGAACAACCCGGCGGTCACCTCGCTCACGAGCACGGCGCCGAACAGCTGCTTGCGGGCCCGAAACGTCGTGAACACGATCAGCAACCCGCCAAGCAACACCAGCGACACCAGCGAGGTCTTGGAGTTGGTGCCCAGGACCAACCCGATCGAGCCGACCAACCCGATCGACGCGAGGATCCGATGGTGCCGTGACCGGATGGCAAAGACCATGATCAGCGCACCGAGTACCGCTTGCTTGCCGAGCGAGTTGCGGTTGGTGGTGATGCCCAACCAGTTGGCGCCCGTCGGGGACACCCCGTACCGGGGAAGCGCGAAGATCCACAGGTAGTTCAGGATCATCGAGACGAAGAAGACGATGGCGAGGCGGTTGAGGAGCTGCTCCAGGCTGTAGCGGGCGACGAAATAGATCCCGATCAGCACCACCATGAAGAGGGCGACCGCTCTTCGCAGTGTCGTGTTGAAGTCGACCGACCAGAGCGGGGAGAACAGGATCAATGCGGCGAACGCCATCAGCGCCATGTCGCAGACGATCAGGTAGAACATCGCCTTCGGGCGCTTCAGTGAGAAGGCCAGCAACGACACGGTCAGTCCGAGGAAGACGGCGATCACGAGAGAACCGCCGGAGTCGACGTACTGCCCTGTCCCGCCCTCGAGCACGACGAACCACTCGGTCGGGAGCCCGGCGGTGAGAAACAGCAGGGTGAGCATCCCCACGGCCTGTTCGGCCAGTCGAGGGCGGGCCCGGTAGGCCGGGCTCAGACGCCACTGCGCCCGCTGCTCGGCCAGCAACTGGGCCGGCGACGGCGTGACGGCGGTCAGCGCCATCGGTTAGGACTGGCCGGTGTCGTAGTACGAGTACGTGTCCCGGCGGGAGAAGAACCCCCGGCGGGCACGGGTGCGGTTGAGGACCGCTCCGACGATCGACGCACCCGCCCGTTCGAGTTCGTCCTTCACCTTGAGAAGGTCGGGCGTTTCGGTGCGGCGGCTGTCCACCACCAGCAGCACACCGTCGGCGTGGGTCGCGGCGGTCGCCGCATCGGCGGTGCTGAGGACCGGCGGGCTGTCGATGAGGACATAGGACGCCATGGTCCGGAGCTCTTTGATCAGCGTCTCGAACTGCAGGGAACCGAGCAGCTCGCCGGGGTTGGCGGGCGGAGGACCGGCCGGGACGAACCAGAGGTTGTCGACGCCCTCGACTGTCTTGAGCTCCATCTCGGTCTTCCCACCGAGGAAATCCGAGAGCCCTTCGTCGTTGGGAACGCCGAGAATCCGTTCGAGGGTCGGGCGGCGCATGTCGGCAGAGACGAGGGCGACGTGCTTTCCGCTCTGGGCGAGGGCCAGAGCCAGGTTGGCCGAGGCGACCGACTTGCCTTCGCCGGGGAAGGCGCTCGTGAAGAGGAAGACCTCTGCCCCGGTGGAGGCCGATGTGAACTGAACGCTCGATCGGAGCCGCCGGAACGCCTCCCGGCAGATCCCCAGTCGCGGTTTGCGGTCCTGGCTGAGCATGATCGCCGCCGACGTCCCGCTGCGACTCCCCAGCGGGAAGGCCGGAACCGAGGCCATGACCCGGGCGCCCACGGCCAGTGAGACGTCGGCCTCGTCGCGGGCGGTGGTGTCGAGGCGCTCGATGAGGAACGCAGCGGCCGTGCCGAACAACAACCCGGCGATCGCCGCTCCCGCCAGAATGATGGCACGGGGGATGCCGTCGGGCGACCCGGGCACGGCTGCCGACAGAAGCACCCGGCCGGCCGGCTGGAGGGCGTTGCGCTCCAGCCGCAGCTCGTTGAGGTCGGTGTTGGCGACCCGAATCGCCTGGGCCCAGGCATTGACCTCGGTCCGCAACACGCTGACCTGTCCGCTGATCTGACCCTCCTCGATGTCGGTCAGGTTGACGCCGTTCGTGGAGGCGACGAGGGCGGCGATCTGTTCTTCGAGGCTCTGTTGGATGGCGACGGCTTCGGCGATCTGGGTCTCCAGCACGGCGATTCGTTCGTCGTAGTAGGCCTCGGCCTCGGTCCGGCGATCGTCGACGTAGACCTCGGCGAACGCATTGACGACGTCGGCTGCGAACTCGCGGTCCGTACTGGTGTACGACAAGTCCAGTCGCTGGCTGTCGGGGATGAAGGAGATCTTGATCCGGCGCTGGAGTTGGGCGGCGGTGACCTCGTACCCCTGCCGGCGGAGAAGGCTCGCCACATCGGCGGAGATCTCGTCGCTGCGAAGCACGGAGCGCTCCAGCTCGAGGTTCGCCTCCGCCGGCGTGCCCCGGGTGCTGTTCACCGGGCTGAGGCCCACCTGGATCTCACCCTCGGCGGTGTAGGAGGCGACGCGCCCGGACGTGGCCACGAAGGCGACGGCGAAGATCAGCAGCGTGGTCGCCACGACGGTCCACTTGCGATTCCGGATCGCGGCGAGGTAGTCCTCGAGCGTCGTGACATCGTCTTGCACGAAGTTGTTGTCTGGAACCATGGCCGCACTCTCAGTCGTAGGACTCAACGGGCCAGGTTACTGGCACCGGGGCCAGAACGACTGAGCAGTCATCCCACCCTTCGAGTAGGCCGATAGTAGGACCAGAGTAGGGCCAGTGCGGCAGCGCCCGCCGCCGGGAGCTCGGGCGGAACCGGCGCCTGGGGGATCGATTGATCGTCGAACGCCAGCGTGCGAGGAACCTCGGCGGGTTGGTCGCCGCCCGTTTCGGCGAGCTCGGACGGCTCGTCGTCCTCGACGGGTGCCGGCGGAACCGGCCCGGCGATCTCGTCGGCCGTGGCTCGCTGGGCTGGGGCGCCCAAGGCTCCGGAGCCGTCGAGCTCGATGACGGAGCCTTCGCCGCCATCCACGCCCGGCGGACGGAACTGAACGGTCGTCGACCGACCAGTGGTGGTAGCGGTCGGGCCGGTGGCCGCCGCCGGCGAGACCTCGCCGATCTCGGCTCCTGCCAAGTCCGCATCCGACGCGGTTGTCACACGCGATGCGGTCGGCTCAGTCGACGAGGTCGAGGTCGGGCCGGCGGCGGTGGTCGACGAGCTCGTGGTGGCGGGGGACGTCGTCGTCGAGGACTCCGTTGTCGGTGGCCGAGCCACGGCGGTGGAGGCGGTCCCGGGAGGAACGGTCGTCGCCACCGTGGAGGGTGACGTGTCCGTCGGTTCGGTCACGCTCGACGGGGCGGTCGTCGGCGGCGGAGTGGTGGGCGAAGATGCGGTCGTCGCAGTCGTCGGTGCAGCGGTCGTCGTCGGGGGCGGCGCCGTCGTGGTCGTCGTCGCGGGAGCTGTGCTCGAGGATTCGAGCGCCCCCTGATCGATGCCCGAGCCGGCGACCCGGGCCCGGCCGATCAGGTCGGCACCGAGCACTCCGTTGAAGCTGGCGATTCCACCGTCGACCGCCGGTGAACCGGCCTGGAGCTGGAAGTTCGACGGGTTCGGATTGGTGGACGGGGAGGCGAGGACCGCCGTGCCCGGTGCCACCCGCTGGTCCCCGCTCGACTGGGCGCCGTTGTATTCGGGGGCGGTGTCAGCCACGTACAGGTTGTTCGAGAACCGGACGTTCGACGCATCGTAGGTTCGGGCCGGCTTGAGCCCGTTGCGCGAGTACACGATGTTGTTGGCGAAGTGCACGTCGTCGGAGTAGAAGGCGCCCAGCTCACCGCCCGAGCTGGCGATCTCGGACGTGCGCAGGTTCTGATAGATCGTGTTGTTCACGACATCGACGTGCCGCGACTCATAGATCTGTACTCCCCGTCCGCCGTTGTCGAGACACAGGTTGTTGGCGATCAGCGTTCTCCCCGAGTAGCCGTTGATCTTGGTGCGGTCCATGATGATGCAGTTGCCGTCGGTGAACCGACCGTTCCGATCCCGTATCTTGTTCTCGACCCGGTACACGATGTTGCCGGTGATGTAGTTGGAGTATCCGTTGGCGTCGTTGCCGAATCCCATGTTGAAACTCTCGAGGATCGAGATGCCCGAGTGCTGAGTGGGCTCGACCTCGGCGACATCGAACACCACGTTGTTGCGGATCTCGACGTGGCTGGAGCCGGTCACCGGGATGCCGCCGGCCCCGAACCCCGAGATCCGGTTGTTCAAAACGCGGACATGGTGGTTCTTCGCCGGACCGTAGATCGCATCCACGTTGATTCCTGCGCCGGAGTAGCTGGACGTCCCGCCGGTCGGGTTGCCGATGAGTTCGAGGTTCGAGATCTCGACGTAGCTGGCTCCCTCCACCTTGATGCCGTTGCTCTGGTTGCTCTTGAGCACGGGCGTCGCCCCGGGGAACGCTGTGATCTTGATCCAGGCGTTCGGCTGGCCGGAACGGTTGACGACGACGGCGGAGTCGGAGCGTTCCGACTCGAAGAACTCCCCCTCCATCACATACAGGGTGTCGCCCGGATTGAGCTGCTTGACGGCGTACGCCACGGTGCGATATGGCTGGTCGGGGCTGTCGCCGCTGTTGGCGTTGTCGCCACCGGGCGACACGTATTTCCCCGGCAGGGCGACTCCTGCGCCCCGCACCTCGGGGTCCTGCTCCGAGAGGTCGGTCGATGAAACACAACCAGACGCGACGAGGACGACCACGACGACCAGGGCGAGGCGGAGGGTGCCCAGGAAGCCTCGACGATCAAGCGCGGTTCGTGCGGCGGGGACGCGAGCGTCCCCACCCGTACGGCGGACGGTCTGGGGCATATCGGTTCATCGGCACGATCGGAATCGGGTTGAGCCCTAATTGGGCACGCCCACGTCGCCCCGACGGCCCGCACGCGCGACCGCTGGTCCGATGTCCCTGGTGGGAGCGTTCCCGACCGGGCCGGGCCCGATGAACGAATTTTCGCCGCGACCTGTCCGCGCCCTCCTGGTCTGCCATTCGTGTTCACCGGCAGGTGGATCCGAGGCGCGCATGAGCTGGCGGTGGGTCACCCATCTGGCCAAGGCCGGCGTCCAGATCACCGCCCTGATCAACCGGGCCGACCCGACGGCGACGATCGATCCCCGGACCGCGCTACTCCCGCCGGGGATTCCCGACGGCTGCGCACCGGTCTTCGTCGACGTCGCCCCACCGATCTGGTCGCGACGGTTGCCGATCGTCGCCTATACGGCGCTGGACTATCAGGGCTGGCAACGACGAGCTCTTGCCGAGGCACGATCGCGACACGCCGAGGAACCCGTCGACATCGTGCACCACCTGTCGTGGGCGAGCGTGCACCACGGCACACAGCTCGTGCGGTTGGGCGCACCGTTCATACTCGGGCCGGTGGGGGGCGGCACGACCAGCGCCGAGGGCTACCGCGACTGCTTCGAGGACAGCTGGCGATACGAACGATTGCGCAACCTTCTCGTCCGGTCGATCGCATGGAATCCCATGGCCCGCCGGCTCGTCCGGGGGTCGGCGCTCCTCGTCGCGTCGAATCCGGAGACCAAGGTCCTTTTGGAGCGGCTCGGCTCCGAGGAGGTCGAACTGATGCTCGATGATGGCGTCGATCCCGACGAACTCCGCACCGAGCCGGTTCAGCAGTCGGCGTCCGGACCGCTCCGCATCCTCTGGGTGGGCCGCATCATGGAACGCAAGGCCCTGGGCATGGCGCTCGAGGCTGTCGCCCGGGCGGCCCAGACGACCCCGGTCACGATGACGGTCATCGGCGACGGCGAGCACCGGTTCGTCGTCGCCGACCGGCTGGCCGAACTCGGCGCCGAAGGCGTCATCGACGACCGTGGCTGGGTCGACCAGGCGGCGGTCGACGATGCGTACTCCCATCACGACGTGCTGCTGTTCAACAGCGTCCGTGACAACGGGAGTGCTCCGCTGCATGCGGCCTCGACCCATGGACTGCCGGCGGTCGTCATCGCTCATCAGGGGCCCGGGGCCATCACCTCCGAAGACTGGGCTGTCCGTGTGCCACCGTCGACCACTTCGGAGACCATCGACGAGCTGGCCAGAGCTCTGGTCGAGCTGGCCGGTGATCGCGACCGCCGCACGTCGATGGGGTGGGCAGCCCTCGAGGCTGCGAAACGCAACACCTGGCCCGAGCGCGCCGCCACGATGGTCCGCTGGTACCGCGAGGTGATCGAGCGGACCTGACCCCGCGGATGATGTCCCGGGCCCGCTGTCCGGGGCCCGCTAGGCCCGTCGGATGGCAGCCAGGGCGTCGCGGCCCTGGGCGACGAGGTCGGCGCGGTACACGGGGATGGCCAGGAGAACCAGACCCGGGACGAACAGCAGCGGGAGCCACGAGAGGGTCGGCAGGAAGGCGGTGAGGGACGCCGGCGCCAGCGCCACCAGCCAAGGGAGATACCGACGGTAGGTCGGCACGAAGATCTGCCGCAGCGGTCCCTCGAGAGTCAAGAAGCTGAGCGTCGACAGGACCGCCGCCAACCCCAGGCCGATCGGACCAAACACCGCCGCCAGCGGCCCGGCGGTGGTGACGGCGATGGCGACCTGGAGGAGTCGCTGGACCGTTGCCGGATTGGGTTGGTCGGTCACCCGGAGGACATTGCCGTGGAGGTCGAAGCTCACCGAGATGAGTTGGAACAGACACAGCAGGCCGAGCACGGGAAGCGCCGGCCCCCACTCGGTCTCGGCCGTGTCGATGATCAGCGGCAACAGGATCGGAGCCGCCATCGCCACGCCGGCGATGATGACCCCGGTCGAGAGGAGGTGGAGCACCACCCCCTGGCTGTGAGCCCGGCGCAGGCGTTCCCGATCCCGCTGGACCTTGGACAAGCTGGCCAGCGCCACCTGTTCGACGGCGACACGGAGCACGGCTGTCCGGTTGGCGAGCCGCTGAGCGGCACCGACGACACCGGCTCCCGCCTGTCCGAGGACACCGCCGGCGATGAGAGCCAGCGATGAGTCGAAGGCGTGAATACTGGCGTCATACACGGCGAAGCTGTACCCGCGACGGATCTCGTTGCGCCAGCGGCGGACATCGCGCACGAGGCCCGGGCGGTATCCCGATCGCCACATGAGCCCGCCGGTGAGCGTGGAGCTCATGGCGATCTGTCCGAGCACGGGCGCGCCGAACCCCAGGCCGAGGACGGCCAGCGGGATGGCCACCAGGTAGAAGGCGAGGTCCGCCGACACCTCCACGACACCCCGTTCGCCGAAGCGGAGATCGCGATCCATCTTCACCCGGGGTGCCACTCCCTGCATGTCGATGGCCAGGGCCACAGCGATCCCGGCGCCGGCGAGGAGGACGTCGTTGCCGCCGGAGCGGCCGTTGGCCAGTAGCCCGGCGGCGAGAACCAGCAGCGCAATCCCGACTGCGCCGTTGTGGGTGGCGACCATGTCGAAGTCGGACTTGGTCGGTTCATCCTCCCGGCGGGTCAGCTGGGTGGCGATTCCGAAGTTCAGCAGCAGACCGGAGGGCACGGCGATCGAGATGGGGATGATGTAGGCGCCGTACTCGTCGCTTCCGAGGAGGCTCAGCATGGCGAAGACGCCGACGACCCGAATGACGTTGCCGATCCCTTGGCGAACCAGAAGGTGGACGCTCCCGCGCATCACCCGGTTCTTGAATCCGGGGTCGCTGCCGGGCGAACCCGCAGACGCCGGGCCGGCCTCGGCGGCGGAGGGCATCATCTGGCAGCGCCGGCCCGGGGCCGGCCTCGCTGTTCGATCGCCTTGGAGACGAACTGCGGGGGCCAGGTGAGGAAGGACCGAGCAGCGAACCGGGCGAAGTCGAGGCGGCGACCGTCGACCAGGGCGGCACCGGCCCGCCGGAACAGGTGCCGGCTCTTCACCTTCCTGGCGTGCGCTGTCCGGACCAACCACGGGCGAGACTCCATCGTGGCCAGCCACTCCTCGAAGGTGGGCTCCGGATCACCGTTGTCGAGTGCCCGCAGGCACGCCTCGAAGTACTCGAATCGTTCGAACTGGTGTCCGAAGTTCCTGGAGCTGTCGGAGCCGTCGTGGATGCGGAATCCGAAGCGACGGTCGGTTTGGGTGAGAGCCGGCCACTTCCGGCCGATCAGGCCGGTGAGCGCAGCGTCCATCGCCGAGCCGAATCGATCCTGGAACCCGCCCACCTCCCGCGCCGCCTCGGTGTCGAAGATCACGGCCGGAAAGCAGTACTGGACCGGCGTCGACGATCGTCGGTAGCGCTGCCACTCCTCCAGCGTCACCGGACCGATGTCCATGCGGCCCTTCTTTACGGGATGCTCGAAGTCACCGCCGATTCGATGACAGAACGTCCCGACCATCTTGAGATCCGGAACCGAGTTGAACAGTGCGACGGCGTCGGTGAAGCGGTCGGCGAACACCAGGTCGTCGTCGCCCATGAAGTTGACCAGTGCCGTTTCCACCTCCGAAAGGGCCCGTTGATGGGACTCGGTCACCGGGACCCGCTCGTCGATCCGGACGATCTTCACCGGGCCCGGCCAGCGTTCGACGAGATCCTCGACAGCTGGCCACGTGGCCTCCGACGCCTCGTTCAGGACCAACTGGAGGGTTGGTCCAGCCGGCGTGGTGTCGAGAAGGCTCCCGATCGCTGCCCGGAGGGCCTCGGGGCGGTCGACGGTGCAGATGTTGATCGTCAGGTCGGCAAGCGTCAGCGCAGCGTCCGGTCGGCCCGGCGGCGGGGTGTCCATGGTGGTCCAGTCTGTCAGCGCTGCCACTGCGCCGTGTGAGGATCGTGGCTCATTACCCCCCGGTATCGTCCGATCGGACTACCCAGAGAAACGAGGAACCGATGGCCACCATCCTTTGGCTGTCCGGGGAGTACCTGCTCCCTGCCGACAGCGGACTGTATCGCTACAGCTTGGACATGATGAACGCTCTACGCACCTACGGACACGAGATCAACGCCATCGGTCGCGCCAGAACGCCCGAGGGGGAGGACCGATCGGCCCCAGGGTGGGTCATCCTCCCGCACCGCAGCCTCCCGATGTGGCGACGGATGGCTGGAAAGGCGCCGGTCAAGGTCGTCGACGTCTGGGATCGGACCTACGCGGCGGCGGTCGAACGGGCCATCGAGGAACACGCGCCCGACGTTGTTCTCTTCGACCATCTGCGGGCGGCGGCTGCGCTCGACGTCATCGGGGGGAGGATCCCGACGGTGTACGTCTCCCAGAACGACGAATCGATGGTCAAACGGCGGATGGTCCCTGCCGCCCGTGGGATCAGGAAACTGGCGCTCTGGATCGATCTCAAGAAGATGGAACGGTTCGAGACGCGACTTCTGCGCCAGTGCGACGGGATCAGCGCCATCTCCTCGGCCGACGTGAAGTCGTTCGCCTCCAGGGTGCCCCACCAGCAGATCGTCCATACGCTGCCGACCTACCGGGGCACCAGGGTGCGGACCCGTACGATCACCGCCGACACCCCGCGGAGGGTGGCGATGATCAGCACCCTCTACTGGGGGGCCAAGATCGACAACATGATGATGGCCCTCCGGGGTCTCGAGCCCTCGATCTCGGCGGGGACCGAGGTCGTGGTCTTCACCGGCGGATACCAACCCCCGGCCGCCGTCGCCCGGGACTACCCCACCGTTCGCTTCGAGGGGTTCGTCGAGGACTTCGACGCCGCCCTCGCCGAGTGCCGGCTCGGGGTCGTGTACGAGCCGGTCGGAGGTGGCTTCAAGATGAAGACCCTCGACTTCATCTTCCACCGCGTTCCCCTCGTGATGGGCCGCGCGTCGGCGGCCGAACTCCCCCTGCAGGCGGGGGAGAGCGTGGAACTGGTGAACAGCGCTGACGAGCTGGCACCGGTCGTCGACAGCCTGCTCGACGATTTCGATCGACTCAATTCGCTCCAGGAAGCCGCATTCGCGACCTGCGCCGGCCTCTTCACGTCTGATGCAGTACGTCCCCTGTCCGACCTGGTCGATCAGCTCACTTCGACCCACTCGATCCCCAATTAGGTTGTGCGCGAATGACCCTCGACCCCACTCAACGCGTCGACGTCCTCGGAGTCCATGTCAGTACCCTGGACTTGCCCACCACCGTCGAGGAAATCGCCCGCTGGATACGCGACGGCGAGCGTCAGTACGTGTGCGTTCGAGACGCCCACGGGGTCATGCTGGCACAAAAGGACGAAGCGTTCCGGCAGATCCAGAATCGGTCCGGCCTCACGACCCCCGACGGCATGCCGATGGTCTGGTCCGGCCGGTGGGCTGGGGTCAAGGAGATGCGCCGGGTCTACGGTCCGGACCTGATCCAGGCGGTGAGCGAACGAGCCGGTCGGGAGGGATGGCGGTTCTTCTACTACGGCGGCACCAATGGCGTCGCCGAGGACCTTGCCGCCGAGATCGAGCGGCGGGCCCCCGGGGTGGTGAACGTCGGAACCTACACTCCGCCGTTTCGGCCACTGACCCTCGAAGAGCGGTCCGACATCGTCGAGATGATCAACCGAGCCGAGGCCGACATCGTGTGGGTGGGTCTGTCGAGCCCCAAGCAGGAGTACTGGATGCACGACGTCCGTCCTGAGCTGAACGCCGCCGTCCTCATCGGGATCGGTGCCGCGTTCGACATGCTCACCGGACGGGTTCGTCAGGCACCCCGCCTGATCCAACGGTCCGGTTTCGAATGGTTGTTCCGGCTCCTCATGGAACCACGACGGCTCTGGCGACGGTATGTCCTGAACCTCCCGAGGTTCGCCATGAAGCTGCTGTTCCGCCGACCGCGACTGGTCGACGAGCGTCGTTGTCCCGCCGGCGGCCGGCCAACGCCGGACGAGCCGGTTCCCCCACCGGCGCAGTGACCGGGCCGGCCACGGCCCGGCCGTTCCCCCAGGCAATCAGCCAAACGGTGGCCAGCCGGCATCCTTCTCGCTGAGGACCACGCCCGTCGAGATCGGCCAATCGATGGCGAAAAACGGATCGTCCCAGCGGAGACCTTTCTCGGCGCCGGGCGTGTACGGCGTGTTCGTGAGGTAGATCACCTCGCTGTCGGGAAGGAGGCTCTGGTAGGCGTGGGCACAGCCTTCGGGGATCACGAGGGCCAAGCGGTTCTGCGGGGTCAACTCGACGCCGACCCACGCACCGAAGGTGGGCGAGTCCCTGCGTACATCGGCGCAGACGTCGAAGATGGCACCGTTGATGCACCGCATGAACTTGGCCTCGGCATCGGGTGCCTCCTGCCAGTGCAACCCACGGATCATGCCGGCGTCGACGCAGTAGCTCGTGTTGATCTGCGCGACGCTGCTCGCTGCGCCGATGGCGGCGAGTTCGTCGACGCACCACTGACGGGCGAAGAACCCCCGCTCGTCGCCGATCGGCTGAAGCGAGGCGACGAAGCAGCCATCGACGCTCGTCGGTTCGAACTGCACGGCTCAGGTCCAGTAGAACCGGTCGGTCACCTGCGCGGTGTCGAGCAGGTGCTGCATCTGCTTGATGCGACGGTGACCACGATGCCCCTGCAGGCTTTCGTCGAAGGCGATGCGGTCGAACATCGCCACCATCTCGTGCACACCGGAACGTACATCGTGATCACATGAGAAGCCTGGCAACTTGCTGGTGATCTTGGTGAAGTTCACCTTGTAGTTCCGGTTGTCGCCGCCCTTTTCGCCGATGACGACCTCACACCCGGGAACCTCGTCGCCGATGATCTCGCAGATGTCGCGGATCTGGTAGTTCCCGCGGTCGTCCCCCACGTTGAAGATCTCATCATGCACTACGTCCTGCGGTGCCTCGAGGGCGCACCGCATGGCCTTGCCGATGTCGGCCACGTGGACGAACGGACGCCACGGTGTGCCGTCGGACTCGAGCACCAGTTTCCTCGTGAGGTAGGCCTGGGCCGTCAGGTCGTTGATGGCCAGGTCGAAGCGCATCCGGGGGCTGAGCCCGAAGGCCGTGCCGTTGCGCAGGTAGACCGGCGAGAAGCGGTCGTCGGCCATGGCGGCCAGGTCCTGCTCGCACAGCAGTTTGCATTTGGCGTAGGCGGTCAACGGACCGGTCTCGGATTCCTCGGTTGCGAAGATGTCCTCGTTGTCGCCGGACGCGCCGTACACGCTGCACGAACTGCTGTACACGAACCGCCGGACCCCCGCCGCCTTGGCCAGCTCAGCCAGCCGAACGGTGGCAGCGTGGTTGATCTCGTAGGTGAGGTCGGGGTTCAGGTTGCCGAGGGGGTCGTTCGACAGGTCGGCCAGATGCACGACCGCATCGAATCCGGCGAGGTGCTCGGGTGCAAGACTGCGAGTGTCCGCACGCGTCCATGCCGCGGACCGCTCGACACCGTCGTAGAGCCAGCCGACCCGATGGAACCCGGTGTCGTAGCTGACGACCTCGTGGCCGCTGCGAATGAGGCGTTCACCGAGGAGTACACCGATGTACCCCTCGCCGCCGGTCAGGAGGATCTTCATGCGCTACTCCAGTTGTTCCACGGGGCGTTCCCCCCGTCCCACAGCGACTCCAACAGCTCCTTGTCGCGGAGGGTGTCCATGCACTGCCAAAAGGTTTCGTGGCGGTAGGCCATGAGCTGACCGTCCTTGGCCAGGTTCGCCAGCGGCTCTTTCGAGAAGTCGGTCCGGTCCGATTCGATGTAGTCGAGGACCTCGGGTTCGAGCACGAAGAATCCGCCGTTGATCCACCCCTCGCCGGTCTGTGGCTTCTCGGTGAAGCTGGCGATGGCGTCGCCGTCGAGCTCGAGGGCGCCGAACCGGGCCGGCGGTCGCACGGCGGTCAAGGTGGCCAGCTTGCCGTGATCGCGGTGGAACTCGACCAGGCGGGTGATATCGACATCGCAGACCCCGTCCCCGTAGGTCGCCATGAAGGTGCCGTTGTAGTGGGGCGCCAGACGCCGGATCCGCCCGCCGGTATGGGTGTGCAGTCCGGTGTCGATCAGACCGACCCTCCACCGCTCGTCGGGATCCTGGGTGTGGCGGATGATCTTGTTGGCCCCCAAATTGACGGTGAGGTCGCTGGCCAGGGTGGCGTACTCGGCGAAGTACTGCTTGATCATCTCTCCCTTGTATCCCAGGGCGATGAGGAAGTCGTCGAAACCATGAGCGGCGTAATGCTTCATGATGTGCCAGATGATCGGGCGACCGCCGATCGACACGAGCGGCTTGGGCTTGCTGACCGTTTCTTCGCTGAGCCGGCTGCCGAGTCCGCCGGCGAGGATCACTACTTTCATCGGAGGGTGCTCCCGTGAGTAGAGGACGGGGACGGGTTGCGCCTAGGCCGCAACGCCACGGGCGTCGCCGTAGTGCTCTTCGAACCATCGGTAGGTTTCGGTGAGCCCTTGACGGAGGTCGATGCTGTGCTTCCAGCCGAGATCGTGCAGTTTGGCCACGTCGAGCACCTTGCGCGGTGTGCCGTCGGGTTTGGAGGAGTCCCAGGTCAGTTGGGCCTCCGGGTAGACGATCTCCCGGATCATCTCGGCGAGGGCGCGAATGCTGAGATCCTCGCCGGTCCCGACGTTGACGTGCTGTTCCCCGTCGTAGTTGGCCAGCAGGAAAATGCATGCGTCGGCCAGGTCGTCCACGTGGAGGAACTCCCGCATCGCCGATCCGGTCCCCCAGATCTCGACATTGGATCGACCGTCGATCTTGGCCTCGTGGAACTTGCGGATGAGGGCCGGAATGACGTGGGAGCCCTCGAGATCGAAGTTGTCGTTCGGACCGTAGAGATTGGTGGGCATCGCCGAGACGAAGTTGTCGCCGTACTGGCGCTTGTAGGTCTCGCACATCTTGATGCCGGCGATCTTGGCCAGGGCGTAGCCCTCGTTGGTTGGTTCCAATGCGCCGGTCAGCAGCTGATCTTCGTCAATGGGCTGGTGCGCGTGGCGTGGGTAGATGCAGCTGGAACCGAGGTAGAGGAGCTTCTCCACACCGACCTGGTGGGCAGCATGGACGACCGTGCCATGGATCATCAGATTGTCGTAGAGGAACTCGGCCGGATAGCTGTTGTTGGCGTGGATGCCACCGACCTTCCCGGCCGCCAGAATGACCTGTTCAGGACGGTGTTCGGCCATCCATTCGTTCACATCATGCTGGTTGCGGAGATCGAGTTCTGAACGAGGTGCCGTGACGAGGTTGAGGAAGCCGCCGAGTTCGAGACGCCGGAGCAGCGCCGATCCCACCAATCCGCCATGGCCAGCCACGTAGATCTTGGAGTCTTGTATTAGGCCCATAGGGCAAAACCGTAGCGGCACCGCCGCCTAGGCTCGTGTGTCAAAGGAAGCACCGAGCCGGGCAAAGGTTCCCGTGGCGGCTTCCGTCGCATCGACCGACGACCGAGTCGCTGTGTTCAACGATCGATCTCCCAGTCCGACGAGGTATCCATGGACGACTCCCCTGCTCCAACCACGCTGATCACCGGAGCGACCGGATTCCTCGGCCGTCATCTCGTCGCCGCGCTGGCCGGTGGCTTGGACGGCCTCGGGCCGGTCGGGACCACCCGGCCTCGCCGGATCCATGCCGTCACCACCCAGGCAGACCCCGTGTTCGAGGGTGTGGACCAGGACGCGATCGTCACTCACCGGACCGACCTGACCGACGGGAGCGCAGTCGACGAGCTCGTCGAGGAGGTTCGTCCCGACGAGCTCTTCCATTTGGCCTGGTCGAACGCTCCTTCAGCTGACCGATACAGCGATCCGGCCAACCACGACTGGGTGGCGGTCACCGAACATCTGGTCGAAGCCTTTGCCCGGGCTGGCGGACGTCGCGCCATCGTCGCCGGCAGCTGTATCGAATACGGCCCCGAGGGCGGCGTACTGTCCGAGGACCGACCGGCTGACCCCGACTCGGTCTACGGGCGCTGCAAGCTCGACGCCGGGCAACGAGCGCTGGCGATCGGCGACGAGTACGAAGGTCTCGGCGTCACGGTGGCCCGCATCTTCTTCGTGCTCGGCCGCTACGAGGAGCCGAACCGGCTGGTACCGCACATCATCACCCAGCTCCTGGCCGGCGAGACGGCCGAGCTGTCGTCAGGCACACAGCGGCGTGACTACCTCCACGCATGGGACGTCGCGCTCGGACTGATCGCCCTCGCCGAAAGCTCCCTCACCGGGTATGTGAACATCGGTCGTGGCCAGGCCGTTTCGG
This sequence comes from Acidimicrobiales bacterium, assembly GCA_041576015.1. Taxonomy (GTDB): domain Bacteria; phylum Actinomycetota; class Acidimicrobiia; order Acidimicrobiales; family SZUA-35; genus JABDIY01. Next base: position 24,830 of record JBFGLT010000001.1, read on the forward strand.
TCAAGGAACTGGCCCAGCTGGTCGGGGAGGCTGTGGGGCGGCCCGATCTCCTTTGGTTCGGCGCCCGTTCGGGCGGGCCCGACACTGCCGGGGAGATCACCGCCGACATCTCCAGAATCACCGAGAACACATCCTGGCGGCCACAGCTTGATCTCCCGGCAGCAGCCGCCGATGTGGTCAAGTGGTGGTCTTCGCAGCTGGGCACATCGGCCGGTGTCCGCTGACCCCGGCACCGGCGAGACTCCAGCCAGAACAGAGCATCCGACACCACGAAAGATCGACATGAGCGACAAGACAGTGATCCTCGGCAGCGGCATGGCGGCGTGGGGAGCGTTCGATCGCCTCTCAGCCGAGGGGGTGACCCCGCTTCTGTTCGACAAGAACAGCTATCCCGGCGGACACACGGCATCGTTCCCCAACGACCAGGGGTTCATCTTCGACGACGGTCCCCACATCTCGTTCACCGAGATCGAGAACGTTCAGGCCGCCTTCGCACAGGCGGTGGACCACGAATACGAGACGCTTCAGGCCAGGGTGGACAACTGGTACGAGGGGGTGTGGATCAAGCATCCAGCCATCGCCTACCTGCACGCCCTCCCCGAGGACCTCATCGTGAGGATCGTCAAGGAGTTCATGGAGGTTTCCCAGCAGCCGCTCCCCGATTCGTTCGACAACTACCGCGAATGGCTCCTCGCCGCCTACGGCCCGACCTTCGCCACCAACTTCCCCGGCCAGTACGGAACCAAATACCACACCTGTGGCCCCGAGGTCATGAACACCGACTGGCTCGGGCCCCGGCTGTACCGCCCGGACCTCGACGAGGTCCTGCTCGGCGCCATCCGCCCCCCTCGAACCGAAAAGCACTACATCGACAAGTTCCGCTACCCCAAGAAGGGCGGCTTCGAGGGCTACCTCCACAAGTTCTTCGACGCCGCCGACCTCCGCCTCGATCACCAGGCGACGGCGATCGATCCCGTCGCCAAGACGGTGACGTTCGGGAACGGTCATGTCGAGAGCTTCGACTCGTTGATCTCCTCGGCGCCCCTGGCCGAGGTAGTGAAGATGCTGCCCGACGTGCCCGACGACATCCAGGAGGCGGCCAGCCTCCTCGCATGTAGCCAGGCGGTCATCGTGAATGTCGGCGTTGACCGTGACGATCTCTCGCCGTGCCACTGGCGGTACATCTACGACGAGGACATCCGCTCGGTCCGGTTGAGCTTCCCCCACATGTTCTCGCCGACGACCTGTCCCCCCGGCCACGGTGCCGTGCAGGTGGAGGTGTACTACTCCGACAAGTACAAGCCGCTCGACCACAAGCCCGAGGATGACATCGAGCCCGTCGTCTCCGAGCTGAAGCTGATGGGTGTCCTTCGGGAGGACGAGAACATCGTGTTCTCAGAAGCCCGGCTGATCGAGTACGCCAACGTGATCTTCGACCTCGATTCGACCCCGTCCGCGACCAGGGTCCAGGACTACCTCCGATCGTTGGACATCCAGTACTGCGGCCGCTACGGCGACTGGGCCTACATCTGGACCGATCAGAGCTTCCTGAGCGGGCAGCGGGCCGCCCAGCGGGTGCTCGACCGACACACCAGTAGCTGACCTGCCGGTGACCATCGCCCGGACCGCCGGTCTCGACTTGGTGGGCGACGGCCGGCTGTTCTTGACTGGTCCGGTGCCGGTCTTCGACTTCGAGTTCACCGTCGACGCCCCCCTCCACCGCGTCCGGGCCTTCCATCACGACACGTCGGCCTTGAAGATCCTCACACCGCCGCCGACGATCATGCAGATCCACTCGATCGAACCCCTCGCTGAGGGTTCGGTCAGCCGGTTCACCATCTGGGCCGGTCCGATTCCGATCCGCTGGGAAGCGACGCACTGCGACGTCGACGAGCACGGCTTCACCGACGTGCAGACCGACGGCTTGATGGCGTCGTGGAGACACACTCACCGCTTCATCGACCAGGGTGACATGACGACTCTGGTCAAAGAACACATCGAGTACGATCACCCGACGGGACCGGCGGGCATCCTCAGCCGGCTGATCTTCGGCAAACCGGCTCTCCGGGCGCTCTTCGCCTACCGACGGTTCCAGACCCGGCGGCACTGTCGCAACTGAACGACAGCGGCTCGGCAGGGGAACCGCCGGATCACAACTGCACGCAATCGGCTCCGAACAGGACTCGCAGGTCGGCGATCACACCGTTGCCGGTGTCGACCGCATAGCTGTCGCTCAAGCGGAGGAGTTTCGGTGCCCCCAGATCGATCATGACCGGCGTACGTCCGGGATGTTCGAGCAGACACGACTTGAGGTCGGCGACGGCGTGGTCCGACAGTTGGGCCGGTCGCACCACGAGGGTGATGGGCCGCTCGGCGGCCAGCGCTTCGGCATCGAGCACCTCGACCTGGGAGACCATCAGCTTCGGCTCATCGTCACGCCGGCTCACCCGGCCGCGGATGATCACGATCCGATCGTCCTCGAGCAGGTGGCCGTAGTCGGTGAACGTGCGCGGAAACACCATCGCCTCGATGCTGGACGACAGGTCCTCGAGCATCATCACAGCCATGAGCTCGCCCTTCTTCGTCCACTTCTTCTGGAGGGCCGACACCACGCCGCCGACAGCAACCTGGGTGCCGTCGTCGAACTCGTGCAGGCCGGCGATGGTCTCCGAGGCGCGGGCGGCCAGTGCCGCTTCGACCCCCATCAGCGGATGATCGCTCACGTACAGCCCGAGCATCTCCTTCTCGAGCTTGAGGCGGGCTGATTTGTCGAAGGTCTCGCCCGCCGGGATCGGTGGTCGGTCGTCGAATCCACCGGCGTCGTCGTCCACGGCGCCAAACAGGGTCATCACCCCCATGTCCTTCTCCCGGCGAGCCTTGATCGTCTGGTTCACGATGTCCTCGCAGACCATGAGCAGGCCCCTTCGGGGGTGCCCGAGCGAGTCGAAGGCGCCCGCCTTGATGAGGGACTCCACCGCTCGCTTGTTGAGCACCGACAGATCGACCCGATCGCAGAACTCGATGAAGGACTCGAACCGACCATTCGCCCGGCGCTCCTCGAGGATGAGCTCGACGATTCCCTCGCCGACATTTCGGACCGCCGAGAGCCCGAAGGTGATGGCGTTGAGCTTGACGCCGTTGCGTTCGGACCCGTCGGGATCGGCGATCGAGCCGAAATTGAGGTCGGATCGGTTGACGTCGGGAACCAGCACCTTGACGCCGAGTTGCCGGCACTCGTTGAGATAGACCGCCGCCTTCTCCAAGTCGTGCTTGACGCTGGTCAACAGGCAGGCGAGGTACTCGGCCGGATAGTTGGCCTTCAGGTAGGCGGTCTGGTAGCTGACCAGCCCATAACCGTAGGAGTGGCTCTTGTTGAAGGCGTAGTCGGCGAAGCCCTCGATCACCTCGAACTTGGCCATTCCGAAGTCCTCGCCGTAGCCGTGCTCGACACACCCGGCGATGAACCGCTCGCGCTCTTCGGCCATGAGCTCGCGGTTCTTCTTGCCGGCCGCCTTCCTCAGGTTGTCGGCCTCGGCCAGGGTGTAGCCGGCGAACTTCTGGCTGAACCGCATCATCTGTTCCTGATAGATCATGAGGCCGTAGGTGTCGCCGAGAATCTCCGCTTCGTCGGGATGGTCGTAGACGATCTCTTGTTTGCCGTTCTTGCGATCGGCGTAGTCGTTGTGCATGTTCTTGGCCATGGGTCCTGGCCGGTACAGCGCCATGAGGGCGGCGACGTCCTCGAACTCGGTCGGACCCATCCGGCGAATCAGGGCCCGCATCTGCGGCGACTCCAGCTGGAAGACCCCGATGGTCAATCCCTGTTTCAGCAGGTCGTAGGCGACCGGGTCGGAGAGATCGACCCGATCGATGTCAACATCGACACCGTGCACCTCCCTGACCAGCGCCAGGGTGTCGGTGATGACATCGAGGTTGCGCAGGCCGAGGAAGTCCATCTTGAGCAGGCCGAGGTCATCCACGCCGTGCATCTCGTACTGGGTGACGACCGGGGCCTCTTCGACGGGCACGTTCTTGTCCGGCTTGCGCTGGATCGGTACGAGCTCGGTCAGCGGGTCCTTGGTGATCACGACGGCGGCGGCGTGAATCCCGTCGGAGCGGCGCAAGCCCTCCAAGCCCTTGGCCACCTCCACGACGGCCTCGACGTCGGGGTCGGTGTCCACCATCTCCCGCAGATCCTTGGCCATCTTGTAGCCGTCGGCGTACTTCTCCGATTCCTCCAAGCAGTACTTGAGCGGGGTGTCCCGTCCCATGATCAACGGCGGCATCGCCTTGGCGATCCGGTCGCCCACCGCATACGGGAAGCCGAGCACGCGGGCGGCGTCACGCACGGCGGCCCGGGCTTTGATCTGGGAAAAGGTCACGATCTGGGCGACGTGGTCCCGGCCGTACCGCTCGGCGCAGTAGCGGATCATCTCGTCCCGATACCGCGAGTCGAAGTCCATGTCGATGTCGGGCATGGAGATACGGGACGGATTGAGGAACCGCTCGAACAGTAGGTCGTACTCGATCGGGTCGAGGTCGGTGATCCACAGGCAATAGGCCACCGCGCAGCCAGCCGCCGAGCCGCGCCCGGGACCGACCCGAATTCCGCTGCGACGGGCGAAGGCGATCAGATCCCAGGTGATCAGGAAGTAGGAGCTGAATCCCATGTTCTTGATCACGTCCAGCTCATAGGCCAGGCGTTCGACGATGGAGTCGGTGAGGCCGTCTCCCCATCGCTTCCTCGCCCCCTCCATCGTGAGGTGCTGGAGATAGTCGTCGGCTCCCCCGAAGCCCTCCGGGATCGGGAACTCGGGGAGTTGTGGCTTGCCGAACTCGATCTCGACGTTGGCCCGTTCGGCGATCCAGAGCGTGTTGTCGCACGCCTCGGGCAGCTCGGCCCACTCCCGACGCATCTCGGCCGCCGACTTCAAGTAGTGCTGGTCGCCGTGGAACTTGAAGCGGTCCGGGTCCGAGATCAGCGATCCGGTTTGGACACACAAGAGCGCATCGTGAGATGTGTGGTCGCCCTGCTCGGTGTAGTGCGAGTCGTTGGTGACGATGACCGGCGCGTTGAGCCTGCGGGCAATGTCCAGCAGCTGGGGGTTCGTGCGCGCTTGTTCGGGGATGCCGTGGTCCTGGAGCTCGACGAACATGTTGTCCTGACCGAAGATCTCCTGGAGGCGGCCGGCCTTGTCGAGCGCCGCCTGCTCGTTGCCCTGCATGAGCGACTGGAGGACCTGTCCGCCGAGACAGCCGGTTGTGATCATCACACCCTCGGCGTGGTCGCTGAGGACATCCCAGTCGACGCGCGGCTTGTAGTAGTACCCCTCCATGAACGCCCGGGACGCCAGCTGGATCAGGTTCCGGTAGCCCGTGTTGTTCTCGGCGAGGGCGGTGAGGTGGTAGTAGAGCTTCTTGCCGCCGTCGGTGTCCCCACCGGAGTCGTCGAGCCGGCCACGCCGGTTCGGGCGCTCGTGACGGGAGTCCTCCGCCTGGTACAGCTCACAGCCGATGACCGGCTTGATCCCCTGGGAGCGGCATGCCTTGTAGAAGTCGAGGACGCCGTACATGTTGCCGTGGTCGGTGATCCCCAGTGCCGGCATCCCGTCGGCGGCTGCCTTGGCCACCAGATCGTCGAGCCGTGACGCCCCGTCGAGCATCGAGAACTCCGTGTGGACATGGAGATGAGTGAACGACGATCCCACTGGCGCCCCTTCCGCGCGTGCGGTCCCAAATTACTCAGGTGTCGTTTCGGACCGCAACGTCACCGAACCGATGAAGCGCTGACCTCGGACTCGACGATGCGGACCGGCTCACAGTTTGACCACGTTCGGACCGGTGACGGCGTTGCGGGTGTCGAAGACGACGGCGGCGTGATCGACGACGATGGCCAAATCCAGGTCGCAGTGGTCGACGAGCAGCACGACCACATCCGCTGCAGCAACCACCGAGGCGGTGAGATCGACCGGCTCGACCGAGTCGCAGAAGTTGGCCGGGTCGACCCAGGAGTCGTGACACCACACGGTGGCGCCGAGCTCGGCCAGCTTCTCGGCGATCGGTCGCACGGGCGTCTGACGGTCATCGCCTGTGTTGGGCTTGTAGGCGTAGCCGAGGAGCAGCAGTGTCGAGCCCCGCACCGGCCGGCTCCGGTCGTTGAGGAGGCGGGTGATCCGCTGGACCACGTGATCGGGCATGTGGTCGTTCACATCGTTGGCCAGCTCGACGAACCGGAACCGGTGACCCAGGGACCGCTGCACTCTCCAGCTGAGAAAGCTGGGATCGATGGGAAGGCAGTGTCCTCCCACGCCCGGTCCGGGGGTGAATCGCATGAATCCGAAGGGCTTGGTGTCGGCGGCGTCGATCGCCGCCCAGATGTCGATGTCGAGCTCGGCTGCGAAGATCGCCAACTCGTTGACCAGGGCGATGTTGACGTGGCGGAACGTGTTCTCCAACAGCTTGGAGAGCTCGGCTGCGCGCGGTGAGGCCACCGGAACGACCTCGGACACGAGATCTGCGTAGAAGGCACCGATTCGGTCGAGTGCTTCGGGTGTGGTACCAGAGACGACCTTCGGAGTGTTGTCGAGCCGGTACACCGTGTTGCCCGGATCGATCCGCTCCGGGCTGTATCCGACCAGGAAATCGGCGCCGGCCCGGAGACCGCCCGATCCGGCCTCGAGCAACGGGACGAGGAATTCCTCGGTGGTCCCCGGATAGGTCGTGGACTCCAGCACGACCGTGCACCCCGGTCTGAGAAACGGCGCCAGCTGGCGGCCGGCCGCCTCGATGTGACCGAGGTCGGGGACCCCGTCCCGAAGGGGTGTGGGAACGGTGAGGATGGCGAGGTCGAATCCGGCGATGTCGTCGACCTCGTGGGTCAGGGCGAACCGCCCGCTCTCGAGGGCCATCGCCAGCCCGGCGTCGTCGACGTCTTCGATGAACGAAGTACCGGCCCGCAAGCGATCGACACGCTCGGAGTCGATGTCATAGCCGACGACGTCGTAGCCGGCGACGACGGCCCGCACCGCCAGCGGGAGCCCGACGTACCCCTGGCCAACGACGAGCACCCGGGTGCTCTGGCGCTCACCGGTCCGTCTCTCCTGTCGCACCGGCCCGGACCCGAACCCTGGTCCGTCTCCCACCAGACCGCCCAAACTCAGAGATAGGTGCCGGTCTGCGGCGGCTGGGTGGACTGTGGGAGGGCCTGCTGGCGGTGCATTTGCTCGAGCTGTTGCCGGGCCGCCATCTGCTGGGCGAACAGCGTGGCCTGAATGCCGTGGAACAGACCTTCCAGCCAGCCCACGAGCTGCGCTTGGGCGATCCGCAGCTCGGAGTCGGAGGGGACGGCGTGATCCTCGAACGGGAGCGCCAGCGACTGCAACTCCTGGGCCAGGTCCGGGGAAAGGGCCTCGCTGAGCTCCCGGATCGAGGTCTCGTAGATATCGCGCAAGCGGTTGCGCCCGGCGTCGTCCATCGACGTGGCCCGAACCTCCTCGAGCAGCTGTTTGATCATCGAGCCGATCCGCATCACCTTGGCCGGCTCTGAGATCGAGTTCCGCTCGACTGGCGCCTCCTCCTGTTCGCCCGAAGGCGCTTCGACGACGTCGGGTGTTTCGACAGGCGGCGGATCGCTCATGGGTGGGATCGTATCGGTCGCCTGGGACGGCGGCGCACCGACTGTGCCGGGTTCGGGAAGGCTCAGGCTTGGGCTCGCAGCAGCGGTACGAGCATCTCGGCCGGCGTGAGCGACCCGTGACGGCCGATGAGCTCGAAGGGTCCGCTGTCGGCGGGATCGAAGAAGGCCACCGGTTCGAACGGGCAGAGGGCAACATCACCGAGGCGGTCTTCGACGCCGGCTCGCAGCACCGGACCGAACCACTGCTCGTCGAGGATCTGCTGTCGGCTGCGGACCCAGGCCACGTCGCCGTACCGACGTTCGGCCTCGGCGGTCAAGTCGTCCACGGCGCCCGGTTCGCAGTGCAACCACCGGAATCGACCTTCGCCGCTCAGCCCGGTCACCAGGGACTCGATGTCGGGGTGGAGATGGATCACGTGATCGTCGCAGTCCACCTGACCGTGGTCGGCGGTCACGACGACCTCGGTTCCCGACGGGACCGCGTCGAGGATCTCGGCAACCAGGCGATCGGCGAAGGCGACCTCGGCGTCGAAGACCGAACCGAAGCCGTATTCGTGGGACACCTTGTCGACTCCGTCGTAGTAGGCGTACACGAACTCCTCGCCCTCGCGAAGCAGGCGGGCGACCTCGTGGACGAGCGTGGCCGTCGTCCGGTACCCGACCAGGCGAGCGCCGCGCAGGTGCGCCAAGCTGAATCCCGACCGCCGGAAGTCGGCCTTCGACACGAGCGGCACCTCGCATCCCTGAAACGGCGCATAGGGCTGGAGGACGTCGGGCGGAATCTGACGGCGAGCGTCGAGGGTCTCGGCGGTGGCCCAACGCAAGGTGTTGAGCACCTCGTCGTCCACCACCATGCGGTACCCGACGATCCCGTGCTCGCCCGGTGTCAGGCTGGTGGTGATCGACGTCAGCGCCGTCGCCGTGGTCGATGGGACAACCGTCGTGATGGCGCCACCGTGCATGCGGTGCAGGGTGGGCGCATGGTGCTGACGATCCTGGAGTTGTTCCCAGCCCAAGCCGTCGAGGATCATCAGCACCCGTTGGGGACTGTTGCCGATCTCGACCGGAAGGTGCCCGGTCCCGCGCCCTCCGGGCAGTAGGTAGGAAAGGATGTCGACGACACATCCCGACCCGTAGGCCGGCACGATGAGCGGGGGTTCAGAGGACACTGCTCGTGAAGGATACGCACGGAGCGGCCCGGAATGGTTCACCGTCCAAGTCGGCCCCGGTAGGGTCGTCGTGTGAGGGTGTCGACGCGAGGGGACTACGCCTGCCGGGCCCTCCTGTCGCTGACCCTGCACCGTCACGCCGACGAGCGCCCTGAACCGACGCCGGTCAAGGCCATCGCCGAGCGCACCGGCCTTCCCCAGCCCTATCTCGAACAGATTCTGCTGGCGCTGAAGGGCGCCGGCTTCGTCACCTCCAAACGCGGGGTCGGGGGTGGGTATGTCCTGGCCAAGGAGCCCGGCGAGATCAGCCTGGCCGCCGTCGTCCGGGCGGTCGACGGGCCGATCACCCTCGGCGACTTCGGCGAACCCCACGCCGAGGGAGCATGCGATCACGAGGGCCAGTGCGTCCTGCTGGCGATCTGGCGCCACCTCGGCGATCGGATGGGTCAGCTCCTCGAGCAGTACACGCTCGACGACGTGGCCCTCGCCGCCCAGGGCAAGGGCCGCTGGCCCGGCGAGCCGGGCGCCTGATCCTCGTCATCCGCCGCTGAGCCGTTCGGGCGTTTACCGCTGTTGGCATGGGTCTGCTGCTACTGGCACCGACGCGAGCTGGTATCGTCGAACCGGTGAGCGGTGTCACCTTCCTGCGGCCGTTGGGCTATCCGCCGCCGCCCAGTCTCCGGCGTCCGAGCATCGGCCTCGTCCTGGGGGCCGGTGGCCGCGCCGGCATCGCCCACCATGCCGGCGCGCTGCACGCCCTCACCGCTTCGGGAGCGATCGCCATCGATGATGTCGACGTCGTGATCGGGACCTCGGCGGGGGGAATCGTCGGGGCGCAGCTTCGATCCGGTGTCGATCCCCACGCGCTGTACGAGATCGCCTGCGATAACTCCGACGGCGCAGCCCGGCGCCGCGGCGACGACTTCTTTGCGCCGGCCTGGGATTCGGCCTTCTCGCTGGCGCAGCGGGCCGTCGGATCGACCTGGGTTCTCGGTCGCTCCCTTCTCCGGTTCCCGCTGCCGGTGATGCCGCGGTCGGTCCGCTCGATGTTCCCCGGCGGGCTCATGCAGCTCGCCGGACACGCCAACCTCGACGACCACCTCCCGCCGGCATGGCCTCGCGAACACCTGTGGCTCGTGACGGTCGACATCCACTCGGGCCGCCGGGTTGTGTTGCGGCGGGACGGGCCGGTTCCGGCCAATCTCCAGCAGGCCGCTCTCGCCTCCGCCGCCGTCCCCGGTATCTATCCCCCGATCCGGATCCATGGGCGCACCCTGGTCGACGGCGGTGTCCACTCCGCGACAAACCTCGACCTTCTGCTCGGGAAGCGGCTTGACCTCGTCGTGGTGATCGCGCCGCTAGGCCTGTCGGCACCGTCGGCGGTCCCGCCGCCCCTGTTCGCCGTCCGGCAATTCGTTCACGTGAACCTGATGCGAATGGTCGACCAGCTCCGATCCGAGGGCAGTACGGTCGCAGTGCTCGAGCCATCGGCCGACCTGGCCCGCCTGCACGGCGTCAACACGCTGAGAGTCGGGGCGTCCCGGGAGATCGCCGAAGCAGCCTACGCCGAGACCATCGGCCGGTTGAGCGACATGGTGCGGGCGACCGAGGATCTCGACCAGCGCGACCTCGCCTCCTGAAGACGGTGGATCTCGTCGATGCCATCCGCCGGCGTCGGATGGTCCGCTCGTACCGGTCCACGCCGCTCGATTCCGCCGAGGTGCTCGCGGTGCTCGATCTGGCCCGGCGGGCGCCTTCGGCGGGGAATGCCTCGGCCGTGGAGTACCTGGTGCTCGCGTCCCCCGCCACGGTCGGCCGCTACTGGGATACGACGTTGCCCGAGCCCCGGCGTGGCAAGTTCACCTTTCCGGGCTTGTTCCGCGCGCCTGTCCTGGTGATCGTCACCACCCGGCCCCAGACCTACATCGACCGGTATGTCGAGGCGGACAAGTGGCACCCCGAACTCGGCGCATCGGCTCGCGGCTGGACAGTCCCCTACTGGTGGGTGGACGCCGGTGCGGTTGCGCAGAACCTGTTGTTGCTGGCGACCGCACGCGGGATCGGGGCCTGTCTGTTCGGGCTGTTCGAACACGAGGAGGCGGTCGCCGAACGCTTCGGCATTCCCGAGGATCGGCGATGCGTCGCCACGGTCGCGTTGGGTCATCCGACCGACGATCCGGGACCGCCGGGTCGATCGGCGAAGCGCCGGCGACCGCCGATCGGGGAGATCTGCCACTGGGGCCGTTGGGGCACACTGCCGCCGGCGGCGCTCACGTCGACCGCAATGCCGACAGGATCGACGCCAGATCCGGCGGCAGATCCGACGTGAACTCGAGCCACCGGCCGTCTCGAGGGTGCTGGAATCCCAGCCGGCCGGCATGGAGGAACACCCGAGGGCAGCCCGCCACCACCGGATGGCCGGTGCGCACGGCGCCGTAGCGGTCGTCCCCGACCAGGGGATGACCGATGGCGTCGGCGTGAACGCGGATCTGGTGGGTCCGCCCCGTCTCGAGACGAATCCGGAGCAGGGCGACATCTGCGTCCTCGAATCGCTCCTCGACGGTGTAGAAGGTCCGGGCTTCCTTGCCCCCGGCCCGCACAGCTTGTCGAGTCGGGTGACGCAGTGACCGCCCGATCGGCGCATCGATCAGCCCTTCCTGGGCGGCTGGGAGACCATGCACAAGTGCGAGATAAGTCCGAGCCACCTGACGGTCACGGAGCTGCTCGCTCAACGCCCGGTGGGCCACATGCGAGCGGGCGGCCATCAACAGCCCGGAAGTCCCCTTGTCCAGCCGGTGCACGATGCCGGGACGATCCCGCTCTCCGATGCCGGCGATCTCCGGGAAACGGGCCAGCAAGCCCTGGACGACGGTCCCATTATCGACCCCGGAGCCCGGGTGGACGATCTGACCGGCCGCCTTGTCGATCACGACGACGTCGGCGTCGGCGTACCGGATGTCGAGGTCGACCGACGGATCTCCAGCGAGCGCAGCCGGACGGTCGCCGGCCGGTAGTTGTATCCACTGACCGGGCTCGACGCGCAGGGAAGGTTTGTGCACGGTGGCGCCGTCGATGGCCACCCGCCCCTCGGCAATCAGGTCGACGGCGCGCGCCCGGCTGACCTCCAGGACCATCGCCACCACCCTGTCGATACGTTCTCCGGCGAGTGCACCGGAGACCTCGATGGGCTGATCGGTCATCGCCGCCGGGCTGGCGACGGGGTGGAACGGAACGACAGAATCACTGCGGCGATCACCGACAGGACGATCGCCGAGTCGGCCACGTTGAACACCGGCCACCATTGGAGATCGATGAAATCGATCACTTCGCCCGAGAGCGGTCCGTCCTCGGCGCGAAGGACCCGATCGATGCCGTTCCCGAGAGCGCCGCCGACGATGCATGCGTACACAACTCGGTGGGCGGTGTCGCTGGTCCGACTTCCCACCCAGGTGAGGAGGACGGCCATGCACAGGGACAGCACGCCGATCAGCGGACCGAGCGACTCGGCGGTACCGAACGAGGCACCGGAGTTGAACACCAGGTTCAACCGGAGCGTCCAGATCACGTCGATGCACGCATCCGGTTCCGAGCAGGCGCCGGGCTCGAGCGCGCGCAGAACCCACCACTTGGTCAGCTGGTCGAGGGCGACGATGGCGCCGGCGATCGCCACCACCTGCGCCAGCCAGTGCCTCGTGAAACCGGTGTGTGCCTCGGTTACCGGCGAGCGTTGTCGAACATCGAGGTCTTGTGGTCTACGCACCGTTCGCTTTCCGGCCGGGCCTCCAGCCGGGCCTTGGGTATGGCCACGTTATCGACATAGCAGAAGCCGTAGGTCCCGGCATCGATTCGGGCCAGGGCAGCGTCGATGGTCTCGATGTGTTCGAGGCGGCCCTTCCGCTCGGCGACGAGTTCGGAGATCTGGACGTTGATGCTCGTGCCCTCGCTGGACTCGTCGCTGGAGGTGTCGTCGCCGGCTTCGGCGGTCTCGAGAAGCTCGTCGAGCTGGGCGGCGAACTCGGCCACCTGCTCGCTGAGCTCGGCGCGCTCGTCTTCGAGCTGGCCGCGTCGCGCCGACAGCCACTTGCTGTCCTTGAGGTAAGCCGGCTTGACTCCGGCATTCTTCGGAGCGGCCGGTGCGGGCCGTTTCTTGCGCGCTGTCGCTGACCGGGTCGTGGCGGCCGACTTCTTCGCCGTGCGTCGGCGGCTGGGAGCCTTGGCGGCCTTCTTCTTGGTAGTGGTTGTGCGGATCACCCTGTCCGCCGATGCCGCCCTCTTCTTGGCGCCGGCCGCCTTCTTCGCCGCTGACTTGCTGGCAGTCTTCTTGGCGCCGGCCGCCTTCTTGGCCGCCACGGTCTTCGTCGCCGGCGCTCGTTTCCTGCTCACGGCCTTCTTGGTTCCAGTCGCCCGTTTCGTGGCCGGCGTCTTCTTCGTCGCCCGCTTCGTCGACGCTCCGCGGGCTGCCGTCTTTTTGGTGGCCGGCTTTCTGGCCGTCGATTTCTTCGTCGATTTCTTCGTCGATTTCTTCGTGGTCACGGTTGGGTCCCGGATCTTCTTGCACCTGCTGCTGTATGGAGTCGGGGTAGCCTAGTCCCAAAAGGGGCCGAACTTCACGCTCGACGGGCTCGGGGAGGCCGGTAGATTGCAGGCATGCCTGCGAGTCGACCTGCGAGCTATCCAAACGTTCCAGCCCGACCGGACATTCCCACCATCGAGGAGAAGATCATCTCCTGGTGGCAGGCAAACCGGGTGTTCGAGTCGACCGTCGAGCGGCCGGCGGGCGGTGAGCCGAAGGGCACCTTCGTCTTCAACGACGGGCCTCCGTTCGCCAATGGACTCCCCCACTACGGTCACCTGCTCACGGGCTACGTGAAGGACATCGTTCCCCGCTACCAGACCATGCGGGGCAACCGGGTGAATCGCCGGTTCGGGTGGGATTGCCACGGTCTGCCCGCCGAGATGCAGACCGAGCAGGAGACCGGGGTGTCGGGACGCAAGGCGATTCTCGATTACGGGATCGACCGGTTCAACCAGGCGTGCCGGACCTCGGTGCTCCGCTACACCACCGAGTGGGAGGACTACGTTACCCGGCAGGCCCGGTGGGTCGATTTCTCCGACGACTACAAGACCATGGACCTCGACTACATGGAGTCGGTGATGTGGGCCTTCAAACGGCTGTGGGACCAGGGCCTGATCTTTCAGGCCCACCGGGTCATGCCGTACTCGTGGGGGGCACAGACGCCGCTGTCGAACTTCGAGATCCGGCTCGACGACGCGACGCGCCCGCGTCAGGATCCCGCCGTCACCGTCGAGTTCAGCCTCCGGACCCGACCCGGTGATCCTGGCCCGCTGCGAATGCTGGCGTGGACGACCACGCCGTGGACGCTTCCGTCCAACCTGGCGCTCGCCGTCGGGCCCGACCTTGGCTACGCGGTCGTGGCCCACGAGGGCCGCTTCCTTGTTCTGGCCGAGGCGTCGCTCCCCAAGTACGCCCGCGAGCTCGGGGAGGAACCGACCATCGTCGAGACCTTCACCGGCGCCGCTCTCGCCGGGCGCGAGTACGAGCCGCTGTTCCCTTACTTCGCCGACAACCCGAACAGCTTCGTGGTCCTGGCGGCCGGGTTTGTCGAGACCGGCGAGGGCACCGGTGTCGTTCACCTGGCGCCCGGATTCGGCGAGGACGACCAGGTGGCGTGTACCGAGGCGGGCATCCCGCTGGTCGTCCCGGTCGACGACGCCGGCGAATTCACCGCGGAGATCACCGACTTCGCCGGAATGAACGTGTTCGACGCCAATCCGAAGGTCATCGCCCGCCTGAAGGAGGCGGGCCGAATCCTGCGGCACGAGACGTACGACCACAACTATCCGCACTGCTGGCGGACCGACACGCCCATCATCTATCGAGCCGTGAACTCCTGGTACGTCCGCGTCACCGACCTGACGGACCGGCTGCTGGCAGCAAACCAGCAGATCAACTGGATCCCCGCCCACGTGCGTGACGGTCAGTTCGGCCGTTGGCTTGAAGGGGCGCGGGATTGGAGCATCAGCCGGAACCGTTTCTGGGGCGCACCGATCCCGATCTGGATGTCGGACGATCCCGACCACCCGCGCATCGATGTCTACGGATCCCTCGACGAGATCGAGGCCGACTTCGGGGTGCGGCCCGCCGACCTCCACCGGCCCTTCATCGACGAATTGATCCGCCCCAATCCGGACGACCCGACCGGTCGGGCCATGATGCGACGCGTACCCGAGGTGCTCGACTGCTGGTTCGAGTCCGGATCGATGCCCTACGCCCAACTGCACTACCCGTTCGAGAACGTCGAGCGGTTCGAGGACCACAATCCGGCTGACTTCATCGTCGAGTACGTCGCCCAGACCCGCGGGTGGTTCTACACCATGCATGTCCTGGGCGTTGCCCTCTTCGACACGCCGGCGTTTGCAAACGTGATCTGTCACGGGGTGGTGCTCGACAGCGAAGGTCGCAAGCTGTCCAAGAAGCTACGGAACTACCCCGACCCGATCGACGTCTTCAACAACGTGGGTGCCGATCCGATGCGTTGGTATCTCACCAGTTCGCCGATACTTCGCGGCTTGGACACGCGCATCGAGCCCGACGATTCGGGCGTCCGGGAAGTCGTGCGCCAGGTGCTCAACCCGCTCTGGAGCGCATATAGCTTCTTCACCCTGTACGCCAACGCCGAGCGGCATGTCGCTGTGGAGCGGACCGACAGCCGTCACGTTCTGGACCGCTACATCCTGGCCAAGACCAGCGAGTTGGTCGAACGGGTCACCGACACAATGGACCGCTACGACCTACCCGGCGCATGCGCTCACGTCAGCGCCTATCTCGATGCCCTCACGAACTGGTACATCCGCCGATCTCGCGAACGCTTCTGGAACACCAGCGCCGACGGTGTGGTCGACGTCGACGCCCTCGACACCCTGTACACCGTCTTGATCACGCTGATGAAGACCGCTGCTCCGCTCCTGCCGATGATGAGCGAGGAGATCTACTTGGGGTTGACCGGTGGCGCCGAGTCGGTCCACCAGCAAGCGTGGCCCGACCACCACCGGCTCGGTCCTGATCCCGACCTCGTCGCGGTCATGGACGAGGTGCGGGCGGTCGCTCGTGCGGCGCTGTACCTCCGAGACGAGCAGGGTCTCCGGGTGCGACAGCCGTTGCCGGCCATCACCGTCGCCGGAGAACGCGATCTGGACCTCACCCCGTTCCGCTCATTGCTCGCCGAAGAGATCAACGTCAAGGATGTCCGCTTCTCCACCGAGGTCTCCGACTTCGGTGAGTTCCGGCTCCAACCGAACGCCCGGGTGCTCGGACCGCGCATCGGAGGCGCCGTGCAATCGGTGATCGCTGCCGCCAAGTCCGGCGATTGGACCGACAACGGAGACGGCACGGTCACCGTCGCAGGTCAGCTGCTCGGCGACGGCGACTACGACCTGACGCTCCACCCGGCCGCCGGGGTGGTTGCGGCGTCGCTCCCCGGCAATCGGGCCGTCGTGGTGCTCGACACGGAGCTCACGCCCGAACTGGTGGCCGAGGGCCAGGCCCGCGACCTGGTGCGCGCCATCCAGAACCATCGCCGGGAAGCCGGTCTGAACGTCACCGACCGGATCCACCTGCGCCTCAGCGGCGAGCCGTCGCTCGTGGCGGCCATCGAGCCCAACCTCGAGTGGGTGGCCGAACAGGTACTCGCCGCAACCGTCGTCGTCGACGATCCCGATGCAAACGCCTACCGGGCGGTCGCACCGGTCGAGGGAGGGGCACTCGAGATCAGCTTGGCCGTCGCCAACCGACGCTGAGCGTCGCTGGTTCGCCGGCTACCGGCGGCGTCCGAACCAGCCGCCCGACTCCCCCTTGTCGGCTTCCTCGGTGAGGAACTTGTGGAGCGTCTCGTCCTCGGAGGCCTGCTCACCGCCGGTCATCTGTCGGAGCTCGTCGAGAAACGGATCATCGGGCGGCAGCTCCTCGAACCGGGCGTCGGGATGGAGAGGCCGGGACGGCTCGTCGGCCGGTGCTGCGGTCCACTCGTCCGGCTCCATCTCCACCGCCGGTGGCTCCGGCGGGGCCGTCCACATCGATGGTTCGGCGACCGGTGGCGGCGCAGGTGGAGGCGGGGGCTCGTCGACTACTTCGGGGGCGGGCGGGATCGTCGTCTCTCCGACCAGTGGCGGCGGCGGATCGTCGTGCTCCTCGACTGCGTCCTCGGGAACGGCGGTGTCCCGCAACCGGGACACGCGGCTCGCCAGTCGCGAACGCGCCTGCTCGGCCAGACCGCTCATTCCGGACCGGCCGGTTGCCTCATCGGGCACCGGCGAGTCGACGTCGATGCCGAGACCGGTCGGATCGGTCACCCGCGAGTCCTCGCCCAGGTCCGAATACTGAGGGTAGGCGGCCGGATCGGCGGTTTCGGGCACCGAGGCGAAAACCGACTCGGCCGTCGGGCTGGCCGGAATCCCGGCCGGCGAGGAATCCTCGGCGACGAAACCGGCGGTGGCGAACGGGTCGGATTCGACAACTTCGGGCCGATCCTCGAACGGCGCGGCCCCGGTGCCGAATGGCTCGCTCGGCGCCTCGACGGGCTCTGTCTCGGTCCCGAACTCCTCGCTCGGTGCCGCAAATGGCTCGGTCCCGACGGCCCACGATTCGCCGGCCTCGCCGGCGGTGCCGGCATCGGTGTCGTCCTCGGCGACCGGCTCGCCGACATCGTCGTCGTCGGGATCCGCCGGTTGTTCGTCGCCGGTCCCGGCGAGACGGCCCTCGACGTCGTCCCACGGGCTCTCCTCGACGGGAGCAACGTCGTCAGCATCGCCATCGAGCGCCTCGCCGTAGTCCAACGCTTGCTGCTGGGCGGCCGCCACCTCGGTCTCCAGTGCCCCGATCGAGTGGCTGGTCACCTCCAGCTCGGTGAGGTCCTCGATGATGCCGATGTCGGCCGGATCCGGGGTTTCGGCCTCGGCCAGCCGGTCGGGGTCGTCGAGCACCGAGCTGATCTCCGCCAGCGCCGTTCGGACCCCCCGGCGCCGTTCGGTCAGATAGCTCTCGAAACGGGATACGTCGGCCGCCAGGTCGTCACGGGCGCGTTCTAGCTCGGCGATCTCAGCGAGGAGCTCGTCTCGTTTGGCACCCTGGTCGGCGACGAGCTCGTCCTCGATCGCCTGCTTCCGGGATTCGGCGTGTTCGAGCGCATCGGCGAGCAATTGCGCTCGCTCGGCTTCGGCGTCGGCCAGCATTTGTTCGCGTTGGGCATGGGCCTCCGCTTTGAGCTCCTTTGCCTCGGCTCGGGCGCCGGCCATGATCGAGTCGGCCTTGGCGGTCGACTCCCGCCTCAAGGACTCGGCGTTCGCCTCGGCATCGCGCACCGTCTGGTCGGCGGTCCGTTGCGCCAGCAGGAGCGTGTTCCGCAACGTTTCGTCGAAGTTGTCGTCCGGAATTGCGGCCTGGTCACCGCTCGGTGGCCGCTCCTCTTCTTCGAGCTGGTGAATCCGCTCATTGGCCGTCGACAGACGCTCATTGGCGTCGTCGAGCTGGTACTGGAGCGACTCGATCTCGTCGGCGAGCGGAGCAAGCGTCTCGAGTACACGGTCGACTTGTGACTTGGAGTACCCTCGCATCTCCTCATCGAATCGCACCGACGGGATCCGGCGGAGCAGACGGAGCTTGTCGCTACCTACGGTCATGGCTCAAGCCTAGTGCCTCCGCCGGCGCCGGTCGGGTTGGATTGCCCACGATCTGAGCGCCCGGTGAACCGCCGCGACGGTCAGATCGAACAGACGATCTGCACCACGATCGCCAGGATCAAGAACATCGCCAGCTCGGCGACACCGAAGCCGGCCATCGCTCCGGGAAGCGGCGGCAGTGCGCGGCGCAACGGAAGCAGAGCCGGTTCGGTGACACTGAAGGCCATCTCGCGTACCTGCATCATCGGCCCGCCGGTGCGGGCGGGGAACCAGGACAGCGCGATGCGAACGAAGAAAGCGAACTGGAACGCCAATACGGCGAAACACAAGATGTCGGCAACCATCAGCGGTTGAACCCGCGCTCGTGCATCCGGCGGAGGTCCTCGGGGCTGACGTCCACACCGTTCGGCGTCAGCAGGTAGACGTTGGCGGCCAGACGCTCCATTCCGCCGGAGAGGACATAGCAGACGCCACTGGCGAAGTCGATCAACCGGCGGGCGACCGGCTTGTCCACCGCCGACAGGTTCATCACGACCGGCGAGCCGGCGCGGAAATCATCGGCGAGCCGGCTGGCCTCGTCGAATGAGCTCGGGATGTGGAGTCGGGGTTTGGCGTGCGTGACCACGTTGGATTGGAGCTCCTGGGGAGGACGGGACGGGGACGCTGCCAGCGGGCGGGCCGATTGAGCGGCTCCCGAGTCGGCACCCTCGATCGTCGCGGTGGACGGCGGAGCGTCGAAGACGGTCATCCGCTCGTCGTGGGCAAGCGGTTCGTCGGCGGGAGGTTCCGCCCGCCGGACCGTGCTCCGCCGGTCGATCGCTGGGTCCGGATCGGAGTCGGCAACCGGCACCGCACGAAGCGGCCGCACGGCGCCGACTCCACCGACCTCGGGGGCATCTCCCTCCACGGCGAACCCGAACGACTGGGACGGGGCGACCCCTTCGAGACGTTCTCCGACGGCGATCGTGTGACTCCGGCGACTCGCCTTGGACCGGCGATCGGGCTCCTCGGCGTCCTCGTCGTAATACGTCTCGTCGTCGTAGACCTGATCGTCGTCGTCCAGACCGAGAAACGCCATGACGTTGCGGAACACAGCCATCGACGATCCTTTCGAAGAGGCAACGGCTGTCCATCACCGTAGCCTCTTCCCGCCCCCGAAAGGCGCACATGCACGTTGGA
This sequence comes from Acidimicrobiales bacterium, assembly GCA_041576015.1. GTDB lineage: Bacteria > Actinomycetota > Acidimicrobiia > Acidimicrobiales > SZUA-35 > JABDIY01. Next base: position 44,510 of record JBFGLT010000001.1, read on the forward strand.
GCGTGGCTGAATCATCCGGAGCGTGGCCGAAGCGACCGACCGGCACCGACCCCTCGTGCCGTCCGGTCAGTCGGGACGGGGCCCGAAGATCAACGACCCGATGCGGACGATGGTGGCGCCCTCGTCCACCGCCACCTCGAAATCGCCCGACATGCCCATCGAGCAGTCGTCCAGTCCCAGCCCGTCGGCCAAGCGGCGGCACAGCGCGAACGCCGGCCGGGGATCCCGCGAGGGGTCGGTCGGGCCCATCGTCATCAGCCCCCGCACGACGAGTCCCAGCTCCCCGGCAGCGTTCACCAACCTGTCAAGACCGGCCGGATCGACGCCGGACTTCGACGCCTCGCCGGTCGTGTTGACCTGCACGAGCACGGCGGCTCCCGGCTCCCTTCGAGCCAGCTCACCGGCGAGGGACACTCGGTCGACGGTGTGCCAGAGCGCAACGCGGCCTACGAGCTTCTTCACCTTGTTCCGCTGAACCGGTCCGATCATGTGCCACCGGGGCGGGTCGATGTCGGTTCCGGTCAGCAGTTCGTCGACCGCCTCCGCCTTGGCGAGCAACTCTTGCCCGTAGTTCTCGCCGAGCTCCCGGCAACCGGCCATAACGGCAGCCGCCGCCACCTCCGGGGGGAATCGCTTGGTCACCGCTACGATCTGCACGTCCTGGTCGGGTTGGCGGCGAGCTTCGATCCGGTCGGCGATACCGGCCAGCGCGGCTGCGATGGCGCCGGCCCGTCCGCTGATCCCGCTGTCGACCAGCTGTTGATCGGTTCCCTCAACCACGTTCGACCAGCCTAGCGACGGTGACGAGGCGCTGGCCGTCGGCTCGAACTCGGTGGCTGAAGTAGCGAGGATCGGCGGTGCTCGGCGGCCGCTCCGGCGGGATGAACCCGGCCCGCTCCACGGCCACCCGGACTCCGGCGAACAGATCGAGAGCCGGTCGGCCGTCGACGGTTTCGGACAGCACCACGGAGCCGTATCGCTCGACGACCAGGGCGAGTTCCGGCTGGGCGAACTCGTAGTGTTCGGGGCCGATGCACGGGCTGCACACGCTGGTGCGGTGCGGAAGGGGCCGTCCGGCCAGCTGGTCCAGGAGCGCAGCAGCCGCCTCGACCACGCCGGCCACCAGGCCCCGCCAGCCGGCATGGACCACGGCCAAACCGGCACGGTGTTCGCCGTCGGTGGCCACGAGGACCACCCCTGCGCAGTCGGCGGTCGTCACACCGATCGGAGCATCGAGGCAGAGCGTCGCACCGGCATCGGCTGCGCCACCGGCGTGGGCGCCGGGCCGGTCGACCGGCACCGCAACGGCACCGTGCTGTAGTCGCAACCAGGTCCACGGGGCGTCGACGAGGGCTCGCCGGCGACGGTCGACTTCAGCAGCGGACACGGCGAAGTCACCGTCCCGAGCTTCGGTTGAGATGATCTCGACCCCGACGGCCGGGGTCAGTTGGCGACGGATGGTGCTGGCCATGCGACGCCGGCCGGTGCAGGATTTACTTCAGGAACGACGGCACGTCGAAGTCGTCATCCAGGTCGTCGTCGTCGCTGGCGAACACGTCGATGGCCTGCCGGGTTCCACTGGAGACCGGAGCCTGGTCCTCCAGGAAGGCGTCGTAGCTCCGTCCGGCCGAGGAGGAACTGGCCCGTCCGGCCCCACCACCGGGGGGCGGGGTGTAGACCGACGTGCGCTCGGGGCTCGGCTCACCGTCCCACCGATCGAAACCGGCTGCGATGACCGTGACCCGGATCTCCTCGCCCATGCTCTCGTCGACCACGGTGCCGAAGATGATGTTGGCCTCGGGGTGAGCCACGTCGTGAATGATCTCGGCGGCTTCGTTGACCTCGAACAGGCCGAGCTCGCTGCTGCCGGCGATCGACAACAGAATGCCGCGGGCTCCTTCGATGGAGGCCTCCAGCAGCGGGCTGGCGATTGCCGATCGAGCTGCCGACAGCGCCCGGCCTTCTCCTGCGGCCTGGCCGATGCCCATGAGAGCCGACCCGGCATCGGACATGATCATTCGCACGTCGGCGAAGTCGGTGTTGATCAGACCGGGGGTGGTGATCAGATCGGTGATGCCCGAGACCCCCGACAGCAGGATCTCGTCGGCCATCTTGAAGGCGTCGATCATCGTGGTCCGCTCGTCGGCGATCGACAAGAGCCGGTCGTTGGGGATCACGATCTGGGTGTCGACTTTTTCCTTCAGCCGGGAGATCCCGTTCTCGGCCACCATGGCCCGCCGGCGCCCTTCGAAACCAAAGGGCCGGGTGACGACGGCGATGGTGAGCGCTCCCTGGGTCTTGGCGATCTCGGCGATCACCGGCGCCGCACCGGTGCCGGTGCCGCCGCCCTCGCCGACGGTGATGAACACCATGTCGCCACCTTCGAGCGCAGCAGCGATCTCCTCCCGGTGCTCCTCGGCGGCCTGCTGGCCGATCGCGGGGTCCGACCCGGCGCCGAGCCCACGGGTGAGCTCGCGACCGATGTGGATCTTGGTCTCGGCATCGTTCATCAGCAAGGATTGGGCGTCGGTGTTCACCGAGATGAACTCCACACCACGCATGCCGGCGTCGATCATTCGGTTGACGGCATTGCAGCCACCGCCGCCGATGCCGAGGACTTTGATGACCGCCACGTAGTTCTGGGTGTTCATTCCGATGCCGATCCTTGTTTGCTGGGTGCTGGGCGGCTCACAGGGTGTAACGCTAGTGCGTACGACCGCGTTTCGCGGTGCTGGGCCCGGATGGACAGCCCGTAGAGATTACGAACACTTTGTCAGATCGGCAAGTCCGTCCCGCGGATTACCGTTTTCTCCAATTCGTGACACGGCCGGGGCGGACGGGACGGTCAGATCGATTTCGTGAACGCATCGCAGATCGACCGACAGGAGCAGTGTCTCCAGAGAGATGACCTTGGCCTCGAGCTCTTCATCCTGACCCAGAACGGCCCGTCCACCGTCGATCAGCCCGAGGGCCAGTTCGTCCCCCGTGACGATCACCTCGCTCACGGCCGCCCGCACCGGCGGGGTGATCTGGGCCATGAGGCGCAACACCGACGTCGACCCCGGCGGCGCCGGATCACCGGGCCGCCCGGTCGCCTGGAGCCCGATGACCGGGAGGAAGCCGTCCGGGGGCTCCGCGGTCACCCGGACCTGACGGCCGTCGTCGTCGACGAGCACGTACCCGTCGGCTGTCTTCAGCGCCATTGTCGGCTCCCGTTCGGTCACGACGATCGTCACCGTTCCGTCGAGCTGCCGTCCGACGGTGGCCGCCCGCACCTCGGGGATCTGCTCGACCCGGGCGGCGACCGCTTCCACCTCGAGGTCCAGGATCGGGCTCCCCATCGGAATGGCGGCAGCGGCGACGACGTCGGCGACGCCCACATCCGAGACACCCGTGACCTCGACGCGGTCGATGTCGAGCAGCGGCGAGCGGATGAGCGCCAAGCCGGCCGTGCTGGCGACGGTGATGGCGACCAGCACGATGATCACGCTACGCCGGCGCTCGCGCCGCTGGGCCCGCACCGCTGCTGATCGCGCCGTGAGATTCCGCGCCGGTACGTTGGCCCCACCCGGGGCGCCCGCCCGGCGACGGGAGCGAGCGGGTTGCACTCGTGTCCGGGGCGGTGCGGAGCGCCTCGTCTCGCGCCGTGGTTTCCGGTCGCCGGCTGCCGTTTTGCGCGTCGCGGCGGATCGCTTGCCGGCTGGCTGCTTCGGGGCGGGACGCGTTCCGGTCTTCGCCGGCATCAGCGGACCTCCCGATCGAATCCGACCAGTTCGTTCTCGGTCTCCAGTTCGACACCGAAGCGCTGCCGCACACGCTCCCTCACCGCTTCGACCACCGCCAGCACGTCCTCCGCCGACCCGCCCGGGTCGGCCTGGATGAAGTTGGCGTGTTTGTCAGAAACCTGGGCGGTTCCGATCCGGAAACCCTTGAGACCGGCTGCGTCGATGAGCCGGCCCGCCGAGTCGCCGGTCGGGTTGGTGAACACCGATCCGGCGTTCTGTCCGCCGGGCTGATGGGCGCGTCGCCACTGCACGATCCGGCGGAGCATCTCCTCGCCGTCGGCAGCCGAGCGCTGGCTCAACCTCAGCTCCGCCCACAGCACGACGTCGTCACCGCTGAGATTGCTCGCACGGTAGGCGAAGCCCAACCGGTCCGGTGTCCACTCCCGAGGACCGCCGCTCCGCAAGTTGAACACCGAGACCCGGGTCAGGGCGGCCGCCATGTCGCTGCCGTGCCCGCCGGCGTTCATCCGCACCGCGCCACCGACCGTGCCCGGCACGCCGACGGCCCATTCGAAGCCGCCGATCCCCTGCCGGGTGAGTTGCCGGGCGACGCGCGGCAGCATCGCCGCCCCACCGACGGTCACGTACACGCCGTCGTTCCCCTGGCGAATCTCGGTCGACGTGAAGGCCGGACCCAACCGGACGACGACTCCGGGAAATCCCCGATCGCTGACCAGGAGGTTCGATCCTGCGCCGACGACCAGGAATCTTACGTCGGCCGGCACGACCCGGCGGATGACCTCGAGGTCGGCGACGCTGTCGACGTCGACGATCGCACGCGCCCGACCCCCGACCCGGTAGGTGCAGAGTGCAGCGACCGATCCGTCGGCCCGTACACGGCCGGCGAGCGCCGCTTCGAGCTCGGCGACCAGTGGGTCATCGTGCATCGATCGCCTCTCGGTCGAGAACCCGTGCGATCTCAGCGAGGACCGCATCGGCGACACCGGGCAGGTCACCGGCGCTGAGCAGCAGACACGTGTCACCCGGGCTGACCAGCGGAGCAACTGCGGCGGCGACCTCGGCGGGCTCACCCACCCGGCGAACAGGAACTTTCGGTGCCCTGCGGCGGAGGTCGTCGACGATCGCGTCGGACGACACATCCATTCTCGGCTGCTCGCCGGACGCGTAGATGTCGGTGACCACGACCGCGTCGGCCAGTTGGAGCGCACCGGCGAACGTCGGCCACAGCGTCGCGGTCCGGGAGTACCGGTGCGGCTGAAACACGACGACCACCCGCCCCTCGCTTCGATCCCGGGCGGCGGAGATCGCCGCTCGGATCTCCCCGGCGAGGTGGGCGTAGTCGTCGATCACGGTCACCCCGGCTGCCGATCCCCGGTCCTCGAACCGCCGGCCCACGCCGGCGAAGTCGGCTGCGCCGGCGAGACCGTCCTCTACGGAATACCCCAGCGCCACCAACACCCCGAACGCGGCGGTCATGTTGAGGGCGTTGTGCCGTCCGGGCGGGCCGATCCGCAGGTCGTGGTGGGCGCCTCGATGTTGCAGCCGCGACTGCGCCGGCGCATAGGCGAGGCGGAGGTCGGCCGATTCCATTTCACCGTACGTGACCACGTCGCAGCTGCGTTGGGCCGGGCCGGCGAGGAGCTCCCGGACCCCTCGATCATCGATGCAGGCGACGACCGCCTCCAGCTCGGGGGCTGACACGAACGTTGCGAACGCCTCCCGCAACCCGTCTTCTCCACCGTAGAAGTCCAGGTGATCGGGCTCGATGTTGGTCACCACGCCGATGTCGGTGTCCAGTTCGACGAATGTGCCATCGCTCTCGTCGGCCTCGACGACGAGCACCCCGTCGGGATCGCCGAGGAGCGCTCCGGGGACGATGTGCTCGACGCCGAGGATTCGTCCGCCGATGACGGTGGTGACGGGGACCCCGGCCGCCACCAGGACGGCGGCCGTCATCGACGCCGTCGTCGTCTTGCCGTGGGTTCCGGCCACCGAGACGGTCCGAAAGGCGCGGGTGATGGCCGCCAGTGCCTCCGCCCGACGGTGCACGGGCCGGCCGGCACCGAGGGCAGCCGACACCTCGGGATGTGAGTCGGGGATCGCCGTCGATCTCACGAGCGCCGCATCGGCGGGTACGGCTCGGTAGTCTGCGCCCACGGTGACCGCGACGCCGAGTTCAGCGAGGCGTTGCAGCGTCTCGGAGGGGCGCTGATCCGACCCGCTGACCGGCACGCCGAGATGGGCCAGCACAGCGGCGATCGGGGCCATCCCTGCCCCGCCGCAACCGATGACATGGATCGGTCGGGAGCCGAGGTCGATGGTGGACGGGACCGTGCTCATGGCGATCACGAGTGTTGCAGATGACGGAGCACCATCTGCGCCACCTTGCCGGCGGCGGCGGCGTGATCGACCGCCGGCACGGCCGAGCGCATCCGAGCTCTCGTGCCGGGGTCGAGCAGCGATTCGACGGTGGTGGCCAGAGCCGCGCCCGACAGTGATGCATCGTCCATCACGACCGCCAGTCCCTGCGCGACGAGCTCCTCGGCGTTGGTCCGCTGGTGGTCCCGTGGGGCTCCGGGCAGGGGCACGATGATCGCCGGCAGACCGGCGACGCTCAGTTCGGCCACGGTGCTTGCTCCCCCGCGGGTGACGGCGAGATCGGCGGCCAGCAACAGCGTAAGCATGTCGTCTTCATACGGGACGGTGCGATAGACGAGCGACCCGTCGACATCGAGGGGAGCCAGCGCGGCGGCGTTGCGCCGGCCGACCACGTGATGGAGCACGAGGTCCTCGCGATCGATCCACAGGCGGGCCAGTTCCCGCACGGCCCGGTTGATCCGGTCGGCACCCAGCGATCCGGCCCACACCGCCACCAGGAGCTGGCCGTCCCTCACCCCGAGCTCGGCGCGTGCGCGCCGCCGTTGAGTTCCGCTTCGATCGGTGAGACCCTCGGCGACCACCCGGCGGATCGGATTCCCCGTGAGGACGCCGCCACGAGGCAGATCGGTAGACGGGAAGGGCAGGGCTCGGTCGGCGGCGAAGCGCGCGACGAAGCGATTCACGGCGCTCGCTCGAGAGTTCTGCTCGGTCACGACCACTGGAACCCCCAGGAGCCGCGCTCCCACAGCCGGCGCGAACGCCGCGAACCCACCGAGGCAGACGACCACTTCGGGATTCCGGCGCCGGAGGAGGGGGATCGCCGCACCCATCCCGCCGGCGAGCTCGATGACGCTCTTCACCGCAGCGAGCCCGACGCGGCGCGGAACGCCGCGTCCGGGCAGGACGTCGAGATCGAATCCGGCCGCCGGGACCAGGGTCGCCTCGTTGCCGCGGCGGGAGCCCACGAAGCCAATGTCGCTGCGGTCGATGCCGGCCTCGACCAGCGCTTCGGCGATGGCGATCCCCGGATTGGTGTGGCCGGCGGTCCCTCCGCCGACGATCAGGACACGACGACGGATCGCGCGCCGGTCGTCTCGCCCGCCGTCAGCGCCGGCCACGGCGGGCGATCCCGACGAGCAGGCCGCTGGCGAAGAGCGTGGTCACCAGACTGGAGCCGCCGAGCGAGACGAAGGGCAGAGGCTCGCCGGTGATGGGCGCCAACCCCAACGCCATGCCGATGTTCAAGGCCGTCTGGGTCACGATCCAAATCGTCAGACCAGAGGCCAGGAGCCGCCCGAAGGCATCCGGCGCCCGGAGAGCGGCGAGAAACCCGAGGTAGCCGAAGAGGCCGAACGCCAGCACGAGACCGGCGGCGCCGACGACACCGAGCTCCTCGGCGACGACGGCGAAGATGAAGTCGGTCTGCGCCTCGGGCAGGAATCCCCACTTGGCCCGGCTGGCGCCGAGACCGCGACCGAGCAGGCCACCGGAGGCGATGCCGATCTGACTCTGGATCGTCTGCATGCCGATCCCGTCTGGACTCGACCACGGGTCGAGGAACGCCAGCACCCGGGCTCGACGGTACGGTGCCGAGTAGGCGAGGACCGTGGTGACAGCCAGCAGGCTGAACGCCCACTTGGCGAGATGGCCGACGTGGACCTTGCCGACGTACAGCATGAGGATGGCCACCGTTCCCATGATGACGGGCGTACCGAGCTTTGGCTGAGCGAGCAGGAGCGCCGAGAACGCACCGACGATGACCAGGACGGGGCGGATCGTGCGTTCGGGTCGGTGGGCGTGGTTTTCCCGACGGGCGAGCAGGGTCGCCGTGACCAGGATCACCGAGAGTTTGGCGAACTCGGCCGGTTGGATCACCACCGGTCCGAACGAGAGCCACCGGCTCGATCCGTTGACGGTCCGGCCGACCCCGGGGACGAGGACGACGAGGAGCAGCGCAGCGCTGAAGACAGCCGCCGGCACGGCGATGCGGGCGACGTGGCGGTAGTTCATCCGGCTGCCGGCGAAGAAGGCCAGGCCACCCAACAGGGCGTACCGCAGTTGGCGGGAGAAGTAGAAGAACGGTGATGCGTCGGCCCGGTGGACGCTGGAGACCGACGATGCCGACAGAACCATGACCAGTCCGAACAGCGTGAGGCCGATCACCAGGATCGTGATCGACCAGCCGATTCGCTCGCCGACCTCGGTCGCCGGAAGCTTCGGAGTCGAAGCCGGCTTCCACCACGGGCGGGGCGCCTGGCGGCGGCGCGCCTGGCCCGACCGTGAGCGGCCGGCGACAGCCCGGCCCGACCGTGAGCGGCCGGCGGCCTGGCCCGGCCGGCGCGAATCGCCGGCGGGAGAGCGGCGGCCGCTGCGGGAGGCACGACCGTTGGTCTTGGCGGCCGGCTTGCTCGGCGCGCGGGTCGGCGAATCCCGTCGGGCCGTCGCGGTCCGCTTCGTGGTCGCCCCCGTGCGGCGGGGAGGAGCGGGGCGGCGGGTCGCACGCTTCTGACCGGGCGCCTTGCTCGCTGCGACCTTCCGTTTGGGTTTGGAGCCGCTGCGCGATTTCGACGTTCGCCGGGCCGGCGCCCGGTCAATCCGGGGTTTGCGGGTGAGGGTCTTGCTCATGAACCGATCTCCACGGCTTGGACCCAGTCCGCATAGAACAGGCCGAGAGCGACGGCGGTCAAGCCGCCAGCGATCAACCAGAACCGAATGATGACCTTGGTCTCCCGCCAGCCCGCCAGTTCGAAGTGGTGGTGGATGGGCGCCATGCGGAAGAGCCGCTTGCCCCCGGTCGACTTGAAGTAGGCGACCTGCAGCACGACCGACAGGGTCTCGGCGACGTAGACACCACCGATCACCGGGAGCAGCAGGTGGGTGTTGGTGAGCAGGGCCAACGAGGCGAGGCCGGTTCCGATTGCCAGTGACCCGGTGTCCCCCATGAAGATCTCCGCTGGGGCGGCGTTGAACCACAGGAATCCGGCCAGAGCCCCGACCATGGCGACGGCGACGATCGCCAGATCGAGGGCGTGAGGAACGAGGTACAGATCGGGACGGGTCTCGTTCTGGCGGAATATCCAGAACCCGATCAGCACGTAGGCGGCGAAGGAGAATATGCCCGAACCGCCGGCCAGGCCGTCGAGGCCGTCGGTCAAGTTCACGGCGTTGCTGCTGCCGATGATCAGCAGCACCGCCCAGAGAGCCCACCCGACGGTTCCCAGATCGAGCGAGGTGAACCGGGTGAAGGAGAGTTCGGTCCTGGTGGTGGTGTAGGCCTGGGTGGCGATGGCGAAGCCGGTGGCGACCGAGAGCAACCCGAGCATCTTCGTCCGCTTGTTCAGACCGAGGTTCCGCTCTCGCGAGACCTTGATCCAGTCGTCCAAGAAGCCGACCGCGCCGGCGCCGACGATGGCACCCATCGCCAGTAGACCCGAGCGGGTGTAGATGCCCCCCTGGATGATGTGACTGAAGAAGTAGCCGGCGACAGCACCGACGACGATGGCGATGCCGCCCATCGTCGGCGTCCCCGCCTTGATCTGGTGACCCTGGGGGCCGTCCTCACGAATCGGCTGGCCGATGCGATTCCGGGTGAGCAGGTCGATCAGGAATTTGGTGCCGAGGGCACTCAAGGCGAATGCGATCCCGGCGGCTGTGAGAAGGCGAATCATGGCAGGTTCACCATCCTGCTCGCTCGAGCGACTCGACGGCCACCACCCGGTCATCGAAATCCAGGACCCGGCCATCGATGGTCTGGGTGGCCTCGTGACCTTTGCCGGCGATCAGCACGACGTCGCCGGGGCCGGCGCCGGCAACGGCCTGGTCGATCGCCACCCGGCGATCCGGCTCGACGGTCACCTCGCTCAGGTCGGGCACCCCTGCGAGGATGGCGGCGGCGATGGCGGCCGGGTCCTCGCCGCGAGGGTTGTCCGATGTGACGGTGATCCGGTCGGCCCCCTCCGCGGCCACCCGGCCCATCAACGGTCGCTTGTCCCGGTCACGGTCGCCGCCACATCCGAACACCACATGGACCGCCCCGGTAGCCGCTCGCCGGCACGCCTCCAGGGCGACGCTGAGACCCGCCGGAGAGTGGGCGAAGTCGACCACGACACGGAAGGGCTGCCCAAGGTTGATCCACTCCATCCGGCCGGGTACTGGGTCGATGGCTCCGATGGCGTCGGCGATGTCGTCGGGTTCGATGTCGAGCGACTCGAGCACGACCGCCGCACAGAGCGCATTGACGACGTTGTGCCGGCCGGCGAGTTGCAGTGTGACCGGCCGGCCCCGCCACGCGAACGACGAGGTGGCCGCCGCCAGGCTCAGTTCGGCCGCATCGTCGATCCCGTAGGTGAGCGCATCGGGCCGGCGGTCGATCAATGTGCGGCCGGCCGAATCCTCCCGATTGATGACGGCCATCCGGCTCCGCTCCGGTTCGAACAGCGTCGCCTTTGCCTCGAAGTAGTCGGCCATCGTCCCGTGGAAGTCCAGATGGTCCTGGGAGAGGTTCGTGAACGCGGCGACGTCGAACCGAAGCCCCTCGACTCGGTGGAGGGCGAGCGCGTGGCTCGACACCTCCAGAGCGAGGTAGCGGACCGCTCGTCGACGGAGGTCGGCGAGTCCAGCGAACAGGTCGGTTGCATCGGGGGTGGTGAGCGAACCCGTGAGGGTTCCGGACACCTCCACCGCTCGATCGAGGCGTCCGAGCATGGCGCCCAGCATCTGGGTCACGGTCGTCTTGCCGTTCGTACCGGTCACCCCGATGAGGGTGATGTGGCGTTCGGGGTGACCGAGCACCGTCGCAGCCGCCGGTCCTGCCATCCGCCGCGTGTCGGTGACCAGGACCTGTGGCACGTCGATGTCCAGCCGCCGCTCGACGAGGAGCGCAGCGGCTCCAGCCGCCACGGCCCGATCGGCGAAGTCGTGCCCGTCGGCCGACTGCCCGGGGACGCACACGAACAGGAACCCGGACTGGACGAGGCGGGAGTCGTGGGTGATGCCGGCGACCTCGACCGACTCACCCACCAGCTCGCCGTCGACGTCGGCGGCGACGCGGCGCAGTTCCACACCGGCGGCCATTCCTCACCCACCTTCGGCCGGATCGGCGGCGACGTCGAGGTCGACGACGCTCGGCGAGTCGCTGGGTTCGACGGCCACCGGGTGTTCCGCTGGGGTCGTCGCAGTCACCTCTTCGTCACCGGCGGCCGGGCCGGGTTCCCCTGCGGGCGGGTCGGACTGCGGCGATTCAGCGGGTTCGCCCCCGGCCCGCCGGGCGTCCTCGGCGATGGCGGGTGTACCGCGCACGAGCGTTCGCGCCTGGCGCCACGCCGGCGTTGCCTCCGCCTGCCCCGGTGCGATCTTGAGCACCCGCAGGGCGTACTGCGCGATCTGCGCAAAGGTGGGCGCTGCCGCAGTCGTGGCGCTCGTCGCCGTCCGGGGTTCGTCGATCATCAACACGACCGAGAGTTCGGGATCGGCGGCCGGAACCAGTCCGCCGAACGTGGTCACGTATCGACGGTCGTTGTCGCTTCCGTAGGAGAGGCGTCCGCTGCCGTTGTCGAACACCTTCCAGGCCGTACCGGTCTTCCCGGCCACCTCGTAGCCCTCGATGGCGGCCTTGAACCCGGTGCCCTCCTCGCCGGTGACCGCGGTCATCATCTTCAGCATCTCGGCGGCTGCGTCGGGATCGATCACGGGCCGCTCGATGGGATCGGAAATCAGATGGTCCTCGCCGTCGGCATCCTCGACATTGGCAACGATGACGGGCTGGACGTAGCGGCCGTCGTTCCCGATGGCGTTGAAGGCGGCCGCCAGCTGTAGGAGGTGGACCGTCATCCCCTGTCCGATCACGATCGATCCGGCGTCGCTCCCCTGCCACTCCGAAGGGTGCCGCAGCACCCCGGCCACCTCGCCGGCGAAGTCGAGCCCGGTCAGCTCGCCGAACCCGAAAGCCGAGGCGTATTCGTAGTACCGCTGGGGGCCCAGCTGCTGGGACAGACCGATCGTGGCCACGTTGCTCGACCGGGCCAGCGCATCGCCCAGGGTCATCTCCAGCTCCTCGTGGCGGGGGTGATCGAAGAACGGCTTGTCGGCCACCTCGATCGACCCGGGTACGGTGATCAGGTCACCGGCCTCGTAGCCGAGGTGGTCGGCGGCGGCGGCGAAGGCGACGATCTTCATCACGGAACCGGGCTCGAAGGTGTCGATCACCGCCTTGTTGTACGACGCCACCCCACAGGTGGTTTCGTCGATGCGGTCGACGCTCGCCATGCTGTAGATCTCGCCGGTCTTGGGATCGCTCACGATGGCCGCCGCCCCCATGGCGCCTAGTTTCTCGCACGTGTCGATCAGGATGGCTTCGGTGCCGAATTGGATCCGGTGGTCGAGCGTCAGCGTGATGTCGTACCCTCGCTCGGCAGGCTCGACGATCCGCTCGCCGACGCTGATCGACCCGAAGATGCCCCGCTCGTACCGCTCGAATCCCGACGTGCCGGCCAGCAGTTCCTCGAATTGCTGCTCGACGCCCGAGCGCCCGACCTCGTCGGGATCGACCCGGCCGATCACCGGTCTGGCCAGGTCGCCGGCGGGGTAAAGCCGATCCTCCTCAGGCCGGATCACGATGCCGTCGAACGCCTCGGTCGTGTCGGCGTCGGCGACCATTGTCCGGATGGCGGCCAGCGCTTCCTGATCGCTCGTGGCCGCCACGACGTTGTACCGGTCCTCGTCGTTGGCGGGCAGAAGCCGGTCGTGGATGATGTTGGCCTCGATGCCCAACTCCGGGGCCAGGAGCGTCGCCGTCCAGGCGGGGTCGGCAACCAGTTGAGGGTCGGCGATGAGCAGCTGGGTCGGGGTGCTGGCGGCCAGGACGTACCCCTCCCGGTCGAGCACCTGACCGCGAAAACCAGCCAGCTTGCGGGTGGCGGTGCTCTGATCGAACGCCAGATCGCGGTATCGGTGGGGACGAACGGCCTGCAGGTCGACCAATGCCGCCATGAACACGACCATGACGACGAAGAAGCAGGCGAGAACGGCGAACACTTGCGGATGCTCGGCGAAGAGTGTCCGGGTCGACCGGCGGGGTCGGCGGCGGGTCATCGCCCCACCGGTCGGGCAGCGACCAGGTAGACCGGACGGACCGCGCGCACCATGCCGAGCGCTCGCGCCCTCCGGACGATCTCCTCGGGCGAGGAGGCGACCACGACATCGCGCTCGAGCAGGGCGATGTCATTCTCGAGCTGCCCAATCTCGGCTTCCAGCGCGTCGAGCTCGCTCTGGGTCTGCACCAGCTGCGCTTGCACGAGGGCGACGCCGAAGAACACGCCGACCAGGAGGGTCAGAGCGATGAAGAGCAGCCGCCGGCGCCGGGCGCGGCTGCGGAGCGCGACGAAGTCGATCAGGAACAGCGACGGGGCCGAGGCGGCGCGACCGCGCCCCGCCGGCCGGCGGCGGGCCGGTGACGTCGTACTCATGCCGCCTCCGGGCGATGCTGGATCGCCCGCAATCGGGCGCTTCGCGACCGCCGGTTGGCCTCCTGCTCGGCAGCGGTCGGCCGTCGGACCGCCGGGCGTAGGATCTCGAACGGCGGCGGGACAGCCGGGACGGGAAGGCCGGGCGGGGTCGCGGAGGTCGTGTAGTGCCGGAAGACGCCCTTGACGATCCGGTCTTCACCCGAGTGATAGGTGATCACAGCGCCCCTCCCACCCGGAACCAGCAGGTCGAGCGCGGCGCGCAATGACGGCTCGAGAACCTCGAGCTCGTCGTTGACGGCGATGCGGATCGCTTGAAAGGTTCGCTTGGCGGGGTGACCGCCGCGGCGGCGGGCGGCGGCAGGGATGGCGGCCGCCGCGACCTCGGCCAGCTGGAGGGTCCGGTGGATCGGGCGGGCTGCCACGATCGCCCGAGCGATCCGTTCGGCGTAGCGTTCGTCGCCACCCCGCCGGAGAGCCCGGGTCAACTGTGCCGCCGACCACGTGTTGACGACCTCGTCGGCGGTGAGCGCACTGGCCGGGTCCATTCGCATGTCGAGAGGGCCATCCCGCTGGAAGCTGAAGCCCCGCTGGGCTTGATCGAGTTGAGGCGAACTGACCCCCAGGTCGAACAGGAAGCCCGACAGGCGACCGACGCCTATCGAGCTCAACAGGTGGCCGAGCGCGTCGAACCGGCCGGCCAGGATCCGAACGCGACCGGCAAATCTGGCCAGGCGGTCCGCAGCAGCAGCCCGAGCTGCCGGATCCCGATCGATGCCGACGACATCGAGGTGAGGCGCCGCATCGAGAAGCAACTCTGCGTGTCCGCCGCCGCCCAGGGTCGCATCCAGCACCACACCGGGCGGCACCTGACCGAGGACCTCCACGACTTCTCCCGCCAGAACCGGCGCATGCACGAACCGCGAAGGCGTCATGAAAACGTGCCGGTGTCACCCAAGCTCCGGTTCGGCCATCGGTTGCCCCTCGGATGACGGACGTACGTCAGGATGTCTCCCTGAGCGCACTTGAGGGGTAACGGGCGGAGTTGTGGGGCAGAAGTACCCTTCCCCGACATCCGAGAAGCAACCGATGAACGAACGCCTTCCTAGGCTCTACCGAACTCCTTTCCTGATCGTTGCCGCCTGAGGGTCGAGAGGTGGGTCGGCATGCCTAGAGGCCCATCCGCTCCAGTGCGGCGCTCACGTTGGCATTGGCCTGATCGGTCCCGTGCATCTGGTGGAACAGGTCGCGCGGCCAGATCTCGATGCGGTTCAGGGCGCCGGACAGCACGACCGGCTGGCCGAGTCGAAAGCCCTCGAGCAGGATTCGGTTGATCGTGATGCGCCCGGCCGAGTCGATCCTGGCCCGCTGGGTCTCGCCGGTCAGCTTGCGGAACGTCACACCGTCGATCACGCCCTCCTGACGGTGGTTGACCCAGTCGGCGGAGACGTCCAGGTAGCCGGCCTCGGACCAGACACCGAGCCGCTCGCCCATGCGGACGACGTACCCCAGCGAGCCGAGCTGCTCCCGGAAGTCCGGTGGGAGTACGACGCGACCTTTGTCGTCCAGCGTGTGCTCGTACTGGCCAACGAACAACGTGCACCTCGCCTCCCCCGAGTCCTCTCGATGTGGTTCCGACTGCCACGCCAGACCCCGCATCTGCGGTGTGGCGCCGTGGGACTCTCCCCCACTTGTCCCCACCGTAACCCACTACGCCCCACTTGTCCACACTTGGATCGGAAAATGGCGGACACCAACGCAGCGTTGCGACACTGGTGGTGTGCTACCGGGGAGAGGGCCGTGGTGGGAGGTCGTGACCACGCGCGGGACGGCGGCTTCGCTCCACGAACGGGCGCTTCCCGACCCCCCGAGACGATCGGCCTGGGTCCACGCCGTCACCGGTCCGGCGCTCGTGCTCGGATCCTCCCAGTCCGAACGCCAGGTGTCGACGTTCGATGTACGGCGTGACGGCATCGAGGTCTGCCGGCGACGCAGCGGTGGCGGTGCGGTCCTGGTGTCCCCCGGCGACACCTGGATCGACGTGCTCGTCGGACGGGACGATCCGCTCTGGAGCGACGATGTGACGGTCGCGTTCGGGTGGCTCGGTCAGGTCTGGCAGCGGACCCTCGCTGCGGTCGGAATCGACGAGACCATCGTGCACTCGGGTCCGCTCCGGAACCGGCGGGCCGGCGGGGTGGTGTGTTTCGCCGGCACCGGTCCCGGCGAGGTCGTCGGTCCGGATCAGACGAAGCTGGTCGGGATGTCGCAGCGACGGACTCGCTCGATCGCTCGCTTCCAGACCATGGCTCCCTCGCGGCAGCCGCTGGCGGACACCCTGCGCTACCTCGAACCGGCGGCCGTCTCGGGGATCGACCCGGACACCGAGGTCGGCGTCACCGTCGATGCGGCTGTTTTGACCACCGCCTTTCTCGCCGAGCTCCACCGCTGACCGGCACAACAGGCCACCGACTTCTGCGAACTTGACCGCGCGGTCTAGTCTTGGGTCATGCAGCCGACCTATCCACCCGAAGCCGCCGTGTTCCGCGAAAAGGTCCAGGCGTTTCTCGCCGAACACCTCCCGACCGGCTGGGAAGGGATCGGGGCACTTACCGAGGACGAGGCGACGGCCTTCAGCCTCGAGTGGCGGGAGACCCTGCGGGATCACCAGTTCCTGGCGCCCACCTGGCCAACCGAGTACGGCGGCGCCGGTTTGACCGCCCTGGAGTCGGTGATCCTGGCCGAGGAGTTCTCCAAGGCCGGAGTCCCGACGGGGGGTCCCAACGACGTCTTCGGCATTCAGATGGTCGGCAACACGATCCTCGAGTGGGGCACCGAGGAGCAGAAGCACTACTTCTTGCCCCGGATCATCGGCGGCGAGGACCTCTGGTGCCAGGGGTACTCGGAGCCCAATGCCGGATCCGATCTCGGCAACCTCGGCTGCCGGGCGATGCTCGACGGTGACGAGTGGCTGATCAACGGTCAGAAGATCTGGACCTCGGCCGGTCACCTCGCCAACATGATCTTCGTCCTGGCCCGTACCGACACCGAGGCGGCCAAGCATCGCGGCATCACCTTCTTGTTGGTACCGATGGACCAACCCGGTGTCGAGGTCCGCCCGATCCGGATGATCTCCGGGCAGGCCGAGGTCAACGAGGTGTTCTTCTCCGATGCGCGCTGCCCGGCCGCCAACGTGGTCGGCGAGGTCAACGGCGGCTGGGGCGTCGCGATGACGCTGCTCGGCTACGAGCGGGGCGAGGCGGCGGCGACCACCCCGGTGGCGTTTCGGATCGAACTTGACCGTCTCCTCGAGCTGGCGCGCACCAGGGGCCGGGCCGACGAGCCGGCGATCCGGCAGCGGCTGGCATGGTGTCACTCCAAGGTCGAGATCATGCGGTATCTCGGCATGCGCACCCTGACCGACTTCCTCAGCGGCGCCCACCCCGGGCCGGAGGGATCGATCTTCAAGCTGTATTGGAGCGAGTACCACCGCACGGTCACAGAACTGGCGCTCGACATCCTGGGGGCCGATGCCCTCTCGATCGAGGGCAAGTTGCCCTCTTCGGCGTTCTCGACCGACACACCCGGCGCACCGAACGAGTCCGGGTCATGGATCGGTACCTTCTTGAACGCTCGAGCGGGAACGATCTACGCCGGCACGTCGGAGATCCAGCGAAACATCCTGGGCGAGATGGTCCTCGGACTTCCCAAGGAACCCCGGTCGGACCGCGGTCCGTGGTCGGCGATCCCCAGGTAGGGCGATGCTCCTCACGCCGAGCATGGTGCTCGCCGTCGCCCGTCGACCCCACCTGTGGTCGACAGCGGCTCGCGCCTACCGATCGATGGTCCCCGATCGGTGGTGGTCCCGGCGGCCGTACCTGCCGGTCCCCGACCGCGACTGGATGCGCTTCCGCCTCGTGACCGCCTACGGCGGGACCGGCGACGCCCCGCCGGGGTCTGAGGACGACCTCCTAGCATGGCTGGCGTGGATGCAGGACACCTCGTTCACGCTCCGGTGAGCGAATGAGCGCCGATGATCGGCGCCACTGGGACGCCCGGCATGCGGCGGCCGCCGATCTCGCCTGGCCGAACCCGTCGGCTCCGAGGGAGCTGGCCGACCGGGAGGATCTGTTCCCGTGCCACGGGTTCGCCATCGAGCTGGCGTGCGGACGGGGTGGTGCATCGGTATGGCTGGCGCTGCGCGGTATGCAGGTGTTCGGCGTCGACGTGTCGCCGGTGGCGATCGAGGCGGCGGTCCAACTCGCCGAGGAGTACGAGGTCGGTTATCGGTGCCGGTTCGAAGTCGTCGACCTCGACGCCGGCCTGCCCGACACGCCGAAAGCCGATCTCGTCCTCAGCCACATGTTCCGCGACCCGCAGCTGGACGCTGCCCTCGTCGAGCGCCTCAAACCCAACGCCGTCCTGGCCGTCGCCTGCCTGAGCGAGGTGGATCACGGGCCCGGCCGGTACCGGGCACCGGCAGGTGATCTGCGACGCGCCTTCGCGACGCTGGACATCCTCGACTTCGCCGAGGGGGACGGGCAGGCCCGCATCATCGCCCGCCGGTCGTAACCGGGAGGTCAGAACGCCCTGGGCAGCCGGCCCAGGTGACGCAGCACGACGGCGGCGGCACCGACCAGAGGCCCGTCGTCCCCGAGTCCGGCCGGCAGGATTCGGGCACCACGGCTGTAATCGAGCGTGCAGAGCCGGTCGATCTCGGCCTGGGCCGAGCTGAAGAACGGTTCGCCGTAGCCGAGGGCGACCGAACCGGCCACGACGGCCAGCCGCAGATCGAGCAGGTTGGCGACCGACGCCACCGCCCGTCCCACCAGCACACCGGTGCGGCGAATCTCGACGGTGCTGGCGTTGACGGCCGGGCTGCCGATTCGGGAGGCGATACCGACTCCGGAGGCCTCGGACTCGAGCAGACCGGGGACATGATTCGGCGGAGCGTCCGATGTGTCGCCACAGACGAACACGTGACCGATGTGCCCGGCGTTGCCGGTGGCGCCGTCGAGGAGGCGGCCATTGAGCACGATGCCACCGCCCACCCCCGTGCTCACGACCATGGCGACGTAGCTGTCGAACCCGATCGCAGCGCCCCGCCAGCCCTCGGCCAAGGCCAGTGCCTTCGCGTCGTTGTCGACTGCGACGGTGAGGCCGGTGTGCCTGGTGAGTCGCTCCACCAGCGGAAACCGCCGCCAGGCCGGAATGTTGACAGGCGATACATGGACGCGCCCGCGATCCATCGGGCCGGCACAGCCGACGCCGAGACCCTGGAAGCGCTCGAATGGCCGCAAGCGGTCGAGGAGCTCGGTGACAGCGAGGAACACTTCGTCGGGTTCGGAGGTCGGGGGAGTCGTCGCCAGCACTCGCCGCTGGACACGGCCTGCGGCGGAGACCTCGGCCGCCGCCAGCTTGGTGGCGCCCACATCGAGGGCCAGGAGAGGTGACTCCTGGGGCGGTTCGACATCGGCGAGCATGGTCGCCAAGTTAGTCTCTCCGCTACCCTGAGCCGGCGAGCGGCGGCAGCCGGAAGGAACCCATGACCACCACATCGGCATCTCAAGAAGCGGCCCTCTCGTCGGTGCGGACGCCGCGGGTCCTGCCCGCTCTCGACGAAAGCGCCCTGGGCAGGTTCGTCGCCGCCTTCGATGCCATCGCTGCCAACATCGAGCTGGTCGTCCAGGGAAAGCCCATCGTGGTCCGCCAGGCGCTGCTGTGCCTGCTGGCCGAGGGACACCTCCTCGTCGAGGACGTTCCCGGCGTCGGAAAGACGACGGTCGCCAAGGCTCTCGCCCAGTCGATCGAGGCGGCCTGGGGGCGGATCCAGTTCACCCCCGACCTGTTGCCGGCCGACGTGATGGGCATCAGCGTGTGGAACCGTGACGCCAACGATTTCCAGTTCCGCCGCGGCCCGGTCTTCAACAACATCGTCCTCGCCGACGAAATCAACCGCGCCTCCCCCAAGACGCAATCGGCACTGCTCGAGGCCATGGCCGAGGAGCAGGTGACCGTCGACGGCCACACCTACCGGTTGCCCAGGCCCTTCATGGTCGTGGCCACGCAGAATCCGGTCGAATCCGAAGGCACGTACCCGCTCCCAGAGAGTCAGCTCGATCGATTCCTGATGCGGATCTCGGTCGGATACCCCCGCCGCCAGGACGAACTCTCGATCCTGGAGACCCACGAGCAGCGGCATCTGGTCGACGAGCTCGAACCGGTGGCGAGCGCACATGACGTCAAGACGATGATCGGTCTGGTGAAAGCGGTGCGCATCGCCCCGGAGTTGCGCGCCTACCTTGTCGATCTGGCCGAGGCGTCGCGGAACCACCCCTCGATCGAGCTCGGAATGTCGCCCCGGGCGACGCTCAGTCTGCAGCAGGTCAGCCGTGCCCATGCGCTTGCGTCCCAGCGGACCTTCGTCACCGACGACGATGTCAAGGCGGTTGCCGCCTCGGTGATCAGCCACCGTCTGGTGCTCCGGCCCGAGGCCCAACTCCAAGGTCTCGAGGCCGACAAGATCGTGGCCGACCTCCTCGATGCCGTGCCCGTGCCGTACGATCGAATGTGATGCGCCCGACCCGAGCGAGCCTGGCCCTCGCCGTCGCCGGGGGCTCGATGGTCGCTCTCGGTCGAGCACTCGGCACCATCGAGCTGTACTACCTCGGAGCGATGGCCGGGGCAGCGATCATCTTGGCGGTGCTGTATGCGGCATCGGTCCAGCTCGACCTCGAGATCGCCAGGCGGGCAGCCCCCGTGCGGCTCCGGGCCGGCCAGCCCGCCCGGATCGACCTCGAGCTCACCAACACCGCGCGGCGGAGCACGCCGGTGCTTCGCGTCACCGATCACGTGAGCGGCAGCAGCGGGGCGCGCGTGTCGCTGGCCGGCATCGGCGGCCGAGACCGGGCCACGATCGCCTACCAGTTGCCGACGAGAACGCGGGGCCTGCTCGAAGTCGGCCCGCTGGACCTCTCCTTCGGCGACCCGCTGGCGCTCACCACCTCGACAGTCAGAGCGTCAGCCGCCTCGAGGCTGCTCGTTCACGCTCCCCTTCTACCCTTCGCCCCGCTCCGGGGCAGGGTCGGGCAGGAGCAGATCGGAGAACTCCGCAAGGATCGGACGCTGCGCTTTGGCGGAGACGAGTTCTATGCACTCCGCCCCTATGTGATCGGTGACGAACTCCGCCGGGTGAACTGGCGGGCGACGGCCCGCACCGACGAGCTGATGGTCAGGACCGACGAACAGCCGCGCACCGCCCGCACGACGATCGTGCTCGACCGCCGGTCGGCAGCCTACAGCCCCGACGGCTTCGAACGGGCCGTCTCCGCCGCCCTGAGTGCGCTCTACGCCGGCTGGAATCCGAACGACCTGCTTCGGCTGATGACGACCGAACCAACGGTGGTGACCGACATCCACAGCGTCGACGAACTCGAACTGGTCGACGACCGATTCGCCACCATCCGATGGTCGGGTGGGGGTTCGACCACGACCGACCCTGACGGCTCGTCGCTGATCGCAGCGTTGCGCGATCTCACCAGACGCAGCCGGGGCGGCACCCTGATCATCGTCACCGGGGCCCCGGAAGTCGATCTGGCGCCGGCCTTGATCGGGCTGGGACGGCGGTACCGCCGGGTGGTGGCCATCACCTGCGAGCCCACACCGGTCACCGGAATCCCCGGCCACATTCGACACGACGGCGTCTCCGATCCTGTGTCCCAGTGGCGGGAGGTCCTGGTGAAGCCCGCCATGAAGGCGGTTGGATCATGAGCGACGCCAGCCACCTGGCGCCGGCGACGACGGGACCGGCGCTCGGCAACGAACTGGCCGCCCTCCTGCTGGTGCCAGCGGCAGCGGTCGGGTTCATCCGGGTGTTCGAAGAGCCTTCGGCATCACTTCCGGTGATCGCCGCCGCCCTGTTGTCGTCGCTGGTGGCGGTGACGTTGCGCCGCCTGCGGATCCCGCTCCCCATCGCCGCGGTGCTGTCGCTGCTGTTGTTGGCGATCACCCTGGTCAACGCGTTGGCGCCCGGCACCACGGACTACGGCGTCGTGCCGACCGAGGAGACCTGGACATCGTTCAGCGCCGTCGCCGACGAAGCGCTCGAGCAATTCCGCAGCAAACGAGCACCCGTCGAGGCCCTCGATGGGTTCCTCGCCGCCGGCGCCGCCGGGGCATGGATCGCCGCCTTCATCGTCGACTGGGCGGCTCTCCGTCTCCGGCTAGCCTTCGAGCCGGTGCTCCCCGCCGGGTTGCTGTTCATCTTCACATCGGTGACCGGCAGCGGAGACCATCGGATCGCCTCGACGGCCGTGTTCGCCGGCGCCATCGGGCTGTGGGCAGTGGCTCACCGTCTGAGTCGGGAACGGCGCGACCTGTGGCTCACCTCCGATCGGCGAAGGGGACCGAGCCGGCAGGCGGCCGGCACCGCAGCGCTCAGTGCGACCGCCCTGGCCATCGGCCTCGTCGCCGGTCCGCTCCTCCCCGGCGCCGGTGAGAGGGAGCTGTTCGACTGGCGGAACAGCGGAGACCCGACCCGAGTGGTGGTCACACCCTTTGTCAACATCGGGGCCCGGCTGGTCAACCAGCGCGACGTCGAGTTGTTCAAGGTGCGCACAGATCGGCCGGCCTACTACCGTCTCGCCGGCCTGGAGACCGTCGAGGACGGAGTTTGGCTGGCCCGCGCCCAGCAGTCGGTCGAGGAGGATGGCCGGCTGCCCGGTCGCCGCCCCTCGGCGGGGGCGACGGCGGTCGTCCGGCAGGACTTCGAGATCCAGGCTCTGAGCGGCGAGTGGCTGCCCGCCGCCTACGCGCCGTCGGAGATCATCGAGTCGGACGCCCCATTCAGCTGGATCGCCGACACGGGATCGCTGATCATCGACGACTCCCGTTCGACGGTCGACGGAGCCGTCTACTCGATCGCATCGATCGTGCCCGTCTACACAGCCGACGAGTTGCGTTCGGCGTCGACCCGGGTGCCCGATTCGATCGCCCGTCGCTATCTCGGTCTGCCCGAGGAACTCACGCCCGCCGTCGCCACGACCGCCCGGGAGGTCACCGCAGGAGCCGAGACACGCTATGACCAGTTGCTTGCGCTGCAGAGCTACTTCCGCGAATTCCGCTATTCGGTGAACCTCTCGCCACGCACCGGCGACCCCACCGAGCAGTTCCTGGAGGAACGAGTCGGGTTCTGCCAGCAGTTCTCCGGAACCTTTGCGTTGATGGCCCGCACCCTGGGCATTCCGTCCCGTGTGGCGGTCGGTTTCACCTGGGGTCAGCCGCTCGCAGGCGAGCCCAACACCTACCAGATCACCGGACGACACACCCATGCCTGGCCCGAGGTCTACTTCGACGATCTCGGCTGGGTCGCCTTCGAGCCCACCCCGCAACGGGGCGCTCCCTCGGCCGAATCGTATACCGGTATCCCCGCTGACCAGGACGATCCGGTCCAGCCCGACAACCCGTTCGCCACCACGACGACCACCCTCGCGCCCTCGACCGACGGGGCAGCGCCGGGCACCCTGTTGCCCGAGTTCGACGAGCCGGTCGGCGAGGGCGCCGGATCGGCCGGATCCGGGGGGACGTCGGGGGGCCTCGACCGACGGGTGCTGATCGTGGTGGCAGCGGTGGCGGCCGCCGTCCTCGGGTTGCCGTTGATCCAGCGGGTTCGCCGGGACCGCCGTCGCCGGCACGCAGTCACCCCGGCCGAGCGGGTCGACTCGAGCTGGGCCGACGTCGTCGAAGCCCTCGAACGCCAGCGGGGAATCCTCCGAGCGCCGTCGGAGACCCGCGCGTCGTTCTGTGGAAGGCTGGCAACTCAGCGCGACTTCGCCTCCTACCCGTTCGAACAGCTCGGCGCCATCGCCACGACCGCACGGTTTGCGCCGCGACTGGTGACCGACGCCGAGGCAGCTTCCGCCGAGGCAGCCGCCGATCGGATTCTCGCTGGTTTGGCGCAGGAGCAGTCGCTGTTCCGGCGGTGGTGGGCTGACGCTGATCCACGAAGGCTCCTGCGCCCGACCAGCCGGGTGCGGACCCCGGCCGGGCGCCCGCCAGTCGATCCGCCCGCGGTGGAGGGTAATGGATCCGCCCGCGTTGCCGATTGGGAAAAGGTGCGCGAGACTAAGGACTTCACGGGTACGGGTTCGGAGAGGTAAGCGTTCATGCCGCTTTCTGAAAATGAGCAGAACATTCTCGACGAGATCGAGCGTCACCTTCATCAGACCGACCCCGATCTCGTGCGGGAGGTCGGCCAGGCCACCGTCTACGGCCACGCCCTCTCTTCGCTGCGGTGGTCGGTCGCCGGTGTGATCGCCGGGCTGGTCATCATGCTCGGCACCCTGCAGATCCACTTCCTCGTGGCCTTCGCCGGATTTGCTCTGATGCTGATCAGTGGAATGGGCCTGGAGCGCAATTTCCGCATGATGGGCCGAGCCGGACTCAACCAGGTGTCGTCGGCCATCCGAGCCAACACGCAGCAGAACGAAAACCAGCGGGATCTCTCTGAGGACTGACCCCTCGGCAGGGGTGTCCCGGGCCCATGGCTGAACATGGCGACGTCGAACCGCGCGACAACCCTGACGGCGACCTGCTCCCTTTCGCCGGACTGTCGATCCCCCAACCTCTCGACACCGAACCGCCACCCACGGCTCGCTGGTTGGCCTTCGCAGGCATCCTGGTCGGAGGACTCCTCGGCGGGCTGATCGGGTTCGGCACCGCCGACCTCCTCGGAGCCGAGCGCTGGATCTCGGCGCTAGCCGGCGTACTGTTCGCCGCCGGCGGAGCGACCGGTGTCGGCATCGTCGCCCAGCTCACCCTCCGCGCCATGAACGAATGGCGGGCGGTTCACCACCCCGAGGACGATCGATGACCCACGACTGGTCCCAGTTGCGGGATCTGGCCACTCGAATCGCCGGTGAGGCGGGCGCGCTGGCACGGGCCCGCCGCAGTCATGCGGTGATCGAGCCCGTCGCCACCAAATCCACCGACGTCGACATCGTCACAGCAGCCGACCAGGCGACCGAGCAACTGATCGCCGAGCGGCTGACCGGGGCCCGGCCCCACGACGCAATCGTCGGCGAGGAGGGAGCCGATCGGGCCGGATCGAGCGGGGTCACCTGGCTGGTCGACCCGATCGACGGCACCACCAACTTCTTCTATGGCCTGCCCGGCTGGGTCGTCTCGATCGCCGCTGCCGACGACGACGGGTTGGCCGCCGCCGCGGTGTACGACCCGACCGCCGACGTCATGTACAGCGCCCACCGCGGTGGAGGTGCCACGCGAAATGGCCGCCAGATCTCGGTCTCCCCGGTCTCGCCGCCGCTCTCCCGTGCACTTGTCGGCACCGGATTCTCCTACCGGTCTGATCAGCGGACCCGGCAGGCAGAGATCCTCCTCCGCGTGCTCCCCGAGGTCAGGGACATCCGGCGACTCGGGTCTGCGGCACGCGATCTGTGCCTGGTCGCCGAGGGAGCCTACGACGCCTACTACGAGGCCGGCCTCAACCGGTGGGATCTGGCCGGCGGATGGCTGATCGCCGCCGAGGCGGGGGCCACTGTTGCCTACCTCACGCCGGCGACGGCGACCCGCAGGCTCCTGCTGGCCGCCGCACCAAGCCTGTTCGGCGACCTCGCAGCAGTCCTGTCCGCCGCCGGTGCCGACACCGACCCGTAGCGGCGCCAGCGGCCCGCCCGTCCGCCGCCTCCCCTTTTCTGCCCGTTTGAGGCACCATAGGAGACTGTGGGCACACACATTCTGACCGTGGAGGACGACGAGCGGATCCGACAAGCCGTCAAGTTGGCCTTGGAGGAAGAAGGCTGGGACGTCACCGAAGCGGGAACCGGCGAGGCGGCGATGGAATCGTTCACGTCTCATCCGCCCGACGTCGTGCTCATCGACATCAACCTTCCCGGCATGGACGGCTTCGAGGTGTGCCGTCAGTTGCGGCGTGACAGCGACGTCCCCATCATCATGGTCACCGCCCGTGCCGACACCCACGATGTCGTCGCTGGATTGGAGGCGGGCGCCGACGACTACATGACGAAGCCGTTCGCTCCCAAGGAGCTGTCGGCCCGTATCCGAGCGATGCTCCGCCGCTCCCGGAACGCCGAGCACGGCGCGATGCAGCGGGTGAAAGTCGGCGACCTGGAGATCAGCCCCGACGAGGGCGTCGTCACCCAGGCCGACGCCGAGGTCCATCTGACCAAGACCGAGTTCAAGCTGCTCTGCGAGCTTGCCTCCCAGCCCGGCAAGGTCTTCAGCCGCGAGGTGCTGCTCGAACGGGTCTGGGGCTACGACTACTTCGGCGACGGCCGCCTGGTCGACGTTCACATCCGGCGCTTGCGCACCAAGGTGGAGCCGGATCCGGCCAGTCCTCGTTACGTCGTCACCGCCCGTGGTCTTGGCTACAAGCTTCAGCCCTAGTCCGAGCCGACGACGGTGGCTCGGACCGGCCATCGGGCTCCGCACGCGCGTCTCGCTGTCGTATGCGCTCGGTGCGTTGCTCTTGTCGACGGGCGTGGCGGTGAGCTCGTTCGTGCTCGCCCAGCGCCAGCTCCTCGCCGAGACAGAGGAACTGGCGGTCGCCCAGATGTTCAACAACGCCGCCGACCTGCGGCGCGATCTCCAGCAGGTCCAACTCGGCGTCGTCGACGATGACGGTGAACCGGTCGACAACATCAGTCCGATCCTCGAAGCCCTCCCCCGCACCAACAACGCCCGCGTGCTCCTGCTGCTCTCCGACAACGAGCCCCGTTCGCTGTCGGGTCTGATTCCCGTCGACATCCCCACCGATCTGCGCGAGCTCGTCGTCCGGGGGCAGGCCGGAAGCAAACGGTTCCAGACCGCCGAGGGAGCCCAGTTCGCCGCCGGGGTGCGCATCGCCGAACTCGACGCCGAGTATTACGAAGTCCTTCCTCTGACCTCCACCGAGGCCACCCTGGCCACGTTGCGGCGGATTCTCATCGGCGCCAGTGCGGTCGCCACCATTCTCGGAGCGGGCCTGGGTTACTACTTCGCCCGTCGCATCCTCCAACCGGTCACCAGCGCCGCCGAGGCCGCCGAAGCGATCGCCGCCGGAGACTTCGACACCCGTCTCGACGCCCAGAGCGACCCGGACCTGGCCAAGTTGTCGGCATCGTTCAACGAGATGGTGAGTGCGCTCAAAGCCCGAATCGAGCGAGATGAACGCTTCGCTTCGGACGTGTCCCACGAGTTGCGGTCCCCCCTCATGACCCTGGCGGCATCGGTCGACGTGCTCGAGCACCGGCGGGACGAGATGCCCGAGGCGGCTCAGCGCGCCACCGATTTGCTGTCGAAGGACCTGCTGCGTTTTCAGCGCCTCGTCGAGGATCTCCTCGAGATCTCCCGCCTGGATGCGGGGGCCGTCCGGCTCGACACCATCGAGTTCGGGGTGATCGAGTTCCTCGAGCGAGTCGTGGCCCAGAGCACCACCCCCGAGGTCCCGGTCGTGGCCTACGACAGCGAGCCGCTGGTGGTCCGCGCCGACAAACGTCGCCTGCACCAGGCGATCGCCAACCTGTTGGACAACGCCCGGAAATACGCCGGCGGCGCCACCACGATCAACGTCAGCCGGCGCGGCGACAAGATCCGGATCGCCGTGATCGACGACGGTCCCGGAGTCGACCCCGGCGACCGCATCCGGATTTTCGACCGTTTCGCCCGGGCCGGCGCCGACATCGGCCGGCGGGATGTCGCCAAGGGCGTCGGACTGGGTTTGTCGCTGGTCGCCGAACACGTGCGCCTCCACGGCGGTCGGATCTGGGTCGACGGCGCCACTCCCACCGGAACGGGGGCTCGGTTCGTCCTGGAGCTGCCGGGACTGGCGGCCGACCCCGTCTCCGGTCAGGAACTCGAGGAGTTCGCTCTGTGAATGGCCGGCTGCGCATCCGCTCGTTCTTCGTCTCGGCCTCCCTGGTCGGTGCCTCCTGTACGGTTCCGGGTGAGAACGCCGCCGTGGTGATCGATGAGGTCCCTTACGACCTGTTGGGATCGGTCGACACGACCTCGACGACCGAGCCCGAGCCCGAAGGCCCCTTCACCCTGGAGTTGTACTTCATCTCCGAAGTCGACGAGTCATTGGTGAGGGTGGTCCGGCCCCGTGAACAGCCACCGGGACTCCAGGAATCGATCGAGGCACTGATGGACGGGCCGACCGAGGCCGAGCTCGAGCTGGTTCAGATGCGGGCTCGGCTGTCCGAGGCGCTCAACCCGGTTGCATCTCCACCCACCAACGGCTTGGTGGCGGTGACCGTCTCCGACGACGCCCAATTTCGGGACAGCGCCAACCGCCTGCCCTCGCAAGTCCTGGTCTGCACCCTCACCCAATTCCCCGAAGTCGATGCCGTCGAACTTCGGGACAGCATCGGCCCGATTCCCCTCGCCGGTGCGAATTCCGAATCGATCGGGGGACCGGCCCGACGATCGAACTACAACGACTGCGCGGCCACCGATGCTGCGCTTCCGGGGGGAGGGATGGGCGACGAAGGCGCCACCTCCGGAGACACTTCGTCGCTCGACGATTCCCCGGTGGACGGCTGACGGAGTACCCGGTGCCGCTGCTCGTTGGCGTGAGTGGCCCGTAGATTGATGTCCATGAAGGTTGGGATCCTGACCGGCGGAGGCGACTGCCCCGGGCTCAATGCCGTGATCCGTGGGATCGTACGCAAGGGGGAACGTCACTACCACGACACGATGCTCGGCTTCCACGACGGCTGGCGAGGCGTGATGGACAACGAGTACTCCGAACTTTCCGTCGAGGCCATGCGCGGCACCCT
This sequence comes from Acidimicrobiales bacterium, assembly GCA_041576015.1. GTDB lineage: Bacteria > Actinomycetota > Acidimicrobiia > Acidimicrobiales > SZUA-35 > JABDIY01. The sequence goes on from JBFGLT010000001.1 coordinate 72,887, forward strand.
TCCCCGTGGCGGCACGGTTCTGGGCACGAGTCGAATCCAGCCGTACATGTTCGTCGACGGCGTGGACCGCGTCCGCCGCACAATGGCCGACCACGGGATCGACGCGATCGTCGCCATCGGCGGGGAGGGCACACTTTCTTGTTCGGCGGAGTTGGCACGCGAGGGTATTCCGGTGGTCGGCGTGCCCAAGACGATCGACAACGACATCGATCTGACCGAGCGGACCTTCGGATTTGACACGGCTGTGGCCATCGCAACCGACGCGATCGACCGTCTCCACACGACGGCCGAGTCGCACAATCGGGTGATGGTGGTGGAGGTCATGGGCCGTCACGTCGGCCACATCGCCACGTGGGCAGGACTCGCCGGCGGAGCGACCCTGACACTGATCCCTGAGTACCCGTTCGACATCGACGAGGTCTGCGCTGCTCTCACGCGCCGCCACCAGCGCGGCCGCTACGCGTCGATCGTCGTCGTCGCCGAGGGAGCCAAGCCGATCGAGGGAACCATCGAGATCAAGGCCGACGAGTACGACGAGTACGGCCACATCCGGTTGGGCGGCATCGCCAACGTGGTCGCTCGCGAGATCGAGGATCGCACCGGGTTCGAGACGAGGGTGACAATCCTGGGACATGTCCAGCGGGGCGGATCGCCGACTCCCCATGACCGCGTGCTCTCGACCTGGTATGGGGTCGAGGCCATCGACGCCGTCCACGACCGGGCGTTCGGTCAGATGGTGGCTCTGCAGGCCAACCGGGTGGTGCGGGTGAAGCTGGACGACGCCGTCGCCGAGCTCAAGACGGTGAACCCGCAGTTGTGGCAGGTCGCCCGGCAGTTCTTCGCATGACCGGCTTCGTCTCCTTCGCCCCTGGTCGGGTCAACCTGATCGGGGAACACACCGACTACACCGGTGGGCTCGTGTTCCCTATGGCCCTCGAACTCGGGATCACGATCACCGGAACGAGGGTCACCGGGCGGCTGTCGGCCACGTCCTCGAACCAGGAGGGTCGGGTCGATCTCGAGCTTCCGGTGGATGACCCGTCAGCGGTGGTACCGGGCTGGGGCCGGTTCTTGGCAGCGGCAGCCTCGCTGGCGGGTGACCGTCGGGGTTTCGATGCGTCCATCGAGACATCGCTCCCGGCCGGTGGGACCGGATTGTCCACGAGTACCGCACTCACGTGTGCGGCGCTGCTGGCGCTCGACGATGAACAGGACCGTCTGGAGATCGCTCGGAAGGCCAAGGCTGCCGAGCAGGTCGCCACCGGCGTGCAGACCGGCATCATGGATCAGATCGCCAGCCTGTGCGGTGTCGACGGATCGGCGTTGATGATCGATTGCCACTCGGTTGAGGTCACACCGGTTGCGGTCCCGGACGGCCTCGACATCCTCGTGGTCCACTCCGGTCAGCAGCGGGAACTGGCCGGGTCGCACTACAGCGAACGGCGGGAGGCCTGTTTCGCCGCAGAGGAGCAGATCGGTCCGCTGCGCTTGGCGACCCTGGCCGATGTGGAGTCGCTCCCTGATCCGATCATTCGCCGGCGCGCCCGCCACGTCGTCGGCGACAACGGACGCGTTCGAGCGATGGCAGCCGCCTTCGCCGCCGGCGACATCGCAGCGGCCGCCGAGATCCTGACCGAGGGCCACCGGAGCTACGCCGAAGACTTCGAGGCGTCGACCCCGGTCGTCGAGGCGCTCGTCAAACATCTCGTTGGCCGTCCCGGCATCCTCGCCGCCCGCTTGACCGGTGGAGGCTTCGGCGGCTCGATCGTGGCCTTCGCCGAACCGGGGGCAGATCCGGCCGTCGACACGTGGTGGACCCGATCGGCCCCCGGCGCCGGCGCCCACGTCACATGGACGACATGACGCTGTTGTGTCAGCAAGCTGGCTCACGTCCACACACATGGTGTTCGGCGACACCGACCGATGCCGGCCCCCACGAATCGATGACGACCACTTCCACGAGGAGACAGACCACTGATGACCAGTCGAGTTGACCATTTCCCACCGGAGATCGCAGCGCTGCCCGACTTCGAGGGACCATTCGACGCGTTCCGGCTCGCCGCCACCGGCTGCGATGTGCTCTTCGCCACGTATCCGGCCGGCACGGTGATCGAGCCACACGAGCACCCGACGAACAACGTAGGCGTCATCACCAAAGGCCAGCTCACGTTGATCATCGGCGACCAGCGAACCACCTACCGACCCGGCGAGTGGTACCACATTGCGCCCAACATCCAGCATGCTGCAGAGTTCTCCGTCGACAGCGCCGAGATCGAGTTCTGGTTCGAGCAGTGACGGGGCGGCGTCGAGCAACCGAAGCTGGTGCAGCGGACCCCGTTGGCGGAGCCGCCAGGAATTCAGTGGAGGTGAGGGGAGTCGAACCCCTGGCCTCCTCGATGCGACCGAGGCGCTCTAGCCAACTGAGCTACACCCCCAGCGGGGAGCTACAGATTACCCGTACTTGACGAGAAGTTCGTCGTCGGCGTCCTGGTATTCGTCCCAGAGGTCCTCGGATGGGTCGTCGTAGGAGTCGAGGTAGACGACGGTCTCGCCGCGGCGGTCGAGTTCGCGGGCGCCGGCGCGGTTGGCGAAGGCAACGAACGTGCCCAACAGGACATCCATCGTGAGGTGCAGGCCCACGAACAGACCCCCGGCGATGACGGCCAGGATGAGCGACACCACGACCGACATGCACAGCGCCAGGAAGATCTGGCGCCGGCGGGCGTGGGGTGACTGGGCCCGCCATCGGGCGGGGCTGGTGGCCAGCTGGCTTCCGCTGTGCCGTTCGAGCACGACTTCTTCAGGGGCGCGACCCATGGCCGAGAGCTGGCGGCGGAACGAGCCGATGGAGTCGTGTTCGCGGGCGCGGAGGGAGCGGAAGAAGGGCACGACCAGCCAGGCGATCCAGAGACTGACCACGACGGCGATGATGAGCAGTTGCCAGAAGGGCAGGGGCATGGCGACCGGGTTCTTTCGATTGGTTCCGGCCGACCGGCCGGATGTGACGGGTAACTCTGCCCATTATTAGTCGGGCTGCCGGTGCCTCGGTTGGCACTCGTGGCATTTCTCCGGCGCGCCGCCTCGGGGCGGTCGTCGGGTACCGCTCTCCCGCGCGGCGCAAAGCGACTGCTTCGGACCGGGCGCCGAGATCTTGTGTCCGGCTTTCAGCCGCCGAGCTGGCTCATGGATTTCGACGGCCGGATGAAGTGCACTTGGTTGATCGAATGCCCGGCCCACTTGCGGTGCACCTCGGCGGCGATCGCGTGAAGGAGCTCTGCGTCGGTGGCTCCGGTTCGGATCATGTCCCGGAGGTCGGTGTGTCCGAGAGCGAACAGGCAGTTGCGGAGTTGCCCGTCGGCGGTCAGTCGCATCCGGTCGCACGCCTCGCAGAACGGCTTGGTCACGCTGGCGATCACGCCGAACTCGCCGCCGTCGGTGAAGACGAACCGTTCCGCCGGAGAGGACCCCCGTTCGATGGGGTCGAAATCGAAGACCGACGCCGCCGTCTCGAGGATCTCCGCCGCCGGAACCACCCGATCGTTCGACCACTCGCCCTGGGCGTCGAGGGGCATGAACTCGATGAAGCGCACGACCACACCACGCTCCCGTCCGAACCGCAGAAAGTCGATGATCTCGTCGTCGTTGATCCCTCGCATCGGAACCACGTTCAACTTCACGGGATCGAACCCGGCGCCGGTTGCGGCATCGATGCCTTCGAGAACCCGGGGCAGTTCGTTGCGTTTGGTGAGCTGATGGAAACGGTCGGCCCGGAGGGTGTCGAGGCTGATGTTGATCCGGTGAAGACCGGCCTGCCGGAGATCGTTGGCGATCAGCGGCAGCGTCGCCCCGTTCGTGGTCATCGACAACTCGACCTCGAGCGCGGCGAGCCTCTCGACGAGCAACGGCAACCGAGCCCGGACGGTTGGTTCGCCGCCGGTCAACCGAATGCTGGTGACCCCGGCCTCTTCCACCAGCAGTCGGGCGATGCGCTCGATCTCCTCGTAGGTCAAGATGCCGCCGCGTTCGAGCCACTCCATGCCCTCCTCGGGCATGCAGTAAGCACATCGGAAGTTGCAGCGGTCGGTCACCGAGATCCGCAGGTCCGTGTGGACCCGGCCGAAGGTGTCGACCAGCGCCAGAGCCATGGCATCACGGTAACGGTCGGGGGTGTCCGGCGCACAGCCCGGTGGCCCACCGGAACCGAAGTGGACGGTGGGTCGCCGAGGATCGACCGCCCGTAACTCCGCGGCCAGCACTACCCTGCTCCCATGGCTGACCGCGAGCTCACGCACCTCGATCCCCTGGGCCGGGCCCGGATGGTGGATGTCACCCCGAAGGATCCGACGCACCGGCGGGCGGTCGCGCGCGGTCGGGTGACGATGGAACCGGAGACGACCAGCCTCATCGCCCGTGGTGCGGTCGCCAAGGGCGACGTGCTGGCCGTCGCTCGTGTCGCCGGGATCCAGGCGGGCAAGCGCACGCCCGAGCTGCTGCCGCTGTGTCATCAGGTGATGGTCGGATCGATCGTGATCAATTTCGAGATCGGCGACGATTTCGTCGAGGTCGAGGCCCAGGTCGACACGATCGACCGGACCGGCGTGGAGATGGAGGCGCTCACCGCCTGTTCGGTCGCAGCCCTAACCATCTATGACATGTGCAAATCGGCCGACCGGAGCATGGTGATCGGCGACATCACGTTGTGGGAGAAGACCGGCGGCCGGTCCGGAACGTTTCGCCGGCCGCGCTGAGCCGTCCCAGCAATCGCCCGGTCTCCGGGCTCAGAGGACGATGACCTGGACCCGCTCACCGGTGGCGACACCATCGCCGTCGGGGATCACCGCCAGGCCGTTGGCCATCGCCAGACCCGACAGCTGGTGAGAGCCCTGGCCACCGGCCGAACGCACCCGGGGGGCGCCATCGGCCGAATCGGTGAGGTGCACGCGGGCGAAGTGGGTCTTGCCGTCGGGGCGCCTGATCAAGGGCTCGTCGGTCAGCGCCCACACCCGCCGGCGGTGGAGATCCGGGCGTCCCATCATCTTGTTGAGGGCGGGCCGGGCCAGCAGCTCGAAACTCACCGCCGAACTGACCGGGTTCCCGGGAAGCCCGAAGATCGGGGTGTCGAGCACCATGCCGTAGGCAAAGGGTTTGGCCGGCTTGATGGCGATCTGCATCCAGTTCATCTCGCCCAGCCGTTGCAGGAGGGACTTCACGAAATCGAAGTCCCCCATGCTCACGCCACCGCTGGTGACCAGCGCATCCACGTCGGGCGCGCTCTGTCGCAAGGCCGCCTCGATGGCTCGTTCGTCGTCGGGTAACCAGCCGAGGTCGACGGGCAGCATGCCGGCCTCGTCGACGAGGGCGAGAAGCTGGGGTCGGTTGGAGTCCCGTATCTGGCCCGGACCGAGCGGCTGGGGGCCGGTCACCAGCTCGTCTCCGGTGGAGAAGACACCGACGCGGGGCCGGCCGACGACACTGACCTCGAAATATCCGAGCGTGGCCAGCATGCCGATGTGCGCAGGACCGAGCACCGTGCCCGGTCCGAAGACTTCGGTCCCGGCGGCGAGGTCATCGCCGGCCGGTCGCACGTGGTTCCCGGGGGGTACCGGCGCACGGCACAGCACGGTTTCGCCGGTCGCCTCGCCCACGACCTCGGTGAGTTCGACCATGATCACCGCGTCAGCGCCCGCTGGCATCGGTGCACCGGTCATGATGCGCATCGCCTCGCCCCGGGCCAGCGGGCGGCTGGCGACTGTCCCCGCAGCGATGGTCTCGACGACCGGGAGGGCAACCGGGGCGCCACCCGAGGCGCCGGCCAGGTCTGCGGAGCTGACGGCGAACCCATCCATGCCCGTGTTGGGAAACGGCGGGATGTCTTCGGCGGCGATGACGGTCTCGGCCAGGACCTGACCTCGAACCTGCGCGATGGGCAGTGACAGCGGCGGCAGGGGTCCGACGAGATCGAGGACACGGGCCTGCGCACCGGCCAGGGGCAAGAGGCTCATGCGATGCCTCTCCGGCGGCACACCTCGGCCAGGATCTCGGCGAAACCCGGACCGACGTCGGGCCGGTCGAGCGTCAGCTCGACGACCGCTCTGAGGTAGTCCATCTTCTTGCCCGTGTCGAAACGACCCTCGCTGAAGGTGTACCCGAGCATCGACTCCGAGGCGAGCAGCGACAGCATCGCATCGGTGAGCTGGATCTCCCCACCCACTCCGGGTCCGGTCTTGTCGATCTCGGCAAAAATCGCGGGCGTGAACAGGTACCGACCCATGACGGCCAGGTTCGACGGTGCCACCTCGGGCGCCGGCTTCTCGACCAGCCCGGTGACCTTGACCAGATGTTCCCCCTCGGCCGGCTCGGTGGCCGCACATCCGTACGCCGAGATCTCCTCGTGGGGCACCTCCATCAGGGCGACGACCGAGCTGCCATGGGCGTCGTGGGCGGCGACCATACCCGACAGCACACCGCTGCGATCGTGCATGATGTCATCGCCGAGTAGCACGGCGAAGGGTTCGTCCCCCACATGGGCGGCCGCCATCCCGATCGCGTGGCCGAGGCCGAGCGCTTCGCCCTGCCGCACGAAATGGAGGTCGGCCATTGTGGTCAACTCGACGATCTCGTCGTACTCCTCGGTCTTCCCCTTCGCCAGGAGCGCCTGCTCCAGCTCGGGAAATCGATCGAAGTGGTCCTCCATGACCTTCTTGTGCCGGGAGGTGATGATCAAGATGTCGGTCATCCCGGCCGCCACCGCCTCGGCGACGATGAACTGGATGACGGGTCGATCCAGGATCGGCAACATCTCCTTGGGAACCGACTTGCTGAACGGCAGGAACCGGGTGCCGAACCCGGCCGCCGGAATGACCGCCTTGCGAACCGTTGTGCTCATGGGGATCAGCGTAGGAGGAGCGGTAGGCTGCCGGGGAAATGCCTGTGTATGAGTACAAATGCACCGAGTGCGGCCAGCGGTTCGAGATCGAACAGCGCATGACCGATGAGCCCTTCACTTCGCTGCCCGGAGACGGTCACACCCATGCGCTGAAGAAGGTCTTCTCGCCGGTGGGTATCTCCTTCCGGGGCAGCGGTTTCTACAAGACCGACTCGGCGACGACTCGCCCGAAGACCACGCCGTCCAGCGAGACCGCCCCGACGTCAGGATCCGAGAGCGGGTCCTCAGGCGATTCGGACAGCCAGGGGACGGCCACCACCAACAGCTCCGGCTAGAGCGGAACAGCCGGCGTACTCCCGACGGGAGGCCAGATGAAGAGTTCTCCGACGGTCCCGAGGATCCGCCGGCCACCGGCCCTGGTCAGTCGACGGCGCCGGGCGATCGAACGCGTCTCGCTCGGGCTGGCCCGCATCTCGCGCGGACGCCTTCACGGTCTGTGGCTCGGCCTCTGCGTCGCGGTCGCCGTGCACGTGGTCGTCGACCAGGCCCGGACGGCGCAGCACCAGTGGGGGCGGCGGAGCACGGTGGCGGTTGCGGTGGCGGAGCTGGCGCCCGGCGACCCGATCGGTCCGGCGTCGGTCGCTCTGCGCGAGGTGCCGTTGGTGCTCCTCCCCGATCGTTTCGTGTCAGACGTACCCGCCGGCTCCGTGGCGGTCGCTCACATCCCTGCCGGCCAGATCCTCACCGAGGCGGCGATCGCCGGAGACCGAGAGGGGCTGCGATCCGGCGAGCGGGCCGTGACGATCCCCGTTCCACTGGCTCCTCCGAACCTCGTCATCGGCGATCTGGTCGATGTCTACACCGTTCGCGCGGACCCGGTGGGGCCCACGTCGGTGATGCCGCTTGTCCTGGGAGCGGCAGTCGCCAACGTGCCCGAGAGCGGCATCACGCTGGCGGTGCCGGTCGAGGCGGTCCCGGCGCTCTGGCGGGCCCTGGCTACGGGGTCAGTGGAACTGGCCCGTCGCCCCCCGCAGGGGTGAACCGACAACTCCCCCGATGGAGGCGGCGACGGCGCCGAGCACCAACGCCAAGCGCCGGCGGCTGCTCCGGACCGGTCGTAGCGCACGGTCGTCCATCATCAGCCCGACGACGATGGCGGTGGCGAGCAACAACGGCGCACTACCGGCGACGAGGAGCACGTCGGAGGAAACCCGACCGGTCACGGCACCGACGATTCCGGAGGTCACCCCGACGGCGGTCGCCCACGGCACGAGCCGCACGCCCCAGAGCACCCGCCACACCGGCGGGGTCGCCCCTCGGACGGCCGGGAGCACGGTGAGATCCCTGTTCGCCGTCCGGCCGCCACCATCGACGTGTCCGAGGGGTCGAGGATGCAACCGGACCTGCGCTCGGCGGCCCCGCAGGTAACAATCTTCGATCAACCGGGCGGCCAGCCCAGCCCAGGTGCCCGGCTGGGCGATGTCACCGCCGAGGCCGTCGACCCGCAGATAGATCGCTCGCTCGATCAGCCCGACGATCCCACCAACCTGGCCCGATGCGATCGCCCCCAGGGCACCGAGCGCCGCCACACCGTCGCCCAAACCGGCGGCGGCGAGGAGGTCGGCGCGTACGGAGACGAGCCGCACCACGCCGGCCGGACCGGCCCCGGTCGGGTGGAGCACTCCGAACGATCCGAGGACATCGGGCCGACGGATCCAGGATCCGGCGAGCTCGGCGATGGCCGCGGAGTGCAGTTGCCAGGACTCGTGCACGGGGCAGACGAGCTCGCCTGATGCGACCCGGCAGGCAATGGCGAGACGCTCTTTGCCCGTGGCCGCGCTGTCGGCGGGGACGAGGACCAAGAGCCGTTCGTCGCTCCGGGATCGGTAGACCACCGCCGACTCGGTGGAGGTGATCTCCTCGAGGTCGAAGGCCAACCTCACGTCGGTGGGAATCTGAGCGGATGCGGCGACAGCGACGACGTCGAGCCTGCCGTACCGCTGGGCCAGACAGCTCGCCAGATGAGCGGCGGGGCGGTCGGCGCCGCCGAGGTCAACCAGCATCGAGACCGACGGCGCACCGACCGACGCGGCCACACGCTCCAGCAGCGGAGCGATGGCGCGGTGGCCGCCGTCGAAGAGACGCCGCACGGCTCGAAAGACAAGCATCAGGCGACCCAGGGCGCACAGCAAGGTAGCCCCGGCGGCGGTCAGCACCGTCGCCGTCAGCACATGGGACATCATCGCGGCCTCTCCTCTGGACCGACCGGTAGTGGTATCCCATCCTGATCGCCGGCCGGGGACTCGAGCTCGGCGCGGCGCCGGGCCTGCTGGCGCAGGAGCAGGCCGCCCCCGGGACCGAGACCCTGGAGTGCCCGTTCGGCTGCCCGCTTCACGATCCACTGCGGATCGTCGAGAAGAGCTCGCAGCGGCAGCAGGCTCCCGTGATGACCCATGCGACCGAGGCCTTCGGCGGCGGCGACCCTCACGCGGGGGTCGACGTCCTGCAGCAGTGCCACCAGGACCGGCTCGGAGTCGACCGGATTCTGCTGGGCGAGCGCCCGGGCGGCCAGCACC
>JBFGLT010000002.1:0-59455 GCA_041576015.1 Acidimicrobiales bacterium
GGCGGTGTATTGGCGATGATGAACTCGGTGAGATCGGCGATCGAGGTGTCCCACTCGTCGACCTTGGCCTGCCAGTCGGCCACCCGTTGTTCGTACTCGGCCTTGAGTTCGGTCGACTCGGTCTGGTCGGCCTCGAGCCCGGCGAGGACCCCGGCCAGCTGGGCCTCCAACTCGATCGTCGCCTGTGCTGCATCGGTCACGGCCGCTTCGGCGAGGCGCCCCTCCTCCTGCACCCGACGCATCTCGTCGAGGAGCTCGGCCGGTTCGGCATTTGCCTCCCGGATCAGCGAGTCCTGCCGGTGAGCGTCGGCGATGGACCCGGCGCTGAAGAACGCCTCCTCCTTCCGGGTGGAGCGGACGAACCCGGCCACGGCGATCGTGGCGATCTCCTCTTTGAGCCGGGCGGTTTCGTCCCTGGCGTCCTGTTGGGTCTGACGGGCCTGAGCCAGTTCGGCCTCGACCACCACGAGTTCGCTGCGTAGTCGGGCGACGGCCAGTTCGGTGGTGGCGATCTCGGTGTTCAGCCAGATGATCAGATCGGCCAGTTCCTCGTCGGCCAGCTTGGCCGACTCCAGCTCCCGCAATGCCTTGGCTCGGTCCTCGCGCAGCTCGTCCCGTTCTTTGCGGGCCTCCTCCAGCGAGTCCTGCGCGCCGGCCAGCGACGCCACAGCCGCCGTCGCGCACAGCATCGCTGCGCACGCGAGGAGCAGTCGCCTTCCCCTCCCTCTGACCGGTGTGTGCGCCTGTTCCAACACCCTCGACCTCGACGGTAGGTGGGGTACATCCCCTCGACGACCGCCCAATGCTAACCCTTCGCTTCAGGTTCCGCTCACCTCCACGGCCTGTGCCCTTCGGGCACGTTGCGTGAATGCACTTTCGACGTGGGTGGCCGCCGCCTATCGTGGTAGGAACGTCCCCCGATGAGGGGGCGTGTGCGCACCCACCAAGAGAGGAACACATGACCAAGTCGATCGTGAGTGGCGGCGTTGTCCTGGGGGCGGTCGTGGTCATCGTGTTGGGCCTGATCGGCGTCTACGATCTCAACGACTCGGGCCTGCTCAGCTGGGGAGCCGTCGGTCTGGTGGCGACGATCCTGTTCGCCTCCTTCGGAGGGTTCAAGCCGTTCTTCGCCCTCTCCGACCGAAGCCTCCGCCAACCCGGGTGGGAGGCCGATTCGGCCGAGGATCGAGAGGAAGAGCCGGCAGTGAATGGTGAGTCGGAGGTGGCCAACCCGGCTGCCCGTCGGCTGATCTCGGTGGGGGCCGACCCCGAATCCCCGCCCCGCCGACCGCTTTTCGAAGCTCGTCCCCTCGTCGTTCACCCCCCCGAGACCGAATCCGACGCCGCTGAACCCACCACACTGCGACAACGACCACCTCGCCGGCCCCTGTTCGGTGAGGCCCTGGGCGAACGCCTGGCCGAGGAGCGTCCCGCAACCGATCGGGCCGACCAGGAGGGATCAGAGGACGGGGAGGTCCCCGACACCGAACCCGAGAGCGAGGATTCGGCGGCCGAAACGCCGCCCACCGCCGAGGGTGGCGAGCGGCGTGAAGAGGATCCGGTCGACACGCTCGACGAACCGGCTGCGGGCATTGTGGTCGACACCGATCCCGATTGGGTCAGCGCCGGCGAGGAGGACACCGGACCAGCGACGCCCGACGATGGTGAAGGCGACCAGCAGCACCAGACCGTATCCCACGTCGAACCCGAAGCCGAGGCCGAGGTCGAAGCTGAACAAGAGGTCGAACTCGAGGTTGAGCCCGACACCGAAGGCGAAGCTGAGCCGGCCGGCGAATCGGAGGACCTGACGGACGAGCTCACCGAAGAGCTCCCCGAGGAGAGAGAAGAGGAGGCGCCGGCAGAACCAGCCGGTGAGCTCGACTCCGAGGTCGTCGCGGAGATCTCGACCGACGACGCCGATCGGACCGATCCCGCGCGCGACGGTGAGGAACCATTCGAGACGACCGAGCTGCCGGTTGCGCTGACCGCACCGGGCGCCATCGATCTGCATCGCTACTCCGCAGGCGAGGTCATGAGCATCGTCAAAGCCCAGGAGGGCGATCTGGTCGAGAGCCTGATCAGCGAGGGACTGTTGACGACCGACGGACCGATCACCGATCGCGATGTCCGCACGATGATCTTCGTGGCGGTGTCGAGCAGCGAACTCATCGAGGTCCTGACGAGCGCCTTCGACGAGGCCGCCGGCTCCGGACCCCCCGAACTGACGGACCCGAGCCACGACGACTGAGGCAGACACGGCGCCGCCCACTAGGTTGCGCTCCAGCCGATCAGGAGGTGTTGAACGTGGGAGTCGTCGTTGCACTCGATGCCGGGACCACCGGAGTTCGGGCGCTGGCCATCGATGAGGGATCCAGGGTCAAGGGAATCGCCTACACCGAGTTCACACAGTTCTTCCCGCAGCCGGGATGGGTGGAGCACGATGCGGCCGAGATCTGGTTGTCGATCCAGCGGGTGATCGCCGACCTGGTGGATCGGATCGACGAACCGGTGGTCGCCATCGGCATCACCGATCAGCGAGAGACGGTCGTGGCCTGGGACCGTCGCACCGGAGCGCCGCTGCACCGGGCGATCGTCTGGCAGGACCGACGCACCGCCGCCTATTGCGACCAATTACGCGAACAAGGTCACCTCGAGCTGGTGAGAACCACGACCGGTCTGGTGCTCGACCCGTACTTCTCGGGCACCAAGTACCGGTGGCTGTTGAACGACGGCGGCGTTGAGACCGATGAGAACCTCGCCCTCGGAACGATCGACTCGTGGCTGTTGTGGAAGCTCACCGGAGGCGCCGTCCACGCCACCGAACCATCCAATGCCAGCCGAACACTCCTCCTGGACATCGAGGCGCTCGCCTGGTCGCCGGACATGTGCGAGCTCCTCGGGGTCCCGATGACGGCCCTTCCCGCGGTCCGACCGACCAGCGGCCGGTTCGGTGTCACCGCCGACACCACAGCGCTGGGCGCCGGAATCCCCATCAGCGGCATGGCCGGTGACCAGCAGTCCGCGCTGTTTGGCCAGGCCTGCTTCGAGCCGGGCATGACGAAGAACACGTACGGAACGGGAAGCTTCGTCCTCATGAACGTCGGTGACTCCAAGCCGGTGACGGTCGACGGTCTGCTGAGCACGGTCGCTTGGCAACTCGGGGACGACGCGACGCCCACCTACGCCTACGAAGGGTCCGTGTTCGTGACCGGTTCAGCCATCCAGTGGCTGCGCGACGGGCTCGGCATCATCGGCGAAGCGGCCGAGATCGGGCCACTCGCCGCCTCGGTGCCCTCGACCGGCGACGTCTACGTCGTTCCTGCGTTCACGGGACTGGGGAGCCCCTATTGGGATCCATACGCACGCGGAACGATCGTCGGGATCACCAGAGGGACCGGGCGCGCCGAGCTGGCCCGGGCGGTCGTCGAGGCCATCGCCTACAGCGTGCGGGACGTCGTCGATGCCATGACCGCCGGGTCGGGCCAGGCCCCTGCCGAACTTCGAGTGGACGGTGGAGCGAGCGTGATGGACCTCCTGCTGCAGTTGCAGGCCGATCAGTTGAACGTGCCCGTGACCCGGCCGGCCAACATGGAGGCGACCGCGATGGGAGCGGCCTATCTAGCCGGGCTGGCCGAGGGGTACTGGGGCGACCCGACCGACGTCGTCGACTCCTGGACCATCGACGCCCGGTTCGAGCCAGTTGACGACCGCACCCACGCCGACGAGCTTTACCATCGGTGGACCCAGGCGGTGGAACGGTCCCGCGGTTGGGCCGGCTGACAACCACCGGAGCGGTTGCCCATTGACCGTGCGGTCAAGAAACCCTCTACCCTGGGTCGGGTGTCCGTGGCCCCCGACGATCGGAAGCTGACCTCGCGTGGCCAGGAACGTCGTGACGAACTGATCCAATTCGCCGTCACCCGATTCGCCGAGCAGGGCTACCACCCGACGTCGGTGGCCGAAATCGTCGATGGGGTCGGCGTCGGCAAGGGGGTCTTCTACTGGTACTTCTCGTCCAAAGAAGATCTCCTGCGGGAGATCCTCAGCGACGGCCTCCTCCAGATCCGCCGCCACCAGCAGGCGGCCATCCGCGACGAGCCGAATCCCCTCCACCGGATCGAGAAGGGGGTTCGGGCCTCGCTGGAATGGCTGTCCGACCACACCGAGGTCATGCTCCTGTTCGACTTCGCATGGACCGAAAAGACCTTCGCCGCAGATCTTCACAAGGGCTTGGAGATCTCGCTAGAGGACACCGCTCGACATCTCCGCGAGGCGATGCGGGCCGGCCTGATCCCGAGCGGTGATGCCAAGACGATCGCCATCGCCATTCGGGGAACCACCGAAGAGGTGGCCCGAGTGAGCGCAGCCGGGTTCGGCGAGGTCAACGTCGACGCCGTGGTCGACATGGTCATGGGCGGTGTGCTCGGTCCAGAACGGGGCCGGGACCGCCTCACCGTCCCCCGAAGAACAGATCCCGAGCGCTGACGGCGGCACCGATCGCTCCGGCCTCGGCGCCGAGGCGCGCCGGCACGATCGGCACCTCCGGCCGGTACGCCGCCCCCATCACAGTCTCGTTCATTCGCTCCTGGACGTCGCTGATGAAATGCCGGTTGATCGCCGTGAGACCGCCGCCCAGGACGATGAGCTCCGGGTCGAGAATGGCAACCAGGCTGGCCAGGCCCTCGGCGATCCACCCGGCGAAGCGGTCCAGCACCACTCCGGCGCCGGGATCGTTTTCGGCCATGGCGGCCGACACGTGCTCGCCGCGAATGTCGGCCGGATCGCCGCCAGCCAGTTGCACGATTCGCTGGCCCCGCCCTTCGGCCACGACCTCCCGCGCGATGTTGGCCAGACCCGCTCCCGACGCCACAGCCTCCCAACAGCCGCGTTTCCCGCAGGCACACACCGGGCCGTTGGCGTTGATCATCATGTGGCCAGGTTCGCCGGCGAAGCCGTTGGCGCCGCGATGAATGCGCCCGCCGATGATGATGCCACCGGCGATTCCGGTGCCCTGGTTCACCACGACCGCCGTCATGGCTCCCCGGGCCGCCCCGAGGCGGTGCTCGGCAAGGGCGGCACAGGTGGCGTCGTTCTCCGCCACCGTCGGGATCCCGAACGCCAGGCGGAGGTCGCCCGCCATGTCCAAACCGATCACGCCGGGAACATTGGGCCCGTAGTGCAGGACCCCCTGATGGTCGACCAGACCGGGTACACCGACGCCGATCGCCACCGGGCGCCCAGCCGCCTCGATGAGTTCGGTAACGACCCGGTTGATGGCGACCGGCAGCTCGGCTGGGTCGGTCTTGGGCGTGGACGCCTTGCGGCGCACCTGGATCTCCCCGGTGGTCGGGTCGGCGACCACGCCCATGATCTTGGTGCCACCGACATCGATGCCGACGAACCGGTTGCGTGGTTCGATGCTCATAGACCCTCCAGTATGAGGGGTAGGCTTGCCGGGATGGAGTTCCGCCGGATCAATCATCTCCCGCCCTATGTGCTCGGGGTCATCAACGAACTCAAGATGACCGCTCGGCGGGACGGTATCGATGTGATCGATTTCGGATTCGGAAACCCGGATCTCCCGTCGCCCGAGGTGGCGGTGAACAAGCTCACCGAGGCCGCCGGGAAGGAGCGGAACCATCGCTATTCGGCCAGTCGCGGCATCCCGAAGCTGCGGCTGGCGGCCGCCGACCTCTACCAACGGCGTTTCGGCGTCCCGATCGATCCCGACACCGAGGTGATCAGCACGATCGGGGCCAAGGAGGGATTCACCCACCTGATGTGGGTTCTGCTCCAGCCCGGCGACGCGGCCCTCGTCCCGGCACCGAGCTACCCAATCCACATTTGGGGGCCGATCTTCGCCGGTGCCGCCATCCGGGAGGTCGCCCTCGCCGAGGGGGACCAGTTCATCGCCAACCTGGAGCGGGCCTGGGAGTACTCCTGGCCGAAACCCAGAACGCTGGTGATCAGCTTCCCGCACAATCCGACGACGATCTGCGTCGATCTGGACTTCTTCGTCAAGGTGGTCGACTTTGCTCGCCGGCGGGATCTGATCGTCGTCCACGACAACGCATACGCCGAGTTGGGCTTCGACGGCTACCAGCCGCCGTCGATCCTCGAGGTCCCCGGGGCCAAGGACCACTGTGTCGAGCTGTACTCGCTGACGAAGAGCTTCAGCATGGCCGGGTGGCGCGTGAGCTTTCTGCTCGGGAACCCCGCTGTGGTCGCCGCCCTCGGCAAGCTGAAGAGCTACCTCGACTACGGAACCTTTCAGCCGATCCAGATCGCCGCCACCGTCACCTTGAACGAGGCGTCCGAACACCCAAAGCTCGTTCGAGACATCTATCAGAAGCGCCGCGATGTGCTGTGTGAGGGCCTCGGTCGCATCGGCTGGCCGATCGAGAAGCCCCGCGGCACGATGTTCGTCTGGGCTCCGATCCCCGAGCCGTATCGACATCTCACCTCGCTCGAATTCGCCAGCTTCCTGGTCCGGGAGGCTGGCGTGGCGACCTCACCGGGCGAAGGATTCGGTCCGGGGGGCGAGGGTTTCGTCCGCTTCGCCCTGATCGAGAACGAACAACGGACCCAGCAGGCGATCCGCAACCTCAAAAAGGCGCTCCCCGCCCTCGACGGCGGAGCCGACTTCGGCCGAGCGAGGCTAGACGGAGCTGGCGCGTTCGAGACCAACCTCGGTGGCCCACGACAGAGCCCGGGACCTCTCGGTCACCACGATCAGCTGGAAATGCTCGGTGAAAGCCTCCAGGCTGAAGAGTAGATCTTCCACTTCGTCGTCGGTGAGCTGACCGAAGTGACCGGTCAGAACGACCGGCACCGACGATGTCCCGGCGCTCGCATTGATGCGCTCGAGGTGGGGAAGGAGGTTGTCCAGCGCTTCAGCGGCGGTCGCCCGCCCCGGCTGTTGGGACCGAGCGATCTGGAGTTGGAGACGCTGGGCCGTGCGGGCGGTGTGCTCGGCCGCTGCTTCCATCTGATCGATCCGAGCCATGGCCTTGGCGTGCCTCTCGAGCGCCTTCTCGGCCGAAGCGATCTGGTCTTCGATGTCGTCGGGTGCGATCCCGGCCTTCTCCCGAGCGGTTCGTTCGGTGATCTCGATCCATTCTTCGGCCCACTGGCAGAGGTCACCGGGTTCCATGTTCTGGGGGATGCCGGCGCCGACGGCGGCGAGGGCGTCGTACAGCTTCTTCAGCCCTTCGATCCAGAGCGGGTTCTCGCGTTCGATCACATGGGTCTCGAGCGCAGCGCCGAGGTCCTCGGGAAGGACCTCACCGAGGTGGGGTTTGGCCGCCTCGGTGACGGCAGCCCGGTCGTACTCGAGCTCCCGGATGATCGGGTCCAGCGACCGCTGAGCCCGGGCCTCCTCCAGTTCGGCCTGACACCGCGCCAGGGCGGCGCTGGCAGCGTGGAGAGCGGCCTGCTTGTCCGGGGGTGCCTGCGGGTTCAGGCGGTGCATGGCGTAGGCCGTGTAGGTGGGAACGCCGACCTTGGCTAGCAGTACCTCGAGCTCGGCATCCTCGGCGGCCGTGCGATCCCGGGGCCGCTTCTTGCCCCGCTTCTCCACGATCGGATTGGCCAGGTCGTCCAGCCGTCGTTCGTCCTCGGCGGGCAGGACGATCGGTTTGGCGTCGGCCCGGGCGGCGGCCAGATCGAACTCGGCGGCCTCGACGGCGGCGATGGCGTCCTCGATCCTGGTTTCGAGTTTGGTGACGTGCGACGCGTGCTTGCGTCGCAGGGCGTCGTAGGTTCGCCACTGGTCGATGAGATCGTCCATCCCGGCGGCTGATTCGATCAGCGTCGGCGGCTGCTCCATCACCGTCGACAGCGCGTGGGCGACGGCATTGAGCTTGGCGACGACGCGGGGATCCATCATCTCCCCCGACTCACCGGCGAGGTACGTGCGGAGATGCTGCAGGCGGGCGGCGGCCGCCGGGTCGAGGTCGGCCCGAATCATCTCGACGGCGACGGCATCGATCGTCGCCCGGCGCTGGAGCTGGTCGAGCTCGGCCTGCAAGGCGCTGGGGGCGGTGTCGCCGCCGGCCACGTCGTCGGTGTCGATCACGATGTCTTCGGTCGTCACGGGGCATCGGAGCGCCGGCGACGCCGAACCATCGAGTTCGATCAGTCCCTGAGGCGTCTCGACCAACCCGTACACCCCGGAACCGTCACCGTTGGCAAGGGACCGGGCGGCGTTGATGACGGGCTGGCGGTCGTCGACACCTCGTCGCTGCATCACGGTGAGGAACGGATGCAGGTTCAACGAGCCCGATTGACCACCGAGGTCCAGACGGAGCAGGCGCATGTGGATCCCATCGACCCGATCGCCGGGCGGGTGTAGCAAAACGGGTCAGGGATTTCGCTCCGCCTGGGCGGCTCGCCTGGTCACCTCTCTGCTGAACCGGTCCAGGGCCGCTCTCATCAGGATGTCCTCGGCGCGGCGGCGAACAAATCCGGGGACGGGAATGACCAGTTCGACCTCGAGTTGATAGATCACGTCGGTTCGGTCGGGCTCATCGAGCGATGGGGCAAAGCGGTAGCTGCCGTCGAGCGTCCGGACGAGATCACCGCGTTCGAGCGACCAGGAGAACTCGTGGGGCAGATGGACGGTGTGGTAGAGAAGCTCGTAGCTCACGGAGCGTCCATGGGCGGACGCGGTGAACTTCGCCCGTTTCACCAGACCGTCCTCGTCGTGCTCGGTGACCTCGGCGGTGCTGACCCCCTCGGCCCAGCTCGGATAGGACGCGATGTCCAGCACGACCTCGAGGCATTGCTCGACGGTGGCGTCGACCGTCCGCCGCACGAGTCGCTGGTCCCTGCGCGCCGACATCACCTCCGAGGGTAGTCGCACGACCGGCGCCGGCTTCGCACCTCCGTGGGTGCCGTTCAACTGCGCACGGCCCGGCAGATCTCCTCCAGTCCGGCGTGGAGACGCCCGGCGAGGAGGTCGTAGTCGAACGCGGCGATCGCCCGGTCGCGTGCGGCCCGGCCCATCTCCCGGCGACGGTGGGGGTCGGCGAGCAGGGGTCCGATGGCTCCAGCCA
Organism: Acidimicrobiales bacterium; assembly: GCA_041576015.1. Taxonomy (GTDB): domain Bacteria; phylum Actinomycetota; class Acidimicrobiia; order Acidimicrobiales; family SZUA-35; genus JABDIY01. The sequence continues at coordinate 9,057 of JBFGLT010000002.1, forward strand.
CGTGGCGAACCGACCGGGGATGCTCGACGATCACGCCGGTCCGGCCGTCGACCACCGCCTCCTGGGCTCCGCCGCTGCGCCCGGCGACCTGCGGGATGCCGGCGGCGGCCGCTTCGAGGAACACGATTCCGAACCCCTCCTGTTCGAGGCCCCACCAGCGCTCGTGACACAGCATGGCCATCAGGTCCGAGGCCCCGTAGAGCAACGGGATGTCGCCGTCTGGGAGCCGCCCGAGCAGCTCGGCGGGCGCCTCGAGCTCCTCGATGAGGGTTGCGATGCGATCCTCGTGGCGACCGCGCCCGCCGATGAGCACCCGCAGGTCGGGGTGGTCCCGCTTCAGCACGACCGACGCTCGGACGAGCACGTCCAGGCCCTTACGGGGAACGAGGCGGTTGACCGACGAGATGACGAGAGCATCGGGATCGATCCCGAAGTGCCGTCGGGCCTCGATCCGGGCTCGAGGTTCCAGGGGGTGGAACCGGTCGGTGTCCACCCCGGGGGGAACGACGATGGAGCGAAGCGGCTGCCCGGCGCAGCGCTCGGCCTCGACGAGCGCGTACTCGCCGGCCGACACGACGACGTCGGCGCTGCGCAGGACCCGACCGAGAACGGACCGGGTCAGCGGGATCCGTCCGGGGATGGTCACCTCGGCACCGTGCAGGATGACGCCATAGGGATGGTCGAGGAAGGGCCCGATGGCGCCGAGCGGCACGGCCGGATCGAGCAGCACCAGATCGGCATCGAGGCGCTCGGCCAGCTGGTCGATTCGCCGGGGCAGCCACGGATACGGGATGAGCACCGGCTCGGGCGACCGTTCGATCCAATACTCCTGCTCGGAGTCGAACTGGGCAGCGCCGTCGTAGGGCGTGCAGTAGACGGCGGTGGACTCGGGTGGGAGTCGGCGCCACAACTCCCAAAGGTAGTTCTGGATGCCGCCGACCTTGGGCGGATAATCGTTCGTGACCAGGAGGTGCCTCATGGCGGGGACGTGGCCAGGTGCGCGGCCCGGCGGTCGAGGCGATCCATCGCCCATCGGGCGTGTTCGGCCAGGACCGGGTCCGGATCGCCGACATAGCGGGCGAGGATCGCCCGGCTGGTGCGATCGGCCGGGTCGGCGGTGTTGCCCAGGACGATGAGCGCGGTGCGGCGGAGAACGTCGGGGTCCCGGTTGGCGAGGTAGAACCGACCGAGCCGGTCGAGCAGTTCGGCGTCGCCGGCTCGCAGGAGCCAGTGGAGATCGACGCTCGGCTCCGAGCCCGGGTCCGCCACCGGCCCATCGTCGAATCGGGCCGGCGGACACACGTCCTGGCAGTCGTCGCAGCCGTACAATCGATCCCCCAGCGCTTCGCGGAACTCGAGCGGGATCGGATCGGGCCCCTGGACCAGCCATGCGAGACACCGCCGGGCGTCGACGACGCCCGGTGCGACGATCGCGCCGGTCGGGCAGCCATCGAAGCAGCGCCTGCAGGTACCGCATCCGTCGGCGATCGGGACCGGGTTGGGGACGAGCGGCGCGTCGGTCACGATGGCGCCGAGCACAACCCAGCTCCCGATTCCGGGAACGAGGAGGTTGGCGTTCTTGCCGTACCACCCGAGACCGGCGCGCCAGGCGACGTTTCGGTCGACGAGGGCGTTGTCGTCTGCCTTGACGACCGTGCGATAGCCGGCGGCCCGCAACACCTCGCCGGTCTGCTCGAGCGCAGCTCGGAGGTCCGCATAGTGATCGTGCCAGGCATACCGGGCGATCCGCCCCCGCGGTGGGCCCGTCCGGGCCGGGTCCAGTCCCCGCCGGCGGTAGTCCCAGGCGCCGGCGACCATGGAACGGGCCGACCCGAGGCTGGAGACGACCGGGTCGGTGCTGCGTTCGGGATTTCGGTAGGTGAACTGCATCGAGGCGGACAGTCCGGCCGTGCTGCGCAAGGGAAGGACCGACCGCGCCGGCTCGAGCGGTGCAGCGGTCGTGATGCCGACCGCTGCCAACCCCGCCGACCGACCGGCCCGGAGGACTGCGTCGGTCAGTTCGGCGTCCACCGGTTCCTGGCTCACCGGAGGTCGAAGCAGATCTTGACCGCGCCCCTCCGCCCGGCGTTCACGGCATGGTCGAGAGCGTCGGCGAAGTCCTCGAGCCGGTAGGTCTGGGTCACGAGACGCTCAAGCTCTGCGGACTCCGCCAGTTCTGTGGCGAGGTCGAAGGTGCGAACGATCGACCCGTCGGACCGTGTCTCGGTGCCATAGGTGTACGCACCGACCAGCTCGGTCTCCCGATGCCACAACGCAGTCAAGTGCAGCTGAGGCGATCCGGGCATCCCGACGAGGACCACCCTGCCCCGGGGCCGCGTCATGCCGATCGCCTGGTTGATCGACGAGGCCGACCCGACGGCGTCGATCGTGACGTCGACTCCACCACTGAGGTCGGACCCGACGGAGAAGCTGCCGGTGGTTCGGCGTACCGCCCGTCCGAGTTCGTCGGGCTGTACGACCGTCGTTGCGCCGAGCTCACCGGCCAGGTCCCGCTGTTCTGGGTACTTGGCCGCCGCGATGATCTGGCCCGCTTCGGTGAACGCCCGTAGTGCGGCGATCGTGACCAGGCCCATCGTCCCGGCACCGATCACGGCGACCGAGTCGCCCGGGCGCACCTGGGCCCGCATTGCGCCGTGCACACCGACGGCGGCCGGCTCGATCATCACCGCCGCCTCGTCGCTCAGTCGGTCGGGCACGGCGTGGAGCTGGGAGCTGTGAGCGACGAACTCGGTCGACCAGCCGCCGCCGGTCGAGGCACAGTAGCCGGTCTGGATCCCGGGCTCGAGATGACCGCCGACGATGTGCCGGTAGTCGTTTCCGTCGCCGGGTGCAGCTCCCTCGAACGGCGGGCTGAACCCTCGGGCCTCGTGTCCGAGCACCGGTTCGACGACCACCCGCCGCCCGGAATCATCGACACCGACGACCTCGTGACCCAGCACGAACGGGAAGGACACCCACGGCTCGAAGTAGCGAGCCGAGCGTCCCTCGACCGTCGCCAGATCGCTGCCGCAGATCCCGGTGATCAGGGTCCGTACCCGATGCCACCCGTCGGCGGGAAGGGGCAGGGGCCTCCGCTCCACCAACTGCAACGGGGACCGGCGAGCTGCGCTCCCGGGGCGGATTCGCGAGGCCACGGCCGCCGCCGCATAGCGAGCCTCGGACCGGGAGAACTCCAGCGCCTTCACCGGCGCGAGCCTAACAGGGGCCGAGCGAGTCCCGAGGCGAGCAATGCGCCGGCCGGCCTACACTCGGCCCATGGAGACAGTGACCGACGACGGCACCACCCACGAGCTGGCGACCGGAGAACCGGTGGACGAGACGGAAAACTTCGTAGAAGAAGAACTGCTGGTCGAGGAGATCTCCATCGACGGCATGTGCGGTGTCTACTGAAGGGCCGACCGACGCACCTGCGGCCGGTGAGTTCGACACGAGCCGGCGGTGGCGACTGCACCGGCGGGTTGCGCTGCGTCCCGAGCCGTTCGGCGCGATGGCCTACCACTACGACAACCGGCGGCTGAACTTCATCCGGTCTCCGGAACTGGTGCAGCTCGTGGAACGACTGAGCGAGTTCGAGACCGCCGATGCAGCACTCGCCGGCCTCGCCCCGACGCGCCGTTCCATTTTCGCCCGAGCCCTCGGCCGGCTGGCCGCCGGCGACTTCCTCGAACCGGACAGCCAGTGACCCTCATCGACGACCTGAAGGGCGGACTCGGCGCGCCGATCTGCTTGACCTGGGAACTCACCTACGCCTGCAATCTGGCCTGCACCCACTGCCTCAGCTCGTCAGGCCGCCGCGATCCCGACGAGCTGACGACCGCAGAGGCGATCGCCGTCATCGACGAGATGCGCGACATGCAGGTCTTCTACGTGAATCTGGGCGGTGGGGAACCAACTCTGCGGCCCGACTTCTTCGAGTTGGTCGAGTACGCGACGAGCAGCGGGGTCGGTGTCAAGTTCAGCACCAACGGCAGCCGGATCGGCCCCACCGTGGCAACCAGGTTGGCAGCGATGGACTATCTCGACGTCCAGATCTCCCTCGACGGCACCGACGCCGCCACGAACGACAGCGTGCGAGGGTCGGGCTCCTTCGACGACGCCACCGCGGCCATGGAACACCTCGCCACGGCTGGCTTCGAACGGTTCAAGATCAGCGTCGTCGTCACCCGTCACAACGTCAGCCAGCTCGACGACTTCCGCTCACTCGCCGATCGGTTCGGTGCCCAGTTGAGGCTCACCCGGCTGCGACCATCTGGACGTGGTGTCGATTCCTGGCCTGACCTCCACCCCACCCAGGACCAGCAGCGCACGCTGTATCGCTGGCTGCTCGACCATCCCGACACTCTGACCGGGGACTCGTTCTTCCACCTGAACGCCCTCGGTCCTGAGCGGCTGCCGGGACTGAACCTGTGCGGAGCGGGCCGGGTCGTGTGCCTCATCGACCCGGTCGGCGACGTGTATGCGTGCCCGTTCGTGCTCCACGAGGCGTTCAAGGCCGGCAACATCCGCCAGCCAGGCGGCTTCGGAACTATCTGGCGGACGAGCGAGCTCTTCCTCGACCTGCGCCGGCCCGACACCGAGGGGGCCTGCACCGCCTGCGGTCACTACGACGCCTGCCAGGGCGGCTGCATGGCCGCCAAGTTCTTCACCGGGATCCCGCTCGACCAGCCCGATCCCGAATGCGTCAGCGGACACGGCTCCGCCCTCCTCGCCGGTGTCGAGCCCGGATCGGTGCCGACGAGCACCAGCGACCACTCGAGACCCGGAGCCGTGCCCGTGCTCCTCAGCGCCCGGCGCTGACCCCGGGGGTGGGAGGACCTACCCAATCGCTCAACCGATTGCTCGCCGCCGCCGAAACGGGGCCATGGATCGCTTCGACCAACGCCGACGGAGCCAGGTGGCCCTCGCCGCGCTTGCGGTGCTCGCCGTCGCCCTGGGCGGGCTGTTCGTGCCGCTGGTGACATCGGCGAGCGGTCTGACGACTCTGGACCGGGTCGTCACCGCCACCTTGGACGTCGGGCTGGTGGGGTTCGCCATCCTGCTGGCGAGGAACAGCCCCCTGACGATCGTCCACTGGCTGATCGGCTTCGCCGGTGCGCTCGCCCACATCCTGCCCGTGCCGACGGCGATCGGACCAGTCGTGGTGGCCACGTGGGACGGCGGCGGACCGGCGGTCACCTACGTCGAATCGGTGGTCGGTCTGGTCGTGGCGCTCGGCTGCCTGGCCGGGTTGTCCATCCACCGGCATCGACACATCGAAGATCCGACGACGCCTCCGACCATCGCCTGAACCCGGGGCCCCGGCTGCGAGGCGTTTCCTATCGGGCGCAATACCGTGTCGGCGGTGGACTCGATGATCTCGGTACGGGGAGTCTCGGTGCACTTCGGGTCCCTCCGAGCCGTGGACGGCGTCGACTTGGAGATCCCTCGCAACGAGGTTCGGGGTCTGCTCGGCCCGAACGGAGCCGGCAAGACGACGCTGGTCCGGGTGATCGCCACCCTTCTCAAACCCACGGCGGGGACGGTCAGCGTCGGCGGGTTCTCAATCGATCGTCAGCCGAGGCAGGTTCGCACCATGATCGGGTTGGCCGGCCAGTACGCCGCCGTCGATGATCTGCTCACCGGCCGCGAGAACCTCGAGATCGTCGGCAGTCTCTACCAGCTCCCCCGGGCCGAGGCCCGACGGCGCGCCGATGAAGCCCTCGAGCGACTGTCGCTGACCGACGCCGCCGATCGACTGGTTCGCACCTACTCGGGGGGCATGCGTCGCCGGCTCGATCTCGGCGCCAGCCTGGTCGGCCGACCCGAGGTCTTGATCCTCGACGAGCCCACCACCGGGCTCGACCCGCGCACGCGACTCGATCTCTGGGCGGTCCTCCGGGATTTGGTCCGGGAAGGTGCCACCGTGCTGTTGACCACCCAGTACCTGGAGGAGGCCGACGAGCTCGCCGACCGCATCACCGTGATCGACCACGGGCGGATCATCGCCGATGGCACCGCCGACGAGCTCAAGGCGCGAGTCGGCGGAGATCTGGTGATGGCCTCGCCGGCCCGGCGCGCCGATCTCCCCCGGGTCGGGGAAATCCTGGAACGGGTCGGCTCAGGGTCGGTCCGGATCGATGAGACGCAACTGACGGTGGCCGTCCCGGTCGACTCCCGGGTCGACGCGCTCGTCCGCGCCGCGCAAGCCCTCGACGAGGCGGCGATCGAGCTTTCCGACCTCGGCGTCCAGCGCCCCTCGCTCGACGACGTGTTCCTGGCCATCACCGGCACCATCGGCACCTCCGACGATCCATCCGGCAGCGACCGGCCCCGCCGCCGCAGAGGGCGGCGATGACCGGCACGACGGTCGACCGGACCGACGTTGCCTCTCTCGGGCCGGCCCATCGCAGCAGCGCCGGCGGGTTGGTGAACGACACGGTCGCCATGACCCGCCGCAACCTGTTGCGGTTGTCGCGTACCCCGCAAGTGATCGTGTTCGCCACGATCCAGCCGGTGATCTTCGTGCTGTTGTTCAACTTCGTCTTCGGCGGGTCGATCGACTTCGCCCCCGGAGTCGACTACATCGACTTCCTGATCCCCGGGATCCTGGTGCAGACATCCCTGTTCTCGTCGGGCAACACCGCCATCGGCCTCACCGACGACCTCCAGAAGGGCGCCATCGACCGGTTCCGCTCGCTGCCGATGCATCACATCGCCGTGCTGATCGGTCGCACCAACGCCGATGCACTCCGGGCCGCGTTGACCATGACGATCATCTGCCTGGTCGGTTTCGTCGTCGGGTTCCGGACCGATCACTACGGCGGGCTGGTGATGGGCGTCGGCCTGGCCATCCTGTTCGCCTATGCCTTCAACTGGGTGTTCGCCGCATTCGCTCTCTACGTGCGAGACCCCGAGGCTGCCCAGGCCGGTGCCTTCCTTCCCGTGTTCCCCCTCGTCTTCGCCGCCTCGACGTTCGCGCCGGTAGAAAACATGCCCGGCTGGCTCCAACCCTTCGCCGACAACCAGCCGGTCACGGTGACCGTCGACGCAATCCGTGCCCTCACCCAGGGAGATCCGGCCGGGTCAAGGGTCCTCGAGTCCCTCGCCTACTCGCTCGCCATCTTGGCCCTCGCCATCCCGGTCGCAGCTCGCAAGTTCCGCCGTTCCTGAACCGACCGACCGGCGGGACTGTTAGGCCTGCGCCGCGGCGACGAGGAATCCGGCGCCGAAGGTCGCCGCCAGCAGGCTGAACAGAATTGCCAGCTTGACCACACGCTTGGCGAAGAAGAGCACCGCCAAGCCGACGAGCGCAATTGTGGTGAGGCCGTACTGGGCGATGTTGTCCTGGATCCATTCGATCACAAGGTTCGATACTACGAAATGACCGCCATGGAGTGGTGGCGCGCCGATCCCAAGTGTCGCCGGCTCAGATTTTCGGCTACACCGAGCCCATGACGACGCGACCATTTCGGGTGCTGGGAGTCCAGCAGATCGCCATCGGAGGACCGGACAAGACAGCGCTGTCGGCCCTGTGGACGGGGCTGTTCGGCGTCGACAAGGTCAGCGACTACCGGTCGGACTCCGAAAACGTCGACGAGGACGTGCTTCGGTTGGGTTCGGGTCCTCACGCCGTGGAGATCGATCTGATGCAGCCGCTCGACCCCGATCGTTCACCCAAGGTCCACGTACCCCCGCTGAATCACCTCGGGTTGTGGGTTGACGATCTTCGGGCGGCGGTGGCGTGGCTCACCGACCAGGGCGTTCGGTTCACCCCGGGAGGGATCCGTCGTGGCGCTTCTGGACACGACGTGTGCTTCATTCACCCAAAACCGAACGATTCGTTTCCGCACAGCGGCGAAGGCGTCCTCATCGAGTTGGTTCAGGCACCACCGTCGGTGGTGGAGGCGCTCGGTTCAAGATGAACATGATCGCCTCACGGGATACATTCGGAGGCAACGAACCAAACGAGTGCGTCACCAGGCACAACGGAGTGCTCCTCGCCCCGCCCGGGGGTTTCAATGGTTACGCGCCGAGACAACGAGGAGCCCCGACGTGACCGAGTCCGTCACCATTACCGACAACCGCACCGGCGAGACCGCCGAAATCCCGATCGTCGACGGCGGGATCAGCGCCAAGGAGTTCGCCAAACTGCTGCCGGGCGTGTGGTTCTTCGACCCGGCTTTCGGTGCCACGGCCAGTACCGCATCGGCGGTCACGGACCTCGACGGAGCCAACGGAGTTCTGCGCTACCGGGGCTATCCCATCGAGCAACTGGCCGAGCACTCGACGTTCCTGGAGGTCTGCTACCTGTTGCTCTTCGGCGAGCTTCCCACCAAGGACCAGATGGACAACTGGGTGCACGACGTCACCTACCACACCTTCATTCACGAGAACATGCGGAAGCGGTTCATGGAGGGGTTCCATCACGACGCTCACCCGATGGGCATGCTCGTGTCGGCGATCGCCGCACTGAGCACCTTCTACCCCGAGGCCAAGGACATCCACGATCCACACATCCGCTACAAGCAGATCAACCGGCTGATCTCCAAGGTCCCGACGCTGGCGGCGATGGCCTACCGGGCCAGTGTCGGGATGCCCTTCGTCTACCCGGACAACGACCTGGACTATTCGGAGAACTTCCTCTCGATGATGTGGCGAGTGGCCGAGCCTCACTACAAGGCGAACCCCGTCCTCTCCCGGGCGCTGGACATCTTGTTCATCCTCCACGCCGACCACGAGCAGAACTGCTCCACGACCACCATGCGGATCGTCGGTTCGAGCCATGCCGATCCCTATTCCGCTGCGGCGGCCGCCACTGCCGCGCTCTACGGCCCACGCCACGGTGGGGCAAACGAGGCGGTGATCCACATGCTCACCGACATCGGGTCCTACGAGAACATCGAACCCTTCATCAACGACGTCAAAGCCGGGCAAGGCCGGCTGATGGGCTTCGGGCATCGGGTCTACAAGGCCTATGACCCCCGCGCCCGCATCGTCAAGGAGCAGGCCGATGCGGTGTTCGAGGTGACGGGGAGGAGCCCCCTGCTCGACATCGCCCTCAAACTGGAGGAGATCGCCCTCAACGACGATTACTTCAAGAGCCGCAACCTCTACCCGAACGTCGACTTCTACACGGGTCTCATCTATCAGGCGATGAACTTCCCGCTGGACATGTTCACCGTGCTGTTCACGATCGGCCGGATGCCCGGCTGGCTCAGCCACTGGCAGGAGATGCTCGAACAAGATCAGCGAATCGCCCGCCCCCGCCAGCTCTACGTCGGCCCCGACGCCAGGGACTACGTCCCGCTCGACCAGCGGGGATAGTCTCGCCAAGCGAGTCCCGCAACGCTGCGGGTCGCGCCAGCACCGGTAGCCAACTGCACCGTGAGCCGATTGCCGAGCGGAGCGGCAACTACACGGTCCTGACCCCGGCCAGGGGGTTGGCCGGCCAGCGGCGAAGGGTTGCCCCAGCTTCGACGGCGATCACCCCGTCGTCGGTGCACAGGAGCGGGTTGAGATCGACGCGGGCGAGATCGGGGACGCACGCCGCCAGCTCCGAGAGTCGTTCACACAGCGGGCGGATCACCTCGGGATCCACACCGCCGAGAAGGCCATGGACGCTCGGCTGCGAAAGCAGCTCATCGAGGTCGGCGCGGTCGGCGGGTACGACAAGTTGGGCGATGTCGGGCAGGTTGGACCGGCTCAGCCCGCCAATGCCGAGGAAGACGTGTGAACCGATCGCCGGATTCTGTTCCAAGCGGAGGCGAACGTGCGCTCCGGTCGTCTGCATCGACTGGACGATCATCGGCCGGTCGTCGCCACCACCCATCCGATTGAAGGCCCTCCGGAGATGCTGCCGGTGGCGGATGTCGAGGACGGTGCCGCCCGCTTCCCCGGCGAGCCGGCTGACACGCCAGCTCGCTTTCAGGGCAATCGGAAAGCCCAGCTCCTCGGCGGCGGCGGTGGCCTCCTTGGTCGACCGGACGACGATCGCGTCGGCAACCGGGATCCCCAAGGCCTCGAAGAACCGGCCGCCGTCCTCATCGGACAGATCGACCTCTCGTTCGTCCTCCTCGCCGAGCAACCCGTCCACCACCCCGGCCAACGGCTCACACAAATCCTCGCCGTAGGTGGGCACCGGTTCGGTGTGGGCCCTCCGCCAGGCGGCGTAGGTTGTCATACGGCCCAGGGCGTTGGCTGCCTGTTCGGGGAAGGCGAACGTCGGTGGGTTGGCGTTGTGGGTGAGGTCACCGACCAGGTTGACGGCGACGACCGGCTTGTCGACAGCTCGGTCCACGTCGCTCACGATCCGGTGGAGCTCCGATGGCGGCAGGGTCAGCGTCGGGACGAGTGCCAGGAACACCGAGTCGACCGACTCGGACACGGCGGCCGCCACCACCGCACGCTCGAACGCCTGGGGCTCGGCGTCAGGGGCGATCGAAAGTGTGTGACCGTCGGAGGTGAGGACCGAGCGATCGCCCGAGAGCGCTCCCTGCTCGGTGAGGGCCGACGGGGCAACGACGTCGAGTCCCGCGCGCTGACAGGCAGCTCGGGCCAGGGTGGCCACCGAGGCTGCATTCGAGACGATCACCACTCGCTTCCCGCCTGGGAGGGGCTGCTCGCTGAGCAACTGAACCTGATCGACGAGGTCGGCGACCTGATCGACCAGTACCACTCCCCCGGCCTTGGCCACCGACGCCAGATTCCCGTCGGCGGGAGCGACGGCGACCACCGGTTTGATGGCGCTGATCTGGCGGGCGACCTTGACGAAGTTGCGCGGGTTTCCAAAGTTCTCCAGATAGAGGGCGACCGTGGTCGTCCGCTGATCCCCGAGCCAGTACTGGAGCACGTCGTAGGCGGAGACGTCGGCCCTGGTGCCCACGGAGAGAAACGTGCTGACACCGAGGTTCTCGACCGAGAACTGGTTGAGGAGGGCAGCGCCGAGCGGACCGGACTGTGAGAGCAGCCCGATCGAGCCGGCGGGGATGTCGACGGGGAGGAAATGGGCGTTGAGCGACACCTCAGGATCGGTGTTGACCAGGCCGTAGCTGAGCGGGCCGACCAGGCGAATGCCACAGCTCCGGACGAGATCGACGAGCTCGGTGAGCCGCTCGGCGCCTTCGGCCCCCGCCTCGGTGAATCCGGCCGCCACGACCAGGATCGCCTTGACTCCGGCCTCACCGCACTGCTGGACCGCATCGAGGACCCCTTCGGCAGGAATGCAGACGATGGCCAGCTCGGCGCCGTCGGGCACGTCGCCGATCCGCTTGAATGTCGGCACGCCGAGGATGTCTTTTCGGGCCCGCCGGTTGATGGCCGACAGTCGCCCGGTGTAGCCCCCGTCGAGAATGGACTTCAGCACCTCGTGGCCGGCCGATCCGGGCGTGCGAGATGCGCCGATCACCGCCACCGAGGATGGTCGAAAGAAACGAGCCACAGCCGAGCTCCGGGCCCGCTGCTCACGAGCGTCGATGGCGGCCTGGGCGGTCGACCCGACGGCGATGGACATCGTCACGGCGATGGCGCCGTCCTCGAAGCGGGTGGAGACGTTGAAGCCGGCGTTCTTGAAGACCCCGAGCATGCGGTAGTTCTCCGGGAGCACGGTGGCGGTGAAGGTGGTGATGCCGCGGTCGCGCGCCCGCTGGGCGAGGTACTCGAGCATCAGCGTGGCCAGCCCTCGATCGTGGTGCTGGTCGTCGACGAAAAAGGCCACTTCGGCGGCCGATCCGCCCTCGCCCTCGTACCGTGAGACGGCCACCATTTCGTCACCGATCAAGGCGACGAACGCCATCCGCTCCTCGTAGTCAACGTTCGTGAAGTAGGCGACCTCCTTGTCGCTCAACTCCGGCCGGTACCGGAAGTAGCGGAAGTAGATGCTTTCCTGTGACTGCCGGTTGTGGAACCGCACCAGCCGGTCTGCGTCCTCGGGCCGGATGGGGCGGACCCGTACGGTCGCCCCATCCTTGAGCAGAGCGTCGGTTTCCCACTGCGACGGGTAACCATCGGGCAACTGGGTCACCGGGCCACCCTACCGCTCGGTCAGATCGCGGCCCGGTGCCACCGGCCACACCGGCTAGGGGTGGTCGAGCAGCCTGCTCAGACCGGTGGCGCGACGGATGGGTGTGCGGATGGCCGACGCGACCGCTTGCTCGGTTGCGACCAGGGTGACCTCCCGGCGGGCTCTGGTGACGCCGGTGTAGAGCAGTTCCCGAGTGAGAATCGCCGACCCCTGTTCGGGCAGGCAGACGATGGCATGATCAAACTCCGATCCCTGGCTCTTGTGGATCGTCATCGCCCACCAGGTGTCGACGTTGTCGAGGAGCTGGGGCGGAAGGCCTTCGGGATTCGCCGATCCGGGAAAGAAGAGCCGCCGCTGGCGGTCCTCGAGGGCCACGATGCCCGTGTCACCGTTGAACAGGTTGAGCAGGTAGTCATTGACGGTCACGATCAGTGGCCGGCCGACGTACCAGCGACCCCGGTGCACCCTGTCGGTCGTGGCCGACAGGACCCCGGTCTCGATCTGGTGCTGCCAGCGGTCCCGACCATTGGGTCCTCGTCGGAGGGCGCACAGGACCTTGAGTCCGCCGGCCAGATCAGCGGCCGCCACGACGTTTCCCCTCCTCGCCTCGGCGAGTGCCGCCCGGCCCTGTTCGACCGCTGTGGCCAGCACATCGCCGGCCCGATCGGGGTCGACCAGGCGCACGTCAGGATGGACCGTCCCGTGGAGCAGGTCGAGCGCACTGTCCACCTGGCCGCGCCGGATGGCCTCGGCGAGCGCGTGGATGCCCGAATCGACCGCGAAGCGGCGTGCATCGGTGAGCGTCGTCACCGAGCCGACCAGCGAGCCCGCGGTGGAAGTGACATCACCGAGCACCGCCCCGGCCTCGACGCTGGCGAGCTGGTTCGGATCGCCGACGAGAAGGAGCCGGCCGTCGGGCTTGATCGCTCGGAGCAGGCGGGACATGAGCGGCAGGGACACCATCGAGACCTCGTCGACGATCACGACATCGTGCGGCAGCGGATGGTTGTCGTCGTGGCGGAACCGGATGCCGTCGCCGACGCCGAGCAGGCGGTGCACGGTTGAGGTCTCGAGCGAGGTGACCCGGTCGGCGAGGTCGTCCGACAAATCGCCGGCAGCCTCGATCATGGCTGCCTTCATGCGACTGGCAGCCTTGCCGGTGGGTGCAGCGAGGGCGACGGTGGAATCCGGTCGAGCGCGCAGCAGGGCGACGAGGAACCTGGTGAGGGTGAAGGTCTTGCCCGTTCCGGGTCCGCCGGCCAGGATCGAGAGTCGGTGCCCGAGCGCGTGTGCGACTGCGCTCCGCTGGAGCCCCGGCCCTTCGAAGAGGTGCTCGGCGGCCCCTGACGAGATCGGGTCGGCGAGCGGGATGTCCATCGCCCGCAACCTCTGGGCGACGTCGCACTCGTACCGGAAGTACCGATCGAGGTAGAGGAGGCCGTCTCGGTACAACAACGGTGGGGAGTCGCCGGTGACGTTGAGGACCGGCTCGGCTGGTGCGACGATCCCGGCGAGTGCCTTGGCCCCGGAGCCGCCGACGACGTCGACGGACCGGAACAGGCGGCACCAGGCCTCGGGGTCGGGCCAATCCAGTTCGTCGACCGACGGGCCGCCGGTCTCGCCGACCGGCTGGGTCACGTCCACCGTCGCCGTGGCCGCCACCGACCGGAGATCGACCGCCACATGGCCGCGTTGAGGAGCACGGGAGGCCAGGGCAGCGGCGAGAACGATCCACCGGCGCGCCCGAGTGGTGAGGCCCGGTCCCAAGAGCGCCTCGACGAACGCGCCGAACGCGACATCGACCGCCGAGAGCACGCCGGCGTCGACGAAGGGACCGAGGTGGTCGACCTCGGGAGGAACCTCGGGTATGAGGTGGAGGCGGGGCATCAGACCACTCCCCTGTGCAGCAGATCCGAGAGGGCTGTGATCAGCGCAGGCGGAACCGCCCAGGTGAAGACGCCGGGCGAGCCGTCGTCGAGTTGGGGTGCGTTCGCACCGGTCATGCCACGTACGAACAGGTAGGCGGCGCCGCCGAGCTGTGAGTCGGGCCGGTAGTCCGGGCCGAGGCGCCAACGTAGGTAGCGGTGGAGGGCGACGAGATAGAGCAGGGCCTGGAGGGGATAGTCGTGGTGGATCATGGTGGAGACGAGCGCCTCCGGTCGGTAGTCCTCGACGGTGAGCGGGACACCGAACGTGCCGAGACGATTGGTCTTGTAGTCGACCACGACGAAGCGCTGATCGGCTGAGCCCACCCGGAGGAGCGCGTCGATCGAGCCGGTCAGGTGACCGGCCAGGCGAGTGGTCATGGCGCCACCGGCGAGATCGGTGGCCCACGGACGCAGCGGGTCGGATGGGTCGAGGTGGTCGAGGGCCAGCCGGCCGATGTCGCTCGGGGTGGGACGGGATCCCGGTGCCAATCCGGGCGCCAAGGGGATCTCGAAGGACAGCTCGTCGAGGCGATCGACGAGCGTGAAGGATCGCAGTGCGCGCCCATCGAACATCGATCCGAGTGGCGTGTCCAGGGCCGCAGTGAGCCCGGCGACCAACCGGGTTCGGTCAGTGGCCCAGCTGGACCAGCTCACCGCATCGCCAACCTGTCGGTCGAGCTCGGCGGACAGCTCCGGGTGTGCGAAGTCGGCGTGTTCGAGGATCCTGTGCACCATGGTGCCGAACGCTGCGCCCCCGGGGAGGTCGCCGAGGGGAAGGGGTGATCCCTCGACATCGCTCTCGTCGACGGTGAACCCGTCAGGCGTCGCCTCGTCGGCGGCGCCGGGACCGGGCTGGGTCTCCTGCAGCAGCACCGACGCACCCTCTTCGACATAGCCCTGCGGCTGGACGCGCATGCCGCTGATCCGGGTGAACGACCATCGACGGGCCAGCCGGTCGAACGACCGGTCGATCGTGGCGATTGCCAGGTCGACCGGTTCGGGGCCGGAGCGCCGCTCCCACCGACGCTCCACGGTCGACGCAGGGTAGGGCACCGAGCGGAGCACACCACCGGACCGGGCGCCGGCGGTCACGAGCCGGGACGGGGGGCCACCGTCGGACGGCGCGTTCGGGGATCCATACAGCAGTTCGGCGGTCGGTCCGGCGACCCCTGGGCCGCAGTAGAGGACGCAGAGGTGCACCGCACGAGTCACCGCGACGTACACGAGACGGCGCAGCTCGCCCGCCTCGGCCGCTTCCGCCCGCTCGCTCCACTTCGACGGGCCTCCCATCGCCTTCTTGGAGGCGAAGTCGACCACCCGCTCGTGGCTGGGGACGTCGATCGCGTACGGCGCCCGGACGGTGGGTTTGGTGTGCACACCGAGCACGAACACGATGGGAAACTCGAGTCCCTTGGACCGGTGAATCGACATGAGCTGCACGGCGTCGTCGTCGGAGTCGGTCCGCCGCTCCGCTGCTTCGGCATCGCCGTCGTCGCTGCTCTCGGTCATCGATCGTTCGAGCTGTTCGATGAGGCCGTGGATGTTGCGAACCTGGCCGCCACTCTCGAGGAGCTCGCGAAGGTGGTCGAGGTCGGTGAGGTTCCGCTCCCCGGTCGATCCCATCAAGAGCTTCTCAACCAGCCCGCCATCGTGCCACACGCGGTCGAAGAAGGCGCTCACTCCGCTGGTGGCCAGCACGTCGGCCCATGCGCTCAACTTCATCTGCAGGGCGGCGAGATCAAAAGACGAATCGGCCGACCGGTAGATGTCGACGGTGGACCAGTCGAGCCCGAGGAACCACCCGACGGCGGCCGCCCGGACCCGGCGTAGACTGGCCGGACCGGCGACTGCCCGCAAGAGGGTGAGCAGTTGCGACGCCGCCTCGGTCAGGTAGACCGACCCGACGCTCGACGTGACGACCGGAACGTTCGCCCGCCGGAGCAAACGCTCGACCGGCGCTGCGTACGTGTAGCTGCGGACCAGCACCGCGATGTCACCGGGCCGCACGGGACGCCGCCCACCAGCCGGGTCGGGAAGGCTGCCGGCGGTGAGCAGTTCCACGATCTGGTCGACGAGGTCAGCCGCCATCGAGGAGCGGTCAGACTCGGCCGACTTGCCGGAATCGCCTGCGTACCGGACTTCGACGCCGGATGCGACCATCTCCGTTCGCTCGAGGGGTTCTGGCGGAGCGGGACTGGGCTGGACCCGGTGGAAGGCGATCCGCTCGTCGCCGAACGTGAACCCGTCGAACAGCGCATCGGCAGCGCGAAGAAACAGAGGATCGCTGCGGAAGTTCGTTCCGAGGGTGTACCGCGCGGCTCCGGTCAACGAGTCGAGGTAGCTGTTGATGTCCGCACCCCGGAACCGGTAGATGGACTGCTTCGGGTCCCCGACGGTGATGAGCGTGCAGCCGGGAGCGTCGAACAGCCGCCGGAGCATCCCCCACTGGACCGCATCGGTGTCCTGGAACTCGTCGATCAACGCAACCCGGATCCGGCTGCGGACCGCCTCCACCGCCGGCGGCCCCAGAACGGGATCGGCAACGAGCCGTTCGGCTTCGATCAGCAGATCATCGAACCCCAGCACCGAGTTTCGACGCCGGGTCGAGCGCACGCGGTCGACGACCCCCTCGATGACCTCGGCGGTCTCCTCGAGGTCGCGCCGGCTGTCGTGGCTCAGCTCGGCCAGTTCGGCCGGGTCGGGGAACAGCCGGACACGCGGTTTTTGCAGCATGAGCCGGGCCGCCGTGGTGACGGTGGTCGCCGACACCTCGGACCCACCGCTCAGCATGTGCGCAGTGATGACGTCGGCCACGGCGTCGGCGAGGGGGCGTTCGAGATCCTCGGCGAGCTCGGCATCGGGATCGGTGAAGGCGGCGAGTCCCTGCTCGGCCAGCAGGGCCTGCGCATAGGAGTGGATCGTCCCGATCGTGGCAGTGTCGAACTCGGCGAGGGCGGTCTCGACCCTGGCGAGCCAACGCTGGGCGGTCGCCGGATCACGCCGGTCCAACGAGCTGAGGAAGGGGTCGTCGGACGGACCGGGGGTGCGACCGGCGACGATCGACGTGAGCCGGTGCTCGAGCTCGGTCAACCGGGAACGGATGCGATCGCGCAGTTCGGCGGCCGCCGACTTGGTGAAGGTAACGACGAGGAATCCGCTCATCGGGACGTCGTTCTCGACAACGTAGCGGACCACGAGGGCGGCGATGGTGTAGGTCTTGCCGGTCCCGGCGCTGGCCTCCAGCGCCACCCGACCGGTCGGCAGGGGGGCGGTCGGATCGAAGATCCCGGCGACGGTCACCCGAGGTCCTTCTCGTCGTCCACCGATTGCCGGAACAACTCGTCGAGCGCTCCCTCGAGCCGGAGGAAACGAGACGGTTGGTCCGGGTCTCCGGGGTCGCCGGAATGGGCCGGGATGCCGAGCAGCGCCTCTTCGCTCAGGCGGCCATGGGTCAACAGGACATACGGATCGGTCGCCAAACCGGTGATCGCATTCGACCATCCGGTCGGGTAGCCGTTCTTGGAGGTCACCTTGGCGAATACCGGCAGGGGTTCGCAGATACCGGTGCGGGCCAGCTGGAGCAGCGCTGCGGCGACCGTGCCCGCCGTGCGGGCCCGATCGGCCCCGTGCCGGCCTCGGACGGTCATCCGGTGCCACTCGACCGTGACCCCCTTCCTCGTCGACTTCGTCCTGGCCACCGCCAAGCCCATCCATGCCGTGTCCGGGTGCTGGAGGGTGAGGAGGCACAGGTCGACCCACAGCCGGATGCGTAGCCGTTTGTCGTACTTGCTGGCTGAGAGATGGATGGGTCCCGTGGCTGACCGCGGGACGGTGTGGGCGATGTGTCCGGTGATCCTCGCCCCGTCGAGCTCGACGGCCAACGACACCGGCTCACCGGAGCCGCCACCCGCAACGCTGTGAACGACCTGATGCATGCGGTTGGCGAGTTCTGAGAGCTCGGTCATCTTGGCTACGCCCACGGCGGCGGGCGGGTAGAGGCCCCTCGCCCGCAAGACCGATCCGAGGTGCTCGATCGTCTGACCGTCGCGCACCGCCTCGATGAATGCCGAGAGCGTCGACCAGTCCTGGAGGTGGTCACCGCCCACGGGCAGCCGGTCGCTTGGCCCCTCCGACGCCGAGCCGACCGTGGCGTCGAGGCGCCGCCTGAGAAAGAACTTCGGGCCGTGCAGCAGCAACTCGACCAGATCATCGCGGGTGACCTCGATCCCTGCCGGCGGGGCGAGAGCAGGTGGCTGTTCCTCGACCGAGGTCACCGCTCGCGCCCGTGCTCGAGCGGCCCGCAGCGCTCTCGGGTCGAAGCTGACGGGCCGCTGCCCGTCGAAGTTGGCGGGATGGTGCGCATGCCGGGTGTGGTCGATCTCGACCAAGTCGTGCAGCGCCGGCCGGTCGGCGACGGCGACGAGTTCGTCGAGCTCGCCGAGCAGCTCGGACACTGCCACCCCGCGTGGCACCGTGGCGTTGGTGCGGAGATCGCTTCCGGTGCGGGTGATCACCAACCGCTCGCCGGCCGACAGCACCAGCTCGAGCAACGCCTGGCGTTGATCCGCACGCGGGTCCGGGTCCCCAAACTCTGGTTGGGAGGCGACGAGATCGTCGCCGCTCGGCGACACCGAGACCATCGACGCATCGTCGAGCCCGAGGATGCAGACCATTCGATGGGGTACCCACCGCAACGGACGAAGCGACGTGATGGTGATCCCCCCATCGAAGAACCGGGGTCGGGCCGCCCGCTCGGTGAGCGCTTCTGTGAGGATCTGCCGGATTTCGTGGATGGTGACCGGCGTCTGGCTCCCCCCGCCCAGGACGGCGTCGTCGACAACGGCGGCGATGGCCGCTCGAGCCCGCTCGAGCTGCCACCGCTCCTGGACCGGGACATCGAACAGCTGGCCGACCGCGCCGCTGAGCCGCCGGTTCCACTCGGCCGGGGTCGCCGGTTGAAGCCACTCGGCCTCGATCGCTTCGAGGCGCCGGACCACGGCGATCAGCCGATTGAGCGTGTCGACCCCACCGCCCTCGACCCCCCAGGCCGGCGTGTGGGCGGGTCCCATCATCGGCTCGTCGTCGTCGATCGCCATGCCGACGACGAGTTGCTGCAATCCGAAGCTCCACGTGTTGGTGGCCAGATCGGGGAGGTCGTTGTGGATGCGGTTGCCCTCGTTGAGGCCCCATCGCACCGCTGTGTTCTCGACCCACCCGGTGATCCGATCCAGTGCGTCGTCGTCGAAGCCGAAGGCCCCCCGGACCGGGGTGACCCCCAGGAAGTCGAGGAGCCCCGACGCCGGATAGCGGCCCCCGACGAGATGCGCGAGGGCGATCAGAGCCGAACCGACGGTGTCGTCCTGCCGGAGCCCCCGGTCCGAGACCGCATACCGCAGACGGGGAGGGCCGTCCCAGGCTACGCCGACGATCTCCGCCGACGGACCGAACACACCAGGGACGAGCGGGGCAAACGTCGCCAGGTCGGGGCAGACGATCAAGATGTCGGCCTCCCCGAGGGTCGGATCGTCCCGGAGGCCGGCGAGCACCGCATCCCGAAGCACCTCCAGCTGACGGAGGGGCCCGGCACAGCCGTGGATCCGGATCGACTCGTCCGGCCCCTCGACGGGTTCGGGGTCGGGCGCTGCGTCGCTGCGCAGGTGGCGCTGCAGCCGGCCGAGCAGGTGATCCGGCCGGCTGCCGGGGCCGGAATCGGCGCCCGCCGGCGGCGCCGGTCCGACCGGCTCGGGCGCCGGCAGTCCATACCGTCGCAGCGCCAGCTGTGCCTCTCGAGCCGGCCGGCCCCAGCTCCGAAGGAGCGGCTGGCGGACCCGAGCGGTCGAGCCGTCCTCGGCCCGGAACAGCGAGCCGGATCCGAAGCCCTCGTCGATCAACCGATCGGTGGTCCGGTGGGCCGGGTCGAGGAGGTAGAGGGAAACGTCGTGACGGGTGCCGAAGGCCACGAGGAGGTCGCCGAAGGCGGCGCCGCCGGGCAGGGTCGAGAGCCCGAAGAACCCGAATCGGGGTGGGAGGTCGACCGAGATTCGCCCATCGGCCACTCCGCGGAGCAGATCGGGCAGTCGCTCCGCGGGCGACGGCGATCCGATCGCCTCCCGGAGCAGGCCGAAGAGGTGCGGCTGCCAGCGGTCCTGGACGGCGAGGGAGGCCCCAGCCGGTCCGATCGGGCGGGACTCCAGCCACGCCCGGAGCATGGCCGGTCGGCGAACCGCATACCGATCGAACAGGTCGGCGATGCGCCGGGCTCGCCCGTACCAGGTGGCGGACTCGGGCAGCCGGGCAATCGACGCGAGCTGGGGATCGCCGATCCGATCGATGAGGACCCGGTGGAGCGTCCACGCCATCGGACGAATCGCCCACGGATCGCTCGCCGGATCGGCGTCCCCAGCGAGCAGGCGCGACCTGAGCACCCCGGGAAACGGCATGTCGATGTTGGCTGCCACCCCATCGCCGGCCCCGTCGAGCGCGCCGAGGGTGGACGCCAGCCGGAGTTTGAGCCATCGTTGGAGGCCCACAGAAGGGACCGCCACCAGCTCGGGTTGCATCGGATCGTCGAGCGGCCGGCTCAGCCGATCAGCCAGCCGGTCGGCCAGCGGTTCCAGCGAATCGCTGACGAAGATCGCCAGCGTCAACGCCGGGTCCGTCCCATCAACTCCATCGTGGACAACCGTAGCCAGGCGATGCGACAGATTCGGCGGACCTTCCGCCTGCCGCCGAGGTCCCTTCGCTCAGCCGCTCAGCTCAGCAACTCCCGAACCCGGTCCTTGGGTCGCCCGATGATCGCCCTGTCCTCGGTGACCACCACGGGGCGCTGGAGCAGCTGTTTGTGGGCGACGAGCACCTCGACGATCTGGTCGACGGTTGCCACGTCGGCGTCGGTGAGGCCCAATTTTTTGAACTTGGCGTCGCGGCGCACGAGCGCGGTCGGCGGGTCCTCCAACTTGGCGATGAGCTCCCGAAGCTCGGCAGCGTCGGGAGGATCCTTGATGTAGTTGATCTCTTCGAACTCGACGCCCAGTTCTTCGGCAATGCGCACGGCATTGACCGAGGAATTTCAATGTCGATTGTGATAGATCTTCACGTCGGCCATGCCTCGACCGTATCGGAGGCCGGCGCGACCAGCGAGTAGCCTGATCCAGTGCACCCCGAGCGACCCGGTCCTCCGTCGTCGCCGCCGCCGGCTCCATCGGTGCCCCGCACGCCGGCGGGCTGGTATCAGGATCCGTGGGGGCTGGCGCAGTGGCGATGGTGGGATGGTTGGGCGTGGACGGGTCATATCTCGGTGAACCAGGAGCGCAAGCCGATGCTGGCCGGGTGGCTATCGTGGCCGGTCGTGGCCGGCGGGCTCTTCGCGGTGCCGGCGGCGATCGTGCTCAGCTTCTCCAGCCCACTGGCAATCGCCCTCGCCTTCGTCCCGCTCCTGATCGTGGGACCGGTGCTCGGCTGGCTCGACCGGGTCGAACCCGAACCGCGCCAAGCCAGAGTGCACGCGTTTCTCTGGGGGGCGACGATCTCGGGCGTCGTCGCCGGCACGATCAACAGCATCGTCTTCGCCGCCTTCAGTGAGACGTGGGCGGCGGTGGTGTCGGCCCCGATCACCGAGGAGATCATGAAGACGGCCGGGATCGTGTGGGCCCTGCGCCGCGGCGAGATCGACGGGGTCATGGACGGGGTCGTCTACGCCGGTTGGGTGGCGCTCGGCTTCGCGGTCGTCGAGAACTTCCTGTACTTCGCCGAGGCCGACAACCAGGATCTGCTGTGGCAGACCTTCGTCGCCCGCGCTCTGGTGACCCCGTTCGCCCACCCGTTGTTCACCGTGTGGGCCGGTCTGGCGATCGGTCGGGCCGTCGCCCGGCAGGTGTCCGTCCTCTTCCAGCTTGGCTGGGCACTGCCGCTCGCCGTCCTCAGCCATGCCGCCTGGAACGGGTCGCTGACCTTGGCCGAGGATGACGAAGTGGCACTGATCGTGGCCGTTCCCGCCTTCTTCGCCCTGTTCGTGGCGGCCGGGCTGACGGTCACGATCGTCCGGCGAAACGAGCAGGCGCACTTCGTCCGGCTCGTGCCGACGATCGCCCGGCGCTATGGGCTCAGCGCAGAGGAGGTCGCCATCTTCGGCGACTGGCGTTCGATGCTCCGCACCCGCCGCCGCCTGCCCCGCAAACGGCGGGCCGCCTTCGATGCGGTGCACAGGAACCTGGCCCGCCTGGCCGCCCTCCATCATCGACCGGGCAGCTTCGATTCGGCCGCCGAGGCCGTGCTCGTCAACCGCCTCCAACGAGCCCGCGCCGGCTGATGGCCATCCGCCCGATCCCCGTCCCCGCCTTCGAGTCCCTCGTCGACGACGCCATCGACTCGCTGCCCGAGGACATCCTCGCCATGCTCGACAACGTGGCCATCCACGTGCAGGACGACCATCCAGAGGGTCTGCTCGGCCTCTACGAGGGTACGCCGCTCACCGAACGGGAGGCCTACGGGTACGGGATGGAGCTGCCCGATGTCGTCACGCTCTACCGGCTCCCGTTGTGCGGGTTCGTCGCCAGCATCGACGAGCTTCGCCACGAGGTGCGGGTGACGCTGATCCACGAGCTGGCCCACCATCTCGGCATCGACGACGACCGGCTCCACGAGCTGGGGTGGGCGTGAGGCCCGGGGCACGGTCCGCCGCCGCCGACCCGCACCGCCATCCACGATCCTGTCACACCTCGCAGTCATGCTGGACCCATGAGGTTCGTGCATACATCGGACTGGCATCTCGGCCGGTCGTTCGGCACCTATGGACTGCTGCCCGACCAGGGGCGGTTCCTCGACTGGTTCGTCGAGCTCGCCGCCGGCGTCGGAGCCGACCTCGTTGTCATCGCCGGCGACATCTACGACCGCTCGAGCCCGCCGGCCGAAGCGATTGCGCTGTTCGACGACGCCGTCGCCCGCCTCCACCGAACCGGGATCGAGGTCGTGGCGATCGCTGGAAACCACGACAATCCCGAGCGGTTGGCCCTCTACTCCGCCATCACCGAGCACCACGGTGTGATCTTGCGCGGCGGGTACCGCGCAGCCGGCTCGGTCGTGGTGCGAGACTACTCCGATGGGCCGCTGGCGATCGCGCCCATCCCGTTCCTCGATCCTCGGCTGGTCCCCGCCTCGACATCGCTGTTCCCGGATCCAGCGGGACCCTACACCCACCACTCGGTCACGGACCGGGCCGCCGCTGCCGCCCGGGCTGCGGTTCCCGCCGGCATGCGCTCGCTCGCCGTCGCCCACGGCTTCGTCGCCGGCGGTCAGGGCAGCGACTCCGAGAAGCTCATCGTCGGCTCGGTCGGCGGCACCGACCACGTCGGTCGCGCCTGCTTCGCTGCCTTCGATTACACGGCGCTGGGCCACCTCCACAAGCCGCAACGCGTCGCCGGCTCGGAGACGATTCGCTACTCCGGTTCGCCACTCCCCTACTCCTTCAGCGAACGAGACGCCAAGAACATCCTGGTCGTCGATATGGATCGGAGTGGCCGCTGCGATGTCGACGCCATCGAGATCCCGATCGGGCGGCGCGTCCGCACGATCCGGGGCAGCTTCGACAACCTGATCGGCGGCGACAGCGATCGCCACAACCTCGTGCGGATCGAGCTGACCGACGCGTCGCTGGTCCGGGACGCCAAGCGGCGGCTGGAGGCGCGCTTCCCTCATCTGATCGAGCTCACCCTGGCCCCGCTGTCGGGTCGATCGGCGGAGCTCGATCCATCATCGGTTTCGGGCCTCACGCGCACGCTGGCTGGAGATGTCGCCAGGTTCTTGCAGGTCGTGTCGGGCGAGGATCTGGCGATCGATGATTTCGACGCGATCCTCGAGGCCCTGGCCGCCGAGGGCATGGACCTCGGGGACCTCGAGGCCGCACGAGCGCTGCTGGACGAACGACCCGGCGGGGGGATCGCCGCCTGATGCGCCTCGAACATCTCACCATCACCGGGTTCGGCCCCTACGCCGACGGTCAGGAGATCGATTTCGCGCAGTTGCACGCGTCGGGCCTGTTCAGCGTCACCGGCCCGACCGGTTCGGGCAAGACGACGATCTTCGATGCGCTGACCTACGCCCTGTATGGAACGGTGCCCGGTGCCAGGAGCGAGGCGGCCGGTTCGATTCGCTCCCACCATGTGCCCCCGGGCGTCAAGACCGAGGTGGCACTCGAGTTCACCACGAACGAGGGCCGCTGGCGGGTGCGGCGCTCGCCCGAGTACGAGAGGCCCAAGAGCCGCGGCACCGGCACGACCCTCCAGCGGGCGGCGGTCTCGCTGCATCGATGCACGGAGACGGGCTGGCAGCCGATCAGCGGGAACCGGCATGAGATCGACAATCGGCTCGCCGAACTCGTCGGACTCCGGCGGGATCAGTTCGAACGGGTCGTCCTGCTTCCGCAGGGCGAGTTCCGCCGGCTGCTCCACGCCCGATCACGCGAGCGGCGGGAGCTGTTCCGTACCCTCTTCGGCACCGAGGCGATCGAGCGGGCCGTTCAGGGTCTCCGACGACACGCCAGGCAGGCGGCGGAGGCGGCGGCCGCCCAGGTCGTGATCGTCGACGAACAGAGATCGGAGGCAGAGGAGCTGCTCGGAGCAATCGAGGAGGCCGTCGCCGCCCATCCGGACGATTCGGTACGGATGTTGCCCGTCAGCTGTTCGGGCCCCGGGGATGCTGGAGACCCTCATGCACTCGGAGCCTCTCTCCGACGGTTGGAGGTCGGACACGTCGAGCTCAGCCGGCGCGTGCTGCCAGCGCTCCGGGCTGTCGAGCAACGGTTCCGTGCCGAGGCGGCTACGGCCAGTTCGGCCCGCGATCGCGCTGTCGACCAGGCCGAGGCGATCCAGCGTCGGAGCGACCTGGCCGCCGAGATCGCCCAGGTCGAGCTGGCTCTGATCCCGGCAGAACAGGATGCGGCGCGAGCCGAGCTCGCTCGCCGAGCACAGCCGGTGATCGCCATCGAACGGCGACGCCAGAAGGCAGCCACCGACTTCGACGCTGCCACAACCGAGGCCGGGTCGGCGCATGCAGACCTGTGCGCAGCCGCCGCCGATGCCGGCGAGGCGATCGATCTGGCCGGTCCGGGTCCGCTGCGCGACCGGACCCAGCGACGCCTCCAGGAACTCGAGGACCTGGCCACCGCCGCCGAGCACTTGACCGTCGAGCGACGCCGCCTGGCCGACAATCGCAGGCACATCGACCTCATGTCCGAGCGGATCCACCAGACCGAACGAGCACTCCAGCAAGCGGAGACCGACCGGGCAGCCAGCGCCCGCGCCGTCCAGGAAGCGGCCGCCGCCGGCGAGCGCATGGCCGAACTCGACGCCGGGCTGGCTCACATCGAGCGACATCTCGCTGTCGCCCGCCGGCGGGATGCGGCACGCCGCAGGATGGCAGACGCCGATGCGGCGATCACCGGCCTCGACGCCGAGATCCTCCAGGGCGAAGACCAGATCGCCTCCTTGATCAGCGAACGAGACGCGCTCGCGCCGATGGCGACCCTGAAGCACGACCGGCAGGCAGCGCTGGACACTGCCCGCCGCACGCTGAAGGAGGCGTCGAAGCGAGACGCGCTCGAGCTCGAGATCGATGGACGCACCCGGCAGGTCTCCGAAGCCGCCCAACGCGTCGTGGATCTCACCGACCGCTACATCGCCGGGGTTGCGCCCCGCCTGGCCGGCGAGCTCAGCGAGGGTGCTCCGTGCCCGGTGTGCGGCTCCTGTACCCACCCCAACCCCCCCCCAACCGGTGACGGTTCCCCCCCCGTCGAGGAGTACGAGCTCGACCGGGCCGCACGAGACCACCTGACCGCAACCGCCGCGCTGGCGGCGCTGCGGGCAACGCTCGACGAGGTGACCCTCCCCGGAGAGCGCACGGTGGACGCCTGCGAGACAGCCGTGCGAGCCGCCGAGACCGAACTCGTCGAGAGCCAGGCCGCCGCAGCCCGAACCGCCGACATCGAAGTCGCCCTCGAGCAGGTCCGCTCCCGGGTGGACTCGCTCGGCAGGCGGCGCGGCGAGGCCGCCACGGCACTGGCCATCGAGGCCCGCCGCGTCGACGATGCGACCGAGGCGCTCAGCGAGCGGGTCGAGTGCGACGTCAGCGGTCTCGACGATGAGCTCACCCGGCTACGAACCGAACGTGACCACGTCCTCACCCTCCAACAGCAGGCCGTCCCAGCCAAGAGGGCGGTCGAGCGGCACGATGAGGACATCGATCGTTGGGAGACCAGCCTCGCCGCCACCCGCGAAGAGCGCGCTGCCGCGCTCGCCGCCTCCGAAGAGATCAGCCGTACCGTCCAGCAACTGTCGAACCGGCTGACCCCCCTGGGGTCGCAGACGCCGGCCGAGCGCAGCAGCGTGCTGACCCGCCTGCTCGAGTCCCTCCAGATCGCCGCCGCCGCCGACGGCAGGCTCGCCGAGGCCGGTGGGGAGGTCGCACGCCTGGTGGCCGAGCGGGATCGAATCCTCGCCGGCAGCGGGATCCCGTCGATCGACGAGGCGCTCGCCGCCGCCCTCCCCCCCGACGAAATCGAGGAACTGGAGGCTGTTCACGCCGAGCTGCGGACACGTCTCACCGAGGGACGATCGGCGTTGGACCAACTCGACCGCATGGACATTCCGGCCGACCCGCCCGACCTCGAGACGCTGTCCGCACTGGCCGAGGACGCCGGTCGGGCGGCTCAGCGGGCCACCGAGGAGCGGATCCGGGTCGAGCAGCTCGAGGCTCGGGCTCGCGCCGGCGCCGAGCGGTTGGGCCGGCACGTCGAAGCGCTCGACGATATCCGAGCCGCTGCGGATCGCGCCCAGCGCGTGGCCAGCCTGTGTGAAGGCAAGGGTGCGGCCCGGATCGGCCTGGAGGCCTACGTCCTGCGAACCCACCTCGATCAGGTCGTCCAGTTCGCCAATCTGCGTCTGGATTCGATCAGCGCCGGTCGCTACCGGCTCCGGCTGGCCGACGCCGCCCTCGATGGTCGGAACGAATGGGGACTCGACCTGTTGATCGGCGACGCCCACACCGGCGCCGAGCGCGACGTCCGGTCCTTGTCCGGCGGTGAGACCTTCTACACGTCGCTGACCCTCGCCTTGGGGTTGAGCGACGTCCTGAGCAACCGCGGCGCCACCGCCGTCGACTCCGTTTTCATCGATGAGGGGTTCGGGTCACTCGATCCCGACGTCATCGATCTCACGATCGACGTCCTCCACCAGCTCCAGGGCGACGGCGTCACGGTCGGGGTCATCACCCACGTCGAAGCCGTGCGGGACGCTCTCCGAGCCGGTCTCGTCGTCGAACGGCGGCCGGGCGGCGACTCCCGGGTGACTCAGCGGATCGCCTGAGGATCAACCGGCCCAGGCGACGAGGTGGCTGGCAGCGTTCAGCCACGTTCGATCCACTCGAGCCCGGACTCGCGGTGTGAAACGATCAGCGTCGGACCCCCGTGACAGCAGTGCCTCGTAGCGGATTCCGCCAAACGGATCCGAGCCGCTCACCGGTGTCATCGGCACGACCTCGTGAGGAATGGCCACCAACTCGACAATCAGGTCCTCGACCAGGAGGGCGCCGGGAGTGACGTGCACAGACACGATGTCGCATCCATCACCCCGATCGAACCCGACCGAGTGGATCCGCACCGAGGACCAGCCGGCGGCGATCCGTCGCACCCGATCACGCCGGTCGTGCTGGTCGTCGCCGTCTGGACGCCACGCGTCGGCGAGGGGCAGGTAGTACCGCTCGGTGTACTGTCGCACCGTACGGTCCGCGGAGTACTGGGCGGTCAACTTGAGACTGGATCGAACACGGGACAGCCAGCCGGACGGGATGTCTGCATCGTTGCGCTCATAGAAGAGCGGCACGACCTCCTGCTCGAGAATGCGGTAGAGATCCTCGGCGTCGGTTCGGTCATCGACGCCCTCGCCGATGACCCACCCGACGGTCGAGTGGTCCACCTCGGCCCACCATCCGTCGGCCACGCCCACGTTCAGCCCGCCGTTCGGGAGCGCTTTCATCCCCGACGTCCCGCTGGCCTCGTGGGGTTTGAGCGGCGTGTTCAACCATACGTCCACGCCGCCGATCAGCTCGCGGGTGACCAGCATGTCGTAATCGGTGAGAAAGGCGACCCGCCCGGACAGGTCCGTACGCCGGGCGAAGGCCACCCAGCGTTGCAGCAACAACCTGCCCGCAGCGTCAGCGGGATGGGCCTTGCCGGCAACCAGCAACTGAACCGGCTGTTCGGCGTTCAGCAACAGCCGGGCCAACCGCTCCGGGTCGCGGAGCAGCAGGTGAGCCCGTTTGTACGTGGCGAACCGCCGGGCGAAACCGATGGTCAGAATCTCCGGATCGAGAACCGCAGCGGAGCCATCGGGCAGGGGCGATTCCACCAGTTCGCGGGTCGACCGTTCGACGACGAAATCGCACAACTCCGCCCGGCTGCGTCGACGCATCGCCCAGATCGCCGCATCCTCGAGGGCGTCGACCGCCCGCTCGACGTCGCTGGGCTCGCTCCGGCCATCGAAGCGGACGGGCAACACCGAGTCCCACAGCTCCGACGCCGCCGGCGAGGTCCATGTGTCCATGTGGATGCCGTTGGTGACCGATCCGACCGGCACCTCCTCGGGCGGCGTTCGCGGAAAGGCGCCGCCGATGATCGATCGGCTCACCAAACCGTGGAGCTCGCTGACTCCGTTGACCGCTCCGGAGGCGCGGACGGCGAGGGCCGACGGCATGAACGATCCGCCGTCGACTCGGCCCAGCTCCACCAGTTCCTGCGGCGAGATTCCCAGGTCCTCGGTTGCGTACCGGCCCAGGTACCGCTCGACGAGCGAGACGTCGAATTGGTCAAAGCCGGCAGCCACCGGCGTGTGAGTGGTGAAGAGCGTTCCGGTCCGAAGGTCTTCGAGCGCATCGCCGAGGTGACACCCGGTCGCCGCCACCCGCTGCCGGGCCCGCTCCAGGACGACGAGAGCGGCATGACCCTCGTTGAGGTGGACGACCGAAGGATCGATGCCGAGATGTTGCAGGACCTGGGCACCGCCGATCCCCAGCACGATCTCCTGAGCCAGTCGAACCTTGATGCCGCCGCCGTAGAGTTCCGAGGTGATCGTCCGGCGATACCCGGGGTTGGCGTAGTCGTTGGTGTCGAGCAGGATCAGCTCACATCGCCCGACCGTCGCCCGCCAGGCACGCACGACCACATCGTCGGTCGAGATCTTCACCGACATGCGCAGGATGCCACCGGTCGCGTCCCGCACCGGCTCGACTGGCATCTGGCCCGGATCGTTGAACGGGTGCAGTGCGACCTGCTGACCATCCTCACCGATGATCTGCTGGAAGTAGCCCTGCTGGTACAGCAGGCCGATTCCGGTGACCGGTACGCCGAGGTCGCTGGCCGCCTTCAGCTGGTCGCCGGCGACATTGCCCAATCCTCCAGAGTAGATGGGCAGGCTCTCCGAGAGCATGTACTCCATCGAGAAGTAGGCGACTGCGAACCCTGCCCGTTGCTCCAACCCATCGAACCACGTGGACCGACGACCCTCGTTGTCCCGGGCGGTCACCAACCGTTCGAGCCGGCGCCGACCGTCTGGATCGTCGATGAGATGGGCGATCGCAGCGTCGGATGCGGCCGCTGCCACGACCCATCGATTGTGGGTCGCTCGCCACAGGTCGGCATCGAGCCGGCCCCAGATCTCGTCAGGGTGGTGAGCGAAGGTCGGCCGCAGATCTCGGGCAAGTCTCAACAGGGCTCGGCGGGCGGCCGGGACCGTCGTCAACTCCATGCCCCATACTTTGGTCTGCGTCACCGACCGGAGCACAAAACGAGTCGGTGGCCAGCCTGTGAACGGCCGGTGAGCGACAGGTCAGGATTCGAGGAAGTCCGGCGGCATGGCCCGGAGCGACCGGATGATCATGCCCAACCCGGCAGCGAAGCCACCCAGCATGATCAAGAAGTGCGAGAGTTTGAGGTCGAACCAGAACGTGATCCGGCTCAGGATCTCGACAGCGAGGACCGTCACACCGACGGCAAACAGCGCCCATGGCCACTTCTTGCGGGCGTCGACGAAGAGCCCGACGATGGCCACGAAGAGCGGGAGGAACACGATTCCGGCCGATCCGGTACTCCCCCCGAAGGCATTGGAGATCCAGCCGAATCCCCGGCTCGAGACCCGAACCGAATCGACGAAGAACCAGGCAGAGATCGCCGACAGCGCAGCACCAGCGAGGAACGTGCCGAATCCGCCGGTGGTCCCGCCGACGCTGATGTCCTTACCCGGGGTGTCCATGGTGCTCCTTGTCGGCAGACGTGAGCAGAGTTTCACCTGGAGCGGCGTGATCGTCCCCCGGCAGGCCGGCCGCCCCGGCAACTACTGTCGCGCCCATGACCCATCACCTTGTCGCCGACGTGTTGATCCCGGGCCGAGGGGAACCGATCGAGGGTGGAGCCGTGGTGCTCGACGGGCACGAGATCGTGTACGCCGACTCGGCGGCGGGCGCACCATCACGCCAGAGCGGGGACACGATCACCGAGGTGCCCGTCGCGCTCCCGGGACTGTGGGACTGCCACGCCCACTTCGCCGGCCTGTCGCGACCTGATCTCGAGGTGCTGGCGAGGACCAGCGTCGTCACCGCAGCGGCCCGGTCGGTGCCCGATTGCGCCGCCATGCTCGACGGCGGCGTCACCAGCGTCCGCGATGTCGGTGGACTTGGGCTCAAACTTGCCCCGGCAGTCGAGGAGGGAACGATCCGAGGCCCTCGAATCCATGCCGCCGGTCGCATCCTGTCGACGACAGGCGGCCACGGCGACATCCATGCGCTCCCGCTCGATTTCGTTCACCAGGTGACCTGCACCACCGGCTTCAGCATCCTGTGCGACGGCGTACCCGAGGTTCTTCGGGCCGTGCGAATGAACCTCCGCGACAACGCCAGGCTGATCAAGATCTGCGCATCCGGCGGGGTGATGTCCGAGGTCGATCATCCGATCCATCAGCAGTTCAGCGATGAGGAACTCGGCGCCATCGTCGGGGAGGCGGCCCGGGCCGAACGAATCGTCGCCGCCCATTGTCACGGCAAGCCGGGGATCATGGCCGCCCTTCGCGCCGGATGCCACACCATCGAACACGGCAGCTTCCTCGACGAGGAGGCGGCCGACACGATGGTGGAACAGGGGACGATGTACGTCCCGACCCGCTTCGTGGTTGCCGAGCTTCTGCACCAAGTGGACATGTTGCCCCGGTACGCCTACGAGAAGGGGATGATGGTCGCCAGCGCTCACGAGCAAGCGATGAAGATCGCTGTGGCCAAAGGGGTCAAGATCGCCGTCGGGTGCGACATCTTCGTCTCCGGACAGATGTACGGCGAGTCGAGCCGGGAGATCCAGCATCTCGTCAACGCCGGCATGACCGACCTCGAGGCGATCGAGGCAGCTACCGCCAACGGACCAGAGACCCTCGGTCCTCAGGCACCGCTGTCGGGCCAGCTGAAGGCCGGCTACGACGCCGACGTGATCGCCCTGGACACCAACCCCCTCGATGATCGCTCGGTCTGGGGAGTGCCCGACCGAGTGACCCACGTGTGGCAACGGGGCCGGCTGGTGAAGGCACCCGTCTGAGCCAGCGACATGATCCGCGGCAGCGGGCTTCCACAACATCTGGCGACCCCGATTGAAGGCGGCCGGGTACATGTCTATCGTGCGAAGAACGGCGTTTCGGGAAGGAATCAATGATGAGTTCGCTGCTGGTGCACGTCACCCATGGTCCGGAGGCGCCGACTCGCGCCGCTCTCGCCTGCCTCGTCGCGCAAGCGGCAATGGATGAGGGCCACGACGTCTCGTTGTTCTTCGCCGGTGATGGTGCGCAGCTCCTACGTGACGCATCGCTCGAGTCCGTCCAGGGGGTGGGAACCGGGTCCCTGGGATCGGCCCTTCGTGCCCTGGTCGCCGCTGGCGTTCCGATCTACGTCTCCGGCATGTCGGCGAAGGCGCGCGGTGTCAAGGAATCCGATCTGGAGAACAAGGGTGCCTCCTTCGCCATGCCGGCGAAGCTGGTCGAACTGACCTTCGCAGCCGACCGGGTTCTCTGCTACTGACCGATCGGTTTGCCGGTCGAACGTTCAGGGACGAGGCCACCGTCATGTAACGCGCATGCACCTAGCAATCCGTTACCACTGATGTAACGCCCTCTAGGTGATTCATGCGTTACCGTGGAGCCGTGATCGACGTTGTGTCCCTCCCCCACGACGAGATCGTTGCGCTGGTCAACGAGTTCTCGGGCCCGACGAGACGGGCGGCCGATCGCCCTCGAGCAACGACCGCTGTAACGCGGGGCCGGCCGTGGCCCACCGTCGACGTCGAACGAGCGGCCGACCAGTTGTTCGGAGTCTTTCGCGCCGCCCCTGTGCAGCGGGAAGTCGCCCGCCGCCTCGACCGGATAATCCAGGCAGCGACGGTCTACCTGTCGGTCGAGGTCATCGACGGTCGAGTAGACCGCCGGCACACGACACCGTCGACCGAAGCCGTTCCCGCCGTCGCAGGTGCCCTCGGACTGCTCGAGATCATCGAAGCGATCGGTACCGAGCGGCTCGGCTGTTGCGCAGCGGCGAACTGCACCGACGTCTTCATCGATCGCTCGCCCCGGGGCAACCGTCGGTTCTGCTCGCCCACCTGCCACACGCGGGAGCGGGTTGCCCGGCACCGACGACACCACCGCGCACCGGTCAGATGAGCGGTGGCGTCGGTGATGATCAGGAGCATCTCGATGTCGAATACGCGATACCGTCTCTGCTATGACCAGACATCGAGAGTCGCCGGCCGCCGACGAGTTGATTCGCCAGCTCGTCGCCCTGCGTCAGATCCGGGGGCTGTCCCAGACCAAAGTGGCAGCCCGTATGGGGACTTCGCAGTCGGCCCTCGCCCGGCTCGAGTCCGGCCGGACCGACGTTCGGCTCTCGACGCTCACCCGGTTCGCTGACGCGCTCGAGGCCGATATCGGCTTTGCCGTGCGCCACCGCGGGAAGACCTGAGCATGCGGGCGACGATCGTCGGGGCCGGGGTGTCCGGACTGACCACCGCCGTGGTCTTCGGCGAAGCGGGCTGGGACGTGCTCGTGGTTGCCAGCGAGACGCACGAGTCGACGGTGTCGGCGGTCGCCGCCGCCGTGTGGACGATGGTCGACAGCGAGCCGCTCAGGTCCACCCGGCGCTGGGCCATGACGAGCCGGGAGCGCTTCGCCACGGCCACCGCCGAACCGGCGGCGGGTGTGGTTCCGCTCCGCCAGCGAGAGCTCGAGCGGGTGGACCCCGGGCCGATCTGGTGGGAGCGCACGCCCTTCGTGCGGCGGCTCACCGCCGAGGAGACACCAGCGGGGTACGCCACCGGCTTCGAGATCGACGGGTTCATGATCGAGCCACCGCTCTATCTTCCGTGGTTGACCGACCGGTTGAAGCAGCTCGGCGTGCTGGTGACCCATCGCTCCGTCGACCGGCTCGACGGTCTCGATGGCGACGTCGTTGTCAATTGTTCCGGTCTGGGCGCTGGTGCGCTGACCGGCGACGATTCCCTCTATCCGATTCGTGGTCAGGTCGTCGTGGTAGCGAACCCGGGGATCGGCGATGGGGTTTCGGATGAGTCGGTTCCCGATCGGATCGCCTATGTCTACCCTCGCTCCCGCGAGGTCATCCTCGGCGGGCTACGGGAAACGAGCTCGGCGGAACTGGCGGCCGATCCGTTGGTGAGCGAACGAATCCTGGCCGATTGCGCCCTGCTCGATCCGAGGGTCGCCGGACTCGACCCGATCGACGTACGGGTGGGACTCCGGCCAGGACGGCCAAGCGTGCGACTCGAGACCGAGTACCGGTCGAATGGGCCGGTGATGGTCCACAACTACGGCCACGGAGGCGCCGGATACATCCTCTCGTGGGGCGCCGCCGAGGAGGCCTTGGCCATGGCGACGGCGGCCGCCGATGGCCGGAGCGGGTCCCGCTAGTCGCGACTTCGCATCACTGCCACACCGTCGCCGCTCAAGCTATCGAGCGCCGCCTTCCGGCCGGTCATCGCCAGGGTCAGATGCTGAGCGGTTCCCTCGACCAGTGGTCCTTCGCCATGGACCCAATCTGCGTCGGTGGCCCTCAGCTCGAGCCCCTCGATGCGCTTCCGGCAGCCGAGTGCCGGTTGGACGTTCTTCAGATAGTCGAGTCCGGCGGTGTAGTGGTCGGCGGGGAAGGCGAGCGGACGCCCCACTCCCTCGGAGATGTCACCGGAGTGCACGAGAACCTCTGACAGCACACCCATCGGCTTGAGTCCCGGAGGAACATTGCGGGAGCCGGCCTCCTTGCGCAGCGTCTCAGCGATCTCCTCCGGCGACTTCTCGCCGGCGATTTTGTCGACCATCCTGGCCGAGAATCGGTCCAGATTGAACCCGGACAACAAGAAGTTGAGCAGAACCTGGCTCTTTGGCATCGTCGGTACCACGAGCATGTGGGCGGCGGCCTCCTTGACCGTCCAGTCGGCGCACAGCGACTGCTTCTTCCAATCGTCGTCTGACAGCCCCGACAGATAGTCCGCCAGTTCGATTCGATCGGCTTCGATCATTGGCCAGGGATCCATGGCAACTCCTCACGTCCATCGCAACCCTAATCGACTGCTTCCAGTGCGTCATCCGGTGCGCATGCCTGCCGGCTGTGGGCCACACGGACACATCGACCATCGAAGTGGCAAAGAGCCCTCAAGGCGGCGAACATTGGTTCATCGGCTTCTGCTCAGCTCCGACCCGATGCTTCGCACCATCGGGTCTTGGGTCTCTCAGAGATCGCGGTACATGATGTGGAGCGGCACCAACCCCTCGACAGGATGGCGGAACGCCCTGGGGACGGTGCCCACGATCGCGAAGTCCAGGGACTCCCACAGTCCGATGGCGGGCGTGTTGGTGGCGACGACAGCGTTGAACTGCATCCCCAGGTATCCCAGTCGACGGGCTTCGCCGATCACGAATTCGGCGAGTGCCCGACCGATACCTCGACCGGCGGCCGAGGGGGCGACCATCCACCCGGCATTGGCGACATGATCACCGAGCCCCGGCTGGTTCGGTTTGAGGTAGGCGGTCGCCAGCACCTCACCGTTCACCGATGCGACATACGTCGCCGACCGCTCCGCCCCGGTCACCATCCAGATCGATCGAGCATCACCCTCGGCTATGGCGGGATCGTAGGTGTAGGTATCGCCGCGTTTGATCACATCGGACAAGATCGGCCAGATGACGTCCCAGTCCTGGTCGGCGGCGACCCGACAGATCACTCCGGCGGGGTCGTGCATCCCCCTACCGTAGGAGGCCGACCTCGCGTTCCAGCCACGAACGCAGACGGGCCGGCGACATGATGTCGGGATCGCCGAGACGGTCGTCGGCGATGCCCTCGAGTTCCGGTGGCACGCGCTGGACGACGTGCTCGAGAACCGGAGCATGTCCGTAGTCGTCGATGACCGACGCCATCTCCTCGTCGTGGTCCACTCCCCGGGACCGGGCGGCCGCCACCAAACCTTGAAGGAGCGACTCCCAGGTCGTCATCGGACCCTGGGTGATCGAGGCGGACTCCTCGAAGGAATCGATGAAGGCGAACGGAACTCTCTCGATCGTGTGGCCCCCGGCCACTGCGCCGTACAGCCAGTCCGAGTCGAATGCGAATCCAAACGTCGACGGTGCGGCGAGGATGTCGTCGAGTGCCGGCCTTCCGTACAGCTTGAAGGCGGCCTGGGTATCCCGCAGACCCCGCTCGAACAGCGCCCTGCCCACCATTCGCTGCATGTGTCGCAGAACCACGATGCCAGGGCCCCAGCGGGCCTCGGCCTTGATCAAGATGGCCTCGGGGTGTTTGCGGTCGCCGATCACGACGTCGGC
The DNA here is from genome assembly GCA_041576015.1 of Acidimicrobiales bacterium. Classification (GTDB taxonomy): domain Bacteria; phylum Actinomycetota; class Acidimicrobiia; order Acidimicrobiales; family SZUA-35; genus JABDIY01. The sequence continues at coordinate 44,900 of JBFGLT010000002.1, forward strand.
GCCCCGTGCATGGGCGGCGATGAGCAGACCAACCTGACCCAGATTCACCGAATTGTCGGCATCGGTCATCACCACGGCATCGCAGCCGTCGGCCATTGCGGCGGCGGCGCCGTGAATGATCGCTCCGCCCTTGCGGGACTCATCGACGTGGCCGAGCCCGGCCAGCGGCCCGGTCGTGTCAGCGACCCCATCGGCCAGCCGCAGTACACGCACCCGGTCCCCGCGGTCGTGGAGCAACGCTCGTTCCTCGGCGACGGCGGCGCTGTCATCGGGGTCGCCGTCGTCGACGGGGTAGATCAGCCAGTCGATGTCGTTGCTGTCGAGGAGCCAGTCGAGCTGATCGAGCTTGACGTGCAGAGCGTCCTCGCCTGTGGGGTTGAGGTCGCCTCGAGGCCGGAGGCGGCGCTGCTCGCCCCACATTGCAAAGACCACCGCGATCCGGCCAGTCCACGCCACCTGGCCGAGCTGCCGCTTCGATCGTGCCAGCGTGGCGCCCAACCGCAGATCGATGGGGCGGTCGATGCCGATACTGATAGCGGTCAGATCGTCGTCGGAGGGATCGGCGGCCAGCAGGCCATCGGCCAGGTCGCGTAGACGCCGGTGATCATCCGTCGACGAGATGTCGAACGCACCACGTGCCGCCTGCGTGAGAAATACCTCGAGTTCGCTCATGATGGTGTCCTTCCCGAGACCGGGTTGCAACCTACATCGAACGCGCTGGTGGGGCGCCGATTGGCGCCCCACCAGCTTCTCCGTTGTGGGTCCTTCTCTCTCTCAGTCGAGATCGAAGCGGTCGTTCTCCATGACCTTCACCCAACCGGAAACCAACTTGTCGAGGAACAGCTCGTCGCCTCCGTTGGCGGCGTATTCCTCAGCGATGGCCCGGAGCTGGCTGTTGGACCCGAATACGAGATCGACCCGAGTTCCGGTCCACTTCAGGTCACCGGTGGCCCGGTCGCGTCCGTCGAACACATCCTCGGCTTCGCCCACGGCGGTCCAGCGCGTGCTCATGTCGAGCAGGTTGGTGAAGAAGTCGGTCGTCAGTTGACCGGGACGATGCGTCAGCACACCGTGACCCTCGGGGCCGGCGTTGGCGCCCAGCGCCCGAAACCCACCGACGAGGGCCGTCATCTCCGGCGCCGACAGGTTCAACATGAACGCCTTGTCGATCAGCAGATGTTCGGCCGGGACGGCGTCCTGCTTGCCGAGGTAGTTCCGGAACCCGTCGGCCTTCGGTTCGAGGTAGGCGAACGACTCGACGTCGGTGCTGTCCTGGTCGGCATCGGTCCGACCCGGCGTGAACGGCACGCTGATGTCGTAGCCGGCGGCCTTGGCGGCGCTTTCGAGGGCCGCCGAACCGCCGAGGACGATGAGATCGGCCAGCGAGACCTGCGGACCGCCCTTGCCGTTGAACTCGCTGCGGATCTCCTCCAGCTTGGCGATCACCGAGCCGACCCCGGCTTGGATGTTCACGTCCCAGCTCGCCTGAGGCTCGAGGCGGATTCGTGCGCCGTTGGCACCGCCGCGGAAGTCCGTGCGACGGTAGGTCGATGCCGACGCCCACGCCGTGTTGACCAACCGCTCGACGGTGAGGCCGGAGTCCAGAACGAGCGACTTCAGCTCGGCGATCTCGGCATCACCGATCATCGGTCCCTCGTGGGCCGGAACGTTGTCCTGCCAGACGAGTTCCTCGTCGGGGACCTGGGGACCGACGTAGCGAATGGCCGGCCCCATGTCACGGTGCAGGAGCTTGAACCAGGCCCGGGCGAACGCGTCGGCGAGCTGATCGGGGTTCTCCCGGAATCGCTTGGAGATCTCCAAGTAGGCCGGATCGGTGATCATCGCCATGTCGGCGGTGGACATCGTGGGCTTGGTCTCGGGCGCCCCGGGCTCCACCGGTGGCACCATGAAACCGTCCTTGACCTCGCGCGGCTGCCACTGCTTGGCGCCGGCGGGCGACTCGACGACCTCCCATTCGTGGGAGAAGAGGGTTTCGAGGTACTTGTTGTCCCACTGGGTGGGGGTCGGTGTCCAGGCGCCTTCGAGGCCGGAGGTCACGGTGTACTGTCCGAGGCCGGTCTCGTGGGTGTTGACCCAACCGAGACCCTGCTCGGACAGGCCGGCACCCTCGGGCTCCGAGCCGACCAGCTCGGCGGGACCGTTGCCGTGCATCTTTCCGAACGTGTGACCGCCGATGGTGAGCGCGACGGTCTCCTCGTCGTTCATCGCCATGCGCCCGAATGTCTCGCGGATGTCCTGCGCCGATGCCAGCGCATCCGGAATGCCGTTGGGGCCCTCGGGATTGACGTAGATGAGACCCATCTGGACAGCGGCGAGCGGGTTGGCCAGCTCGCGTTCTCCGGAGTAGCGCTGGTCGCCGAGCCACTCGTTCTCGGGGCCCCAGTAGATGTCGTCCTCGGGCGCCCAGATGTCGGGCCGCCCGAACGAGAACCCGAACGTCCTGAAGCCCATGGTCTCGAGTGCCCGGTTCCCGGCGAACACGAGGAGGTCGGCCCACGAAATGGCTTTGCCGTACTTCTGCTTGATCGGCAGGAGGAGGCGGCGGGCCTTGTCGAGGTTGCCGTTGTCAGGCCAGGAATTCAGCGGGGCGAAGCGCTGCGCGCCGGTCCCGGCACCGCCACGGCCATCGGTGACACGGTACGTGCCGGCGGCATGCCAGCTCATCCGGATCATGAAGCCGCCGTAGTGGCCCCAGTCAGCCGGCCACCAATCCTTGGAATCGGTCATGAGGGCGTCGACGTCGCGGGTCAGTTCGTCGATGTCGATCCCGGCAACCGCGCTGCGATAGTCGAAATCCGGCTCGAACGGGGTGGAACTCGGATGGTTCTGGTGGAGGATCCGCAGGTTGAGCTGATTCGGCCACCACTTTTCGTTTGACTGAGCCTCGCCGGAGGTGAGCGAGCCCCATTCGGGGGTGCGGGTTGAACTGTCGGTCATGGTTCTCCTGTGGTTGATTCTCGGTCGGTTGGGTGGGGTTTCTGGTGAGCGAGGGCCTCGGTGAGGAGTCCCTGGGCTCAGGTGTCCGAGGCCCGGCACTCGGGACAGGTGCCCCAGTAGATCACCTCGGCCTCGTGAACATCGAACTGCCAGTCCTCGGCCGGTGTCAGACAAGGAGTCTCGCCGACCGCGCAGTCGACGTCGACCAGACGGTCGCAGCTCTGGCAGATGAGATGATGGTGGTTGTCGCCAACCCGGCCTTCGTACCGGGTCGGCGAACCCGCCGGCTGAATGCGCCGGATGATGTCGTGCTCGGCGAGAACGGTCAACGTGTCGTACACCGACTGCTGAGAGATCGCCCCGATCTCGGACCGGACCGCGTGGGCGACCTCGTTGGCAGTGCTGTGGGGATGGGCGTTGACTGCTCGGAAGACGGCGAGCCGCTGGGCCGTGACTTGGACGGCGTGGTCGCGGAGCACCGTTGCGGGGTCGACGGGCACGAACGCAGTCTTGTACCGATTCTGGACTGAGTCAAATCCTGTGCATCGACCAGCGAGCACGTCTCGGCTCTCGCGCAAGCCCCCTACGAGCGCACTGTCCAACCGGGAGATGCCCGAGCAGGCCACCGGATGACCCAGCCATGCACCCGCACTCGTTCGGCATCATCGACGGCAAATCGAGATTCGGTTGCAGGTCGATCACGGCAACCTCCGATGCCGGGTACGCCCGGGAGTAGTAGCCAACGGATCGGGCCGATCGACGAGCCAGACCGGCGCTGGAGTGAGAAGAGGGTGCGGGGGTACGCTCGGTTCGTCCACGATCTCAGGAGAGTCAGACATGCCGAAGCTGGTTGGGTACCACCGCCCGAGCTCGGCTGCGGAGGCGATCTCCCTCCTCGGCAGCTCGCGGCGGATCGCGCTCGCCGGTGGCACCACAGTCCGCCACGACGTCGGAGGTGAGCCCGTCGAACTGGTCGACCTCCAGACACTCGGTCTGAGCGCCGTCGCCGCCGAGAGGGGTCGCTGGACCCTCGGAGCGATGCTCCGGCTCGACCAGATCGTCGACGATTCCGCGCTCCCCGATCTGATCCGCTGGGCGGCCCGCCGCGAGCTGCCGAGCACACTGCGGACGTTGGCCACCGTCGGCGGAACGGTCGGCGCCGCCGATCCCGAGAGTGTGCTGCTCGCCGCCCTGCTGGTCCATGACGCAGTGGTGCGGTTCGCCGACGACACGTCCCGTCCGCTCGCCGACGTGCTCGATTCCGGTGTCGGCGACGCAGAGCTGATCGTGGCGGTCGAGATCGACGGCTCCGGGCGAAGCGCGCACGCTGTGACGGGGCGAACCCCGGCCGACACGCCCATCGTGGCCGCCCTCGGGAGGACGGGGGCCGACGGTGCACTCACGCTTGCGCTCACCGGCGTCTCCACGAAGCCGGTACTGGTTGATCCCGACGCGATGCACAACCTGAGCCCGCCGAGCGACTATCGGGGATCGTCCGCCTACCGACGCCATCTGGCGGTGGTGCTGTCCACCAGGGTTCGTGAGGAGTTGGCGTGATCACCATCGCCATCGAGCTGAACGGCGATGCCGTCGACGTCGAGGTCGCGCCTCACGAGTCACTCGCGGTCGTCCTCCGGCGGCTGGGCATGTTCAGCGTGAAGTACGGGTCGGACACCGGAGAGACCGGGGCGGCGGCGGTCCTGCTCGACGGCCGGCTGGTGTCATCGGACGTCATGCGGGCTGCGCAGGCCGACGGGCATGTGATCACCACCGTCGAGGCGCTCGACACCGAACGCGGCCTTCACGACCCGATCCAGGTCGCATTCGCCGCGACAGGAGCGCTGCAGTCGGGCTACTCGGCCGGGGCGATGGTGCTCGGCGCGCATGCGCTCTTGGCAAGGGATCCCGATCCGTCCGAGGAAGCGATTCGCGACATGCTGTCGGGCATTCTCGACCGAGAGACCGGCTACGTGAAGCCGGTCGAGGCCATCAAGCGGGCGGCCGCTGCCCTCCGCCGCCAGGCCGTTCCACCCTTCGAGCCGATCGCCGTCACCTCGCTCACCGATGGTAGGCACCCCGCCGAGGTGGATCCCGCCGACCGGCCCCCGGACGGCTCCCCTGCAATCCCTCGTGTGGTGCCATCGCGGGACGTACCGGCGACTGCTGTCGTCGGCAAGCCCGAGGTCAAGGTCGACGCGCTCAAGCTGGCCAAGGGCAACCCGGCGTTCACCGACGACATCGAGTTGCGCGGAATGCTCTTCGCCAAGGTGCTGCACAGCCCGCACGCCCACGCCCGGATCGTCGCCATCGACGACGCACGGGCTCGGGCGCTGCCGGGGGTCCACGCCGTGCTCCACCACGGCAACACCCCGCGGGTCAAGTACGCCTCGGGCGGGCAGTCGTGGCCGAATCCACATCCCTACGATCAGGTGAGCTTCGATGACAAGGTGCGACATGTCGGTGACCGTGTCGCCGCCGTCGCCGCCGAAACCGTCGAGATCGCCGAGGAGGCCATCGGGCTGATCGATGTCACCTACGAGGTGTTGCCGGCGGTGTTCGACGAACTGGAGGCAATCTCTCCCGGCGCCCCGGTGATCCACGACGAAGACGACACCACCGAGATCTACGATCGCGATCGCAACATCGTTCACCGATTCCACGCCGAGCGCGGCGACGTCGAGGCGGCGCTGGCCGGGGCCGCTCACGTTCACCAGAGCACCCACCGGGTGCACCAGGTGCAGCAGGTGCCGATCGAGCCACACGTGTCGATCGCCTGGCTGGATTCCGACGAACGGATGGTCGTTCGCACGGCCACCCAAGTCCCGTTCCACACCCGCCGGATGCTGGCGCCACTGATCGGGATGGACGTGAAGGACATTCGGGTTATCAAGCCACGGATCGGCGGCGGCTTCGGGGCGAAGCAGGAGATGTTGATCGAAGACATCGTCGCCCATCTGGCACTGGCCACCCGCCGCCCCGTCCGGCTGGAGCTCACTCGCGAGGAGGAGTTCTGGGCGAGCCGCACACGACACCCGCAGACGATCACGTTTCGCACCGGCGTCGACGAGGATGGCAACCTCGTGGCCCAGCACATGCATGTGGTCGGGAACACCGGCGCCTACGGCACACACGGTTACACCGTCCAGGCGGTCAGCGGCCTGCGGGGTCTGACCTCGTACAACTGCCCGAACAAGCGCTTCGACTGCGACGTCGCGTATAGCAACATCCCCGTCCCCGGCGCCTACCGCGGCTACGGCGCCCCGCAGGGGCTCTTCGCCCTCGAGGTCCACCTCGAGGATCTCGCCCACCGGCTGGGGCGCGACCCGCTCGAGTTCAAGCGTCAGAACTGGGTGACGCTCGGCGACGAGCTGAACATCGCCCCCCACATCGGCGAACGGGCGACCGATGAGGATCTCGTGCTCGACGAGTACCCCAAGGTCACCTCCACCGGCATCGAGGAATGCGTCGCCCAAGGGCAGCGCGCCATCGGCTGGCATCGCCGTCTCGACCCCGCCTGGCGAGAGCCGGTCGACCGGCCGAACATCCGGCGCGGACTCGGATTCGCCTTCTGCATGCACGGTTCGGGCATCCCGTTTCTCGACATGGGTGGATGCAGCATCAAACTCAACGACGACGGATCGTTCAACCTCCTGATCGGGGCGACCGACCTCGGGACCGGTGCCGACACGGTGCTCGGTCAGATCGCCGCCGAGGTGCTCGGAGTACGTCTCGAGGATGTCATCGTGTACTCCTCAGACACCGACATCACGCCGTTCGACACCGGCGCCTATGCCTCGTCGACGACATACATCTCGGGTACGGCGGTGTTGCGGGCCGCCGAGGCGGTCCGCTCCCGCATCAAGGAGCGGGCCGCCGAGATGCTCGGAGTCAGCGAGCCGTGCACGATCGAGTTGCGGGGCCGCCGGGCGTGGGCGCCTGACGGCCGGTCGGTGACGTTGGAGGAGCTTGCTCATCACACCCTGCACTGGGAGGACCAGGAGCAAATCATGGCGAGCGCGTCCTACATGTCCCCTGAGTGCCCACCGCCGTTCGCCGCCCAGTTCGTCGAGGCCGAAGTCGACATCGACACCGGCCAGGTGGAGGTGACAAAGCTGGTCATGGCGGTCGACTGCGGTGTTGCGATCAATCCCGTCACCGCCTCGGGCCAGGTCGAGGGCGGCATGACCCAGGCGCTCGGGTACGCCCACTGCGAGGAGATGGTCTACGACGCTGCGGGGCGGATGCTGAACGACCGGCTCGGCCCGTACAAGATCTACCGCGCCGACGAGATGCCGGCCACCGCCGTGTTTCTCGTACAGACGATGGAGGATTCCGGGCCCTTCGGCGCCAAAGCGGTCGCCGAGATCCCCAAGGATGGCGTTGCTCCGGCGATGCGCAACGCCATCCTCAACGCCACCGGCGTGCCGATCGACGATCTGCCCTTCACCCCCGAGCGGGTGTGGACTGCACTGCAGGCGGCACAACGCTCGGTGACGACCTGAGCAGGCCGGCGTGGTGACCGACGGCGACCTTCTCCACGCCGTCGTCGATGCGATCGACGACGGCGTTCCGGTGGCGGTGGCGACGGTCGTGCGCACTCGCCGGTCCGTCCCCCGTCGCGCCGGCGCAAAGATGCTCGTGTTCGACGACGGGCGACAGCTCGGCACCGTCGGCGGTGGTGAGCTCGAACAGCGAGTCGCCGGCGCAGCGCGCCACGCGTTGATGACCGGCCGCCCTGTCATGCTCGACATCGATCTCGTCGATCCGGCTCGCGGCGATGCGGGTGTCTGCGGCGGGTCGGTTTCTGTTTATGTGGAGCCCATCATGCCCCGTCCCCATGTCGTCGTCATCGGCTGCGGCCACGTCGGAGTCGCGGTCGTGCAGCTCGCTCACTGGCTTGGCTGTCGAGTCACGGCGATCGACGACCGCGAGGACGTCGCGGACCCCGCCCGTCTGGGCGATGCCGACGTCGTTCTCGCCGGCCCACTCGTCGAGTCAGTGGCGAAAGCCGGGATCGACAGGCGGAGCCACGTCGTGCTCGTGACACGTAACGTCAGCCTCGACGTCGAGGTTCTCGCCGACGTCCTCCAGACCCCGGCGCGTACGATCGGGGTGATGGGCAGCGCCCGCCGCTGGGCCACGGCTCGTGCCCAGCTCGCCGAGCTCGGGGTGAGCGAGGAGCACCTGGCGCGAGTCGCCTCGCCCATCGGTCTCGAGATCGACGCCGAAACCCCCGAGGAGATCGCGCTGTCGATCTTGGCTGAGATCGTCGAGGGGTGGCGAGAACAGAGATGACGGCGCCCTGGGTGCGACCCGAGCTGTGCGTCCTGCGCGGCGGCGGAGACCTGGCAACCGGGGTGGCGTGGCGACTCACCCGGGCCGGCTGGCCGGTCGTCGTGTGCGAGCTGCCGGCACCGCTCACCGTTCGCCGAACGGTCGCAGTGTCGACCGCAGTGCTCGACGGCGAGGTGGACGTCGAGGGAATGCGAGCGGTACGCGTCGAGCAGGTCGACGACGCACCGGCGGTCGCCCGAAGCGGCCTGGTGGCCGTGGTGGTGGCGACGGCGCTGCCGCCATTCGAGGCCGATGTCGTCGTCGACGCCCGGGTCGCCAAGCGGAACCTCGACACGCGGATCGACGATGCGCCGATGGTCGTGGCCCTCGGACCCGGATTCGTAGCCGGGGTCGACTGTCACGCGGTGGTCGAAACGAAGCGGGGGCCACACCTCGGCCGAGTGTTCTGGACCGGTGCCGCGGCGCCCGACACGGGCACACCAGGCGTTGTCGAGGGCAGAGGTGCCGTGCGGGTTCTGCGTGCCCCGGTCGCCGGCCGGGCGCGGTGGCACGCTGCGATCGGCGATCTCGTAGCTGCCGGAGTTGCGCTCGGGGAGGTCGATGGCGTCCCAGTTCGAGCCCCTTTCGATGGGACCGTTCGCGGGCTGATCAGCGAGGCGGTCCAGTTGACGCCCGGGCTCAAGATCGGCGACATCGATCCACGGCGCGCCGGCGTCGCGTCCGACGAGATCTCCGACAAAGCCTTGGCGGTCGGCGGAGGCGTGGTGGAGGCGGTTCACGCATGGCTCCGCCAAACGGTGGAGGAGCATGCTTGACCCGTCCCCGATCACAGAGGTGGCGAACCGCCTCGGGCTCGGCTCCCACGAGCTGATCGCACTGGTCGGGGGCGGCGGCAAGACGACGATGCTGTTCGCCCTCGGGCACCAGCTGGCGGGCAAGGTCGTAATGACGACGACGACCAAGATGGGTCGCGACCGAACCGGTGGCTACCCAGTTCTGGTACAACCAACCGACGATGAGCTGGCAGAGGCGCTCGCTGAGCATCGCCGGATGCTGGTGTGGGGTGCCGTCGCAGTACACAAGGTCGCAGGCGTAACCCCCGACCGTTGCGACCGCTGGTTCGATGTCGTCGATCATGTCGTCGTCGAAGCAGACGGATCCCGCCAGCTACCGTGCAAGGCACCCGGACCCTTCGAGCCGGTGATGCCGAGTCGCACGACAACAGCGATCGTCTGCGTCGGCGCAGGTGCTTTCGGACGGGTGATCGCCGACTGCTGCCACCGCCCGCTGCGGGTTGCAGCGCTGGCCGGTTGCTCGCCCTACGAGCGGCTCACACCAATCCGCCTGGCTCGGGTACTGCTCAGTCGGCGAGGGGGCCGCAAGGGTGTACCGCCGGGCGCGCGATTCACCATCGTGCTCACCCAAGTGGCGGCCGCCGAGCGTCCGTTTGTCGAAGAGTTCGTCCAGACGGTCGACGGAGCCGCGACCGTGGTCGCCGTCGAACCCTCGTTCGTGTAGGAGCGGACTTCCTCAGCCACCACGGTGCGAACGCCTCGAGTACCTCGGCCCACCGAGCATGGCGATGGGTTACCAGAAGATGAACTGTGGCGTGTACCCATTCGAGCGGCTGCGTTCTACCATCGACTTCGACCACGAAGGGGGTGTTCTTGGATTCGGACTCGCTGCGCGCGACCCAGGCTCCACTGAAGCAGAGGTATCGCGACGATCCGGACGCAGCGGTCATCACGCTGTCGGCTTCAGGGTCGGTCGATGACGGCGCGATCTCCTGCAACGTCGACACTGGACGGGCGCTCGTCACCGCTGGGCTGCATCCGGCGACCGGGGGTTCTGGACTCGAGGCGTGTTCGGGAGACATGTTGCTCGAGGCGCTCGTCGCGTGCGCCGGCGTCACACTCAAGGCGGTGGCGACTTCGATCGGCGTCCAGCTCAAAGCAGCGGAAGTACGGGCCGAGGGAGACCTCGATGTTCGGGGCACGCTGGCTGTCGATCGCGACGCACCCGTCGGGTTTCGAGAGATACGGCTTTCGTTCGACATCAACAGTGACGCCGACCAGGAGCAGCTCGATCGACTGCTGACCCTGACCGAACGCTACTGCGTGGTCTTGCAGACGTTGCGTCGAGCCCCGGACGTCGCTCTGTCGTAGGACGCGGTGGGTGTCACCTCTCCCCCATATCGGACGCACCGTCGTCGCCGACACCGAACTAGCCGGACACCGCTTTCGAGCCGGTGAGCTGGTCTCGCTCGGCTTCGCCGCCGCAAACCGCGATCCCCGGGTCTTCGAAACGCCCGAGCATGTGTCCTCGAGCGGACCCCCAACCGGCATGTCGCCTTCGGCCACGGGCCCCACACCTGCATCGGTGCGCCCCTGGCTCGCATGGAGCTCGCCGTCGTGCTCGAGCGTTTCGCCGACCAAGGTCACCGATTGCGACCTCATCGATCGAGACGCCCGGGTAGATGAGCCACCCGTCGCGATTGCCACTGCAGTACTCGCCGAACCGGTGACCCTCCGGATCTCCTGAGGGTTATCGCCGACCGCTGCCGTCGGGTCAGAAAGGCTCGGCGAGTTCTCGTGCCCGCCGATACTCGGCGAGATCGTGTTGTCGTCGTCGTTCGCGCTCTCGGGCTTCGGTCTTGGCTCGGTGGTGCAAGGGGCACAAGGGCTCTCCGTTGTCGGAGTCGGTGTGGCCACCGTCCTGCCATTCGGTTCGGTGGTCGATGGCACACCACCGGGCCGGTCTTCGACACCCTGGTGCCTGGCAGTGCCTGTCCCGCCAGATGACCGCGTCGCGGGCAGCGCCGCCGAACAACCGCTGAGTTCGACCCAGATCGACCCGTCTCGACGGGCTGTGGATCACGCACCGTGCGATCCTGTGATCCAGTGCGATCCGGAACGCCTGCTCGCGGCCGACCGGGTCACCGTCGAGGGTCTCGCAGGTGTGCCCGGGCCGGAACACCGGATCGGGCCCACCCGACAACTCGCCATGAGCCCAACGGTCCTTCTCGGCAGTGAAGGTCACCGAATCCATCAACACGACCAGCAGGGGTTCGGGGGTCTTGCCGGCCTCGGGAACGACCAGGGCCCGTTCGGCCAGATGGGAGATCGCTCGGGCCATGAAGTAGCGGTGCCCCCGTCGCAGGACCGGACGCAACGTGTACTCGCTGATCGTGTAGTCGAAGCGATCCCCGTCGGCATCGACACCCGGATCGACCACGCCATCTTCACCTGAGCCGCCGCCAGCCTCCCGGCGTTCTTGCTCCCTGAGTTGATCCGCTATTCGATGCAAGGCCTCTTTGAACACGAGCGCATCGGTTGTCGGGACCAACCCGGTGAGCGACGTGGTCCCATCGAGATGCTCGGTGAAGTCGATCCCCAGATCTTTGTCCTCGGGGGCTTTCGCATGCGGGTCTGCGTCGTCGCAGAGCAGCACCCAGGCCCGGCACAACTTGATCCAGTCGTCATAATCATGTTCTCGAGCCAGCTGAACCAACCCATGGTGATGAGCGTCGAACATCTCTGCCCTGTGGACCGTCCGCCGGGCTGGGACCATCCTGGCCAGCATGTCGAGATGATCGGTGGTCAAGGTGTGGTCTTCCACGCCCTCTGCGATCCCGGCAAATCGGTCGATCAGCCGGGCGCGTCGCACCGTCCGCGTGACAGAGCCCTTCGCTCGATTCGACTCGGCCGCCAGCCATGACGCCGGATTATGGAATCGGGTGTCGCCCAATCCCCCGCTGTCGGCCAGTTCCATGGTCAGGGTGCCGATCAAGCAATCGAGCTGATCGCGAATCGAGCACAACTCGACGATCTGTTTCGGCACGTCGAGATGGGCCGACCGCTCGAGTCGATCTCGGATCTTTTCGATGACCGCCATGTATCCATTGTAGCGAACATATGTTCGTCATGCAATAGATTGTTGTGGATTTTGTATCGATATGTCACGGTTCGAGCGGCGTATATTCCGTCGTCGATCAGCGAGTCCCGCAGGTGACAGCTCGGACGCAACGACCGCAGTCGCCACCATGTGGCGAGGCCGGCCGGACTTCGTCCATACTGTCGACATGCGTCGGCATCCCGCCGAGCAACGTCTCATCGCTCCGTGTCAACGCGCATGTCCGGCGACGTGAACGCGTTTCGGAGAGCCGAGAGCGCACTCTGGGAGGCGATCGGGGCCCATCCGATCGAGCGGTTCGTGAGACTGAGAACCGGTGGCCGAGTTCGAGTCCAGGAGCTCGGCGACGGGCCTGCCGTCGTGTTCATCCACGGCGTCAACGTCGCCGGTTCGTCGTGGTGCCTTCTCGCTGCCGCACTCACGGGATTCCGTTGCCTCCTGGTCGACCGGCCCGGCTGTGGCCTGAGCGATCCAGTGCCCGGCGGGTCGCTCCCCAATGTCGAAGCCGTCCTGGGGTACACCGACGATCTCCTTCGAGATCTCCTCGACGCGCTGCAACTCGACCGGGCCCACGTGGCGGCAACCTCCTACGGTGGGCTGTTCGCGTTGCGGGGCGCCGCCAGCCATCCCGAACGCGTCGAACGCATGGTCCTCTACAGCTGGCCGATGGGCGCCCCGATGGACCGGGTGGCCGTCTCGATGCGCCTCGCAGCAATCGCCGGAATTGGGGCGTTGAGCGCCCGGATGCCGATCACTCCGAGACTGGTGAAATCCCTTCTCTCGCAAGTCGGACTGAAACGCGCCATCGACTCCGGGGCGTTCACCGACGAGATGCTGGAGTGGACGGTGTCACTTCTGCGGGAAACGGACACCCTGCGAAACGAGTTGCGGGCTTCGCCACGGGTCGTGACGCCGATCAGAGGTCTCAACCCGGAGATCCTCCTCACCGATGACACGCTCGCTTGCGTCACTGCGCCGACTCTGTTTCTCTGGGGCGGCGAGGACCCCAACGGCGGAAGAACGATCGCCGAACGCTTCGTGCAACGCCTCCCCGACGCCGAGCTCGACCTCATCCCGCAGGCCGGCCACGCCCCGTGGATCGACCAGCTCGACCACTGCGCCACCCGAACCGCCGAGTTTCTACTCGCCTGAAAGCCGGCGACCGACGTGGTCGTCGCACCGCGTTCGAAACCTACGCTACTCGCGTGCAAAGGGAACAACGAGACTGGCGCGAACGCCTCCGCCACATCATTTTCGACCACAACACGCGGGAGTCCCGAGCCTTCGACATCGGCTTGCTGGCGCTGATCGCCTTCAGTGTGTTGCTCGTCATGGTCGAGACGGTCGAGGAGATCGAGGCCCGATACGACACGCTGCTCTTCGGTCTCGAATGGATCATCACGATCCTGTTCACGATCGAATACGGGGCCCGCCTCATCGCCGTCGACAACCGACGCCGATATGCCCGCAGCTTCTTCGGCGTCGTCGACCTGATGTCGATCCTCCCGGTGTATCTGAGCCTCGTCCTGCCGGGAGCGCAATCCCTGCTCGTCGTCCGGTCACTGCGCCTGTTGCGCGTGTTTCGGGTGCTGAAGATGGTGCAGTTCATCGGCGAGGCGGATTTCCTCGTCCGGGCCATCCGAGCCAGCTCACGCAAGATCATCGTGTTCTTGATCGTCGTCGTCCTCACCAACGTGATCGTCGGGTCGACGATGTACCTCATCGAGGGTCCCGAACACGGGTACGACTCGATGTTCCGCGGGGTCTACTGGTCGATCGTCACCATGAGCACGGTCGGCTTCGGCGACATTGCGCCTTCCACTCCTCTTGGCCAAGTCCTGGCGGCGATGCTGATGATCGTCGGGTACAGCGTCATCGCCGTCCCAACCGGCATCGTGTCGGCTGAAGTGGCTAGCGCCCGCCGTCCGCGCCAGGAATCCTGCCGCAACTGCGGATCAGCGGCCCACGCAGAGAACGCTCGTTTCTGTGACGCCTGCGGGTTCCCCCTGCCGGCGTGAGATCGTGCTCCTTTGCGGACGTCGAATCCGAAGCCGCCCCGGAGGACCACGACTCAGGAGTCGGTGATGTGACGTCGGCGGCGGCGCGATCCCGGCTGACCCCTTCACGGACCCAAGTCGCGCCCGACTCCCAGATTCGCCGGACCGCCGGACCCGCTAGCTGGTCGAAGTCAGCGCTGGTGGCATCATGTCGGAAGATGGCGGCCGCGAAATCCGTCGTGTGGACCTGTTCAGAGCAACGACCTAGCTCAGACGAGTTGGGCGTCCACGGTGATCTCGACGTTGCCGGCGAGCGCCTGTGACACCGGACAGCCGACCTTGGCGTCCATCGCCGCCTGCTCGAAGGCGTCGCCATCCATCCCCGGGACCTCAC
>JBFGLT010000003.1:0-51995 GCA_041576015.1 Acidimicrobiales bacterium
CCCATCCTCACCGTCGACGACCTGGAAGCCGCTCGCCAGGAGATCGAGGCCGAGGGAAGGTCCCTCCGCTGCCTGGTCATCACCTCCCCCGACAACCCGACCGGCCTCGTCTACACAGCGGCAACGCTGGAGGCGATGGCCGATTGGTGCATCGCCCACGGCATCCACCTGATCGTCAACGAGATCTACGGGCTGTCGCTGATCGACACCGACCACCCCGACCTGCGCACCGACTATTGCGAGCCAGAGCTCTTCTCGTCGTTCGGGAGGATCGTCGTCGAGCGGCGCAACGACCTGCTGCATCACGTCTATGCATTCTCCAAGGACTTCGGTATCAGCGGATTCCGCATCGGCGTGATCCACTCCACCAACCGGGCCCTCCAGAGAGCGGTGACCATGCTCAACACCGCCCACATGGTGTCCAACCACACCCAGTGGATTCTCGGCGAGGTCCTGGCCGATGAGGACTTCGTCGACTCGTACATCTCCCTGAGCCGGCAACGGTTGACCGAGGCCTATGCGGTGGTCGTGACCACGCTTCGCCGGTGCGCCATCGGCTATGTGCCCTCGCGGGGGAGCCTGTTCGTGTGGGCCGACTTCTCCGAGTTCCTGGACGAGCCGACGGCCGAAGGGGAGCGGCGCCTGTGGAACGACCTCTACCGTCAGGCCGGGGTACTGATCACGCCCGGCGAGGGGTTCGGGCACTCCAAGCGGGGGCTGTTCCGGATCGTCTTCCCCGGCATACCGGTCGAGCAGCTTCCCACCGCCATGGACCGCCTGGAGCGATTCGTCGAGCACCGCCGAGCAGCGGACCTCCCGGCCAGCCGGGACAGGTGACGACGTCACCCGGGACTGAGACGGCGATCAATCCACGATCGCCTGGTAGATCAGGTTGCGGAACAGGCGATCGGGGTTCTCGGGACCCGTCATGTACTGGCTCATGAACACGCCGGTCAGTTGCTCGGCCGGGTCGACCCAGAAGTACGTCTTGGCGGCACCGGCCCAGCCGTACTCGCCGACCGACCCCGGGGCCGGGAACTGACCGGGGTCGATCAGAACCCGGGATCCGAGTCCGAAGCCCATCCCCGGCTGTGGCAATCCCATGATCTCCCACGGGACGAACGCAGCCGGAATGTGGTTGGTGTGCATCATGGCGAGGGTCGTGCGGCTGAGCAGGCGGACCCCGTCGAGCTGGCCGCCCCCGAGCAGCAGCTGGGCAAACCGGTGGTAGTCGTCGATGGTCGAGAACAGGCCGACACCGCCGCGTTGAAACGTGGCGGGTGAGTCGGTCGGGTAAGTGGCTGAGACGTCGATCCGTTCGTTGAACCCGGCCAGCGCCGCCTCGACGAGCTTGGTGGCCGAGTATCCCTCTCCGACCAGGTCGGGAAGACCGTACATGGCCGCCAGCCGGTCGCGGTTCTCCGTAGGGACCCCGAATCCCGTGTCGGCCATGCCGAGTGGCTCGAAGATGCGCTCGCGCAGGAACTCGCCAAGCGGCCGATCGGCAAGGATCTCGATCAACCGTCCGGCGACGTCGATCCCGACGCTGTAATGCCACCGCTGGCCCGGGTGGAAGGCCAGCGGCAGCTCGGCGATCGCGTCGGTCAACTCGGCCAGCGTTCGGGAAGGATCGTTCATGATTCGGGCGTCGCGGTACATGGTGCACACCGGCGAGTCCTCCAGGAAGTCGTAGGTCAGTCCGCTCGTGTGGGTGAGGAGATGACGAACGTCCATCGGGCCGAGAGGGTCGACCAGGGTGCCGTCGTCGAGCACCTTCACGTTCCAGAAGGCGGGGAGGTATCGGGCCACCGGATGATCGAGCTGGAAGGCGCCCTCCTCGTGGAGCATCATCAACGCCGTCGTGACGATCGGTTTGGTCATCGAGTAGATCCGGAAGATCGTGTCGGTAGTCATCGGGAGGTCGGCTTCTCGATCACGGTGTCCGTAGAGCCCGCGGTGCACGATCTGGCCCCGGCGGGCGGCGAGCGTGCTGATCCCGGCGACGATCCCGTCGTCGACGTGGCGGCGCATCACGCGGTCGATGTTCGCCAGGCGGTCTGCGCTCATCCCGACCGCCTCGGGTTCGGATCGATGGGTGGACGGCATGAGTCGACGATAGTTGGGGTGGTCCACCCCGGCGCTGCTCGAATCCCGGTTGCCCGCCACCGTCCATGCTGTGAGACTGCCCGAGTGCACGGATCCTCCGAGGCGCCGGTCGTCGCCAACCACCTGACCAAGCGATTCGGGGACTTCACCGCCGTCGACGCGATCGACGTCACCGTGACCAGAGGGGAGGCGTTCGGGTTTCTCGGTCCCAACGGGGCCGGGAAGACCTCCACCATGCGGATGATCGGATGCGTCTCGCCCGTGACCGAGGGGACATTGCGCATCTTCGGGATGGAGCCGGCCACAAACGGCAGAGCGATTCGAGCTCGGATGGGGGTGGTTCCCCAGGCCGACCAGCTCGACAGGGACTTGACCGTTCTCGAGAACCTCGTCATCTACGGTCGCTATTTCGATCTGCCACGGCGGGAGGCCCGTTACCGCGCCGCCGAGCTGCTCCAGTTCGTGCAACTCGTCGACAAGACCGAGAGCAAGGTGGAGTCCCTCTCGGGCGGGCAGCGGAGGAGGGTGAGCATCGCTCGGTCCCTCATCAACAACCCGGATCTGCTGCTTCTCGACGAACCCACCACCGGGCTCGATCCCCAGGCGCGCCACGTGCTTTGGGACCGCCTGTACCTGCTGAAGGAGCAGGGCGCCACCCAGGTCATCACCACCCACTTCATGGACGAGGCCGAGCAACTATGCGATCGGCTCGTCGTGATGGACGGCGGCCGCATCGTCGCCGAAGGCTCACCACGGGGCCTGATCGGCGAACACGTGCGTCGCGAGGTCCTCGAGCTCCGGTTCGGTTACGGCCAGAACGAGGACAAGCTCGAGCTGCTCCGGGGAATCGGCGGACGCACCGAGGTGCTTCCCGATCGCCTGCTCATTTACGACGACGACGGTGAGGCGGCCCTCTCCGAGGTGCACCGGCGGGGAATGAACCCGGGGAGCGCCCTGGTCCGCCGCAGCAGCCTCGAGGACGTGTTCCTCAAGCTCACCGGGAGGACCCTGATCGAATGACCCCGATGCCCACGACCTCACCCCCGCCGCGACACCCGTCACCGACTCCGATCCGATGAACCGGAGGGCGCCGGCGGCGATACGCGTCTACGAGCGGGACTGGACCTACTTCACTCAGGTGCTCACCGGCGTGTTGCTCAGCTCGCTGGTCCAGCCGCTGCTCTATCTCCTCGGTGTGGGTATCGGCGTCGGGAACCTCGTCGACCGCTCGGTGGCATCGACCGAGGTCCTGGGCGGCCAGCCCTACTTCGCGTTCTATGCCACCGCCCTCATCGCCACCACCTCTATGTTCGTCCAGGGCCAGGAAGCCCTTTGGCCGACGATGGACGGGTTCAAGTACTCCAACAGCTACCGGGCGATGATCGCCACGCCGGTCGAGCCCCGGGACATCGTCTTCAGCCGGATGCTTCACTACTCGGTGCGGGGCGTCGTCACCTGCTCGGGGGTCGCCCTGGTCCTCGCGCTGTTCGACGACACCCGCTCCTGGGGGCTCATCGCCGCCGTTCCAGCCGGGACCCTCACCGGACTGGCGTTCGCCATGCCCATCGCCACCTGGACAGCCACCAGGGAGGGCGACATCTCGTTCGCAGCCATCATCCGATTCGGGCTGATCCCCATGTTCCTCTTCGGCGGCGCCTTCTACCCGGTCTCCCTGCTCCCCGAATGGCTCCAACCGGTCGCGTGGGTCACTCCGTTGTGGCACGGGATCGAACTCGTTCGGGGCCTGGTGCTCGGCGGTCGGTCGGTCGTCGCGCTGCTGGGCCACCTCCTCGTGCTGGCCGCCTTCGTGGTCGCCGGGACCCAGGCGGCCGCCGTCGCCTTCGACAGGAGGCTGCGGGTATGACCGCGGTCAATCCGGCGTCCCACACCCGCATCGTGCCCGGTGTCGTGTTCGACATCCGACGCCCCCACCGGATGATGGAGCGCGCCGCCATGGTCTACCGCCGCACGTGGCTCATCCTCATCACCGGATTCTTCGAACCGCTCTTCTACCTGCTCTCGGTACGCATCGGCCTGTCCGGCCTGATCGGCGAGATCGACGTCGGGACCCGGCTGGTGCCCTACGTCGAGTACGTCGCACCGGGGCTGATGGCCGCATCGGCGATGAACGGGGCGGTGTTCGACTCGACGATGAACGTGTACTTCAAGCTCAAGCACGAGCGGCTGTACGACACCGTGCTCACCACTCCGATGTCGGCGGGCGACGTAGCGCTCGGCGAGATCGGGTTCGCCGTGGTGCGGGGTGGGCTGTACTCGGTCGCCTTCCTTGCGACGATGTGGCTGCTCGGGCTCACCGCGTCGGGCTGGGTGATCCTGGCCATCCCGGCATGCCTCCTCATCGGCTATGCCTTCGCGTCAGTGGGCATGGCCCTCACCACCTTCATGCGCTCGTGGGAGGACTTCGAGTACGTGCCGGCCGCTACCGTGCCGCTCTTTCTCTTCTCCGCCACCTTCTATCCGGTCTCCCAGTACGGGGACTGGCAGTGGGCAGTCCAGCTGAGCCCTCTTTACCATGGCGTCGAGCTGGTCCGGGCCGCCAACCTCGGCGTGTGGGACAGCTCGATCCCCGGCCACATCGCCGTGCTGACGGTCCTGGCCTTCGTCGGGTCGGTGGTCGCCGCCCGCCGCATCGAGCGTCTATTGCTCACGTAATCGTATTCGCAACGCTGATCAGACCATCGGTGCTCTGATGCGACCGCCCCGCCGGCCGTAGGCACTCGGGAACCGGGCGAGGAAGGCGATGGCCAGGCGGAGCTCGCGGTCGTCCACGCACTCTCCGATCTTGTGAGTGTTCTGTTCGATGCCGGGGCCAAACCCGAACATCGGGGGGTGATGGACGCTTCCGGCTGCGACCCAGTCCTTCGACGCCGGCACATCAATTCCGGATGAGTCGATCGGCACCGGGAAGCCGACACCGTCGGTCGAGAAGATCCACCGGTCGACGCGAGGTTCGGTCCGGAACCCGCCGGCGGTACCGGCGTCCACCTGTGGGCTGACCACCGACTCGTAGACCTCGACGGCGGTGGTGATCGCATCGTGATCCTCGGGGGTGGCCCAGCCCGGGTAGATCTGAGAGTTTCCCGGCGAATGCCCACGCCAGGTCGTCCCGCCGTACACGGGAACCCTGACGACAACATCGAGGCCGGCCGCCCGAGCCAGCGCGACGCTGTCGAGTTGCTCCACGTCGGACAACGCAGCGGCCGGCTCCTCACCGGCGGTCAGACGTCGATCGAACCGGAAGGTGAACCGATCCGGGACGGCGCAGTCGCTCGGCGTTTCCAGGTTGGCCCACGATGCGGTCCTCGTCCCGTGTCCCAGGAAGGCGTCGTCGGCGAAGCCGTCACGGTCGTCGTAGCGGCGAGCGGCCTCGGCGATGATGGCCGCCCCGAATTCGAGCGGGTTGAGCCCTTCCCACGGCATCGATCCATGGCAGGACCGCCCGGTCACCTCGACCTCGATCTGCATGCGACCGCGCTGACCGCGATAGATCCCCAGCGCCCCCTTGTGGGCATCGCCGGTGCCCTCGGTGAGAATCACGACGTCGGGAATCAGGTCGACGGTGGCGCCCGGCAGTTCGTGGCGCATCAGATACATCGGACCGCCCCCGTCGTTGTCCTCCTCGCAGGCCGTGGCGTAGCTGCGGATGATCACGCCGGCCAGCGCTCCGTCAGGGGCCAGTTCGAGGGCGATTCTCGTGGCGATGATCTGGGCCACGACGCCGGCGAGCTGGTCGGCCGCACCGCGTCCGAAGATCAGATGATCCCACTCGTCGTCGGGAGGGAGATGACCGAGTTCGGCTCGTAGGGCGGCGCGATCGATCGCCGGGGAGTCGATCACTCCGTCATAGGCGTCGAGCCCACCGAGTCGGCTCCGCCACGCCTGGCGGAGGGCCTTGACCGTGTCGGTGTGACCGTCGAAATAGACCACTCGCTTGTCGTCGGGCAGGACACCGTCCTCTGGATCGAACACGGTCCAGACAAGGTTGCCGTAGTCGTCGAAGCGAACGTCCTCGGCGAAGCGAACTGCACCGACGTCGATGATCGTCTGCCGCAGGAACTCAAGCCTCGGGCCTTCGTGGTTGCTCAGGCCGCACAGCGGGTCGCCGCCCTCGTCGACCGGTCGGTCGACGTAGTCGGCCGGGATGCGGATCGCCTCCCGCAGAATGGCCGCCGCCATCGGCAGATCCCTCGCCGCCAGCTCGGCTACACGGGCGTCGAGGTGGTGCTCGGCGGAGTCGTTCAGGGTCGTCATCCTCGGGCCTCCTGTTCCAGTTGGGTGAGCGTGCCGGCGAGATCGGGAACCTTGGCGACGGCCAGCAGTGCCATCACGACGTAGACCTTCCAGTTGGCCTCCCGGGCCACGTTGACCCGATGGTGGGCCATCACCTCAGGGCTGACCTCGGCGCCGATGTCGGCCGGAAGGCAGTGGAGGTAGAGGGCGTCACCACCGACGGTGAGTCCCATGCGGCGTTCGTCGCAGATCCAATCGGTGTGGCCGGCGTTGCGTTGGAGGGCACGGGCCTCGATCGCCGCCAGCTCGGCGTGGTCTCCGGCCGCATTGGCGTCGACCCGCTCGAGCATCAAGTCGTAGGCTCCCCAGCTCTTTGGATAGACGACGTCGGCGCCTGTGAAGGCCTCGTCCATGTCGTCGACGATACGAAACGATCCGCCGTTGCGGGCGTTCTCCTCGGCGGCGATGAGGGTTGCGTCGGTGAGCCGGTAGCCGGGCGGATGGGCCAGCGTGACGTTGGCGCCGACCCGGGTGAGGAGCGTCACCAGACCCTGGGGCACCGAGAGTGGCTTGGCGTAGGACGGTGAGTAGGCCCAGCTGACCGTGATGTTGCGGCCGGCCACGTGGCCCAGATTGTCCTCCAGCCACAGGAGATCGGCGAGGGTCTGGGTCGGATGGTCGACATCGCACTGAAGGTTGACGACCGGCACTGCCCGGGGATCGGTGGTGGCAGCGAGATAGTCGTCGATGCCTCGTTTGATGTCGCGAATGAAGATGTTCCCCTCGCCCAGGATCAGGTCGTGGCGGATACCCATGGCGTGGGCGTTCATGCCGAGCATGGCGCCGGTTTCTTCGGCTGTTTCCCCGTGTGAGACCTGAGTGCTCGAGCCGTCGACGATCACCGGCTGCATGCCGAGTCGGGCGGCCGCGCCGGCCCAGGCGCTCTTGGTACGGGTGGACTGGTCGAAGAAGACTGCCCACGCCAGTTGGTTGGCCAGGAGCGGCAGCGGCACACCGCTTCGATCGAGATCGGCCAGCACCCTGGCCACCGCCCTCACGTGGTCGAGGTGGGCGATCGGCCATTCCTGGGTGGTCAGCAGGCTCTGACGGTAGAGCGGTTCGAGGTCGTGGCTCTCGAGCCTGACGGTCGCAGTGCTCATCGGTCCAGTCCTCCTCGTGTGATCCGGGTACCCGCCCGCTTGTCGAGGGCGGTCACGATGTCCTCGGGGAGGCAGACGATCGCCTCTCCGTCCACAGCGGCGAGGTAGTCGACGACCGCCTCGATCTTGGGTCGCATGCTGCCGGGAGGGAACTGGCCGGCGGCGAGCAGGGAACGGGCCTCGTCGATGGTGAGGTGCGCTCGGCGTATCGGCGCACCGGTGTAGAAGTCCTCGTACACCGCATCGACGCTCGTGGTAATCACGAACCGGGTGGCGGCGAGATGGACGGCCAGGAGCATGCTGACTCGGTCCTTGTCGATCACCGCCTCCTGTCCGATGATGTCGCCGTCGGGCCCGGCGCTGACGGGGATCCCGCCGCCACCACAGCAGATGACGGTGATCCCGAGCGACGCGAGCTTGGCGATCGTGTCGATCTGCACGATGCGGCGGGGGATCGGTGACGGCACAACGCGGCGCACCCCCCGCTTGGGGTCTGATATCGTCGGCCACCCCCGCTCACGCACCAGGATCTCGGCCTCCTCCGGCGAGTAGAACCGGCCGATCGGTTTGTCCGGGTGCTCGAAAGCCGGGTCGGCGGGGTCGACCTCGACTTCGGTCACGACCGTCACGATCGGGCTGTCCAGTCCGCGGCTTCGAAGCTCGGCTCGGAGGGCCCGCTCGATCATGTAGCCCATCGCACCCTGGCTGTCGGCGACGAGGGAATCGAGCGGCACCTCGGGCAACGTGTCCCTGGCCAGCTCCGATCGAAGCTGGAGAAACCCCACCTGGGGGCCGTTGCCGTGGGTCAGCACCAGACGGTCGCCCCGCTCGAGCAGGTCGGCGATCGTCGCCATCGCCACCCGGGTGACGGCGAACTGGTTGGCGACGGTCGGCGGTCGGTCCGGATCGAGAAGCGAGTGGCCTCCGATGGCGATGACCGTCGATCCAGCGGCAGCGGTCATGTCGTCGGTGTTCCCCTCACGCTCCGATGCTGGGATTGGATGAGCGAGACGAGAAGGGTGGGAAGTCCTCCGCCCGCTGCCCGGCCGGGCCGTTTCGCTCGCCCGGCCATCCGAACATCCCGCTGTTCTGTCGTCGGTGGGCGACAATCGACGGTTCTGTCGGCTGGGGACAACACGGAATGTGTCACACGGACGATTTTTCGGTGGGGGGGTCGTCGGGGAAGTCGATCAGCACGCGTCCGCCGACCACCTCGCAGGCGTAGAGCCGGAGGGGTTGTTTCACCGGCTTGCGGGCCGGTTCGCCCGTGCGGAGGTCGAACCGCCCGTTGTGCTTGGGGCACTCGATCGTGCAGTCGATGATCAGGCCCTCGGCGAGATGGGCCTGCCCGTGGGTGCAGAGACCGTCGCTGACCACGACGTCGTCGGCCGCCAGCCGGTAGATGGCAAAGGTGCGATCGCCGCGGTCGACCCGTCGGGCCTGACCGACCGGAACGTCGCCGACCGCCCCGAGATCGAGGCTGTGGCGGCCCTCGACGGCGTGAGGAACGATGGGGCCGACATCGATCGGGCGAACCCCTGCGCTCGGGACGTCGGGAACGAAGCGATCGGGGATCTCCCAGTCGGGGTCTGAATCCTGGTGGCGCATGGCGTTGAGCAGTTCGCGGTAGGCGGCGATGGTGCTCGGGTTGGCGGCCGGGAGGTACTGCTTGATCTCCTCGTGCAGCGCCGGAAGGTTGTAGTAGGGGACACCGGGGAAGATGTGGTGTTCGATGTGGTAGTTCATGTTCGAGTACAGGAACCTGAAGACGGGGTTCATGTACACGGTGCGGGTGTTCAACCGGTGGTCGAGCACATCTTCCCGCAGCCCGGCGTGCTGGGTGATGCCGAAGAACACCACCAACCATGCGCCGTAGATCGTCGGCAGCCCGACGAGGAGAACCGGCAACGGATTCCAGAGCAGGACGGCGAGCACAACGGTCCCGGTCAGGATGGCGATGAACGCCCGCGCCTCCCACACCAGGCGGCGGTGCTCGGATTCGGGGATGAAGTCGGCGGCCTCGGGATCGGGTCGCCCGGTGATGGCGTGGCGAGCCATGCGGTTCAGCATCTTTGGTCCGTTGATCCAGTGGAGGTAGGTGAGCGGGAGCGCCGCCAGGCTCGAGGGACGGGGAAACACGATCTCGGCGTCCCGACCGACGATGATCGTGTCGGTGTGGTGGCGGTAGTGCGACCAGCGCCACAGTGTGGGCTCCCGCCACAGCATGAACGACGCCAGGTAGTAGACCGCCGTGTTCAACGCAGGAAGCTTCGAGGCCGTGCCATGGCCGAACTCGTGCCACCGGGAGTCGGCCGCACCGCCGTACAGCGCCCCGTAGGCGAACAGGATCGGGATCGACCACCACGACGGCCACGTGAGCACCGCCAGCAACCCGAGGCCGATGATCAGGCCCAGCCACACCGCCGTGTCCCTGATCGCCCGTCCGTTGGTGCGCTGCATCAGCTCGGTCAGCCGCGCCTCAGCGATCGGGGGCCGCCACCAACTTCCGTCGGCCAGGCCCCGTTCGACGGCCCGCCGGTTCGCCGGACCGGTGAGCCGGTAGTCGCGGTCATCCAGGGTTGCGGTCATGATATCGCCTCACGAGGAACGAATCGGTTGCGATCAGTGTCGCGCAGCCGCTCAGGTGGGGCGAAACAACATACGCCGGCGGACTCAGGAGCGGTCTCCGGCGATCGCCGCCTCGAGCTCGTGGTGGAGCTCCTCGAGCTCGGCGCCACCGGCCATCAACTGGGTGAGTTCGGACAGGGTGATCTCTTCCTTGGCGAAGTTGCCCATCGACTGGCCCCGGTTGAGGATCAGGAACCGGTCGCCGACCGGGTAGGCGTGGCTGGGGTTGTGGGTGATGAAGATCACCGCCAGGCCGGCCTTGCGGGCGTCGACGATGCGCTTGAGAACGACGCCGGACTGCTTGACCCCGAGCGCCGACGTGGGCTCGTCGAGGATGAGGACCTTGGCGCCGAAGTAGCCGGCCCGGGCGATGGCGACCGACTGGCGCTCGCCGCCCGACAGCGTCCCGACCGGCTGTTCGGTGTCGCGGATGTCGATACCCATCTTGGCCAGTTCGGCCTTGGCGATGTCCTTGGCCTTTCGTTTGTCGATCCACTTGATCGGTCCGATGCTCTTGGTCGGCTCGGCGCCCAGGAAGAAGTTCCGCCACACCGACATCAGCGGCACCATGGCGAGGTCCTGGTACACGGTGGCGATCCCGGCGGCCAGAGCCTCCCGCGGCGACTCGAAGAGCAGCTCCTCCCCGCTCATGCGGATGTTTCCCTCGGTCTGCTGGTGGACGCCGGCCAGGATCTTGATGAACGTGGACTTCCCCGCTCCGTTGTCGCCGAGCACACAGGTGACCTCACCGGCGTTCACCCAGGTCGTGACCCCCCGGAGGGCGATGATGTTGCCGTAGTACTTGGACACGTTGTCGAGTTCGAGGAGATGGGCTTCGGCCATCGTGAGCCTCCAGTGTGATCGGTTGGTTGGTCAGCGCCGAAGTGTTTCGGCCCGGGTGCGGATCGAGCGGTTGGCGATCACCGCCAGCAGCAGGATCACGCCGAGGAAGAGGAACTGCCAGTCGGAGTTCCAGCGGGCGAATGGGATGCCGAGGGTGCCCATGGCAACGATGATCGAGCCGATCGCACCGCCGAGGGCTGTCCCGTATCCGCCGGTCAGGAGCGTCCCCCCGACGACGGCGGCGATGATGTAGTTGAACTCAAGACCATTGCCGGTGTTGGCCTGGATCGTGTTCAACCGGAACGCCAAGAGCATGCCGACGAGCCAGGCGGCGCCGGAGACGAGCATGAACAGCTGAGTCTTGGTACGGGCGGCGGGGACACCGACCTGGCGGGCTGCTTCGGTGTTGCCGCCGACGGCAAAGGTCCAGCTGCCGAACTTGGTGTTGCCGAGCACCCACACCATCGCAACGGTGAAGATGATGAACCAGACGTTCCGCATCGAGAACTTGGCCGGTGAGAGACCCGCTTCGATCTCGGCGTTGGTCGTGAAGAGCAGCTTCACGGCCATGCCGATCCCAACCGACAGGATGCCGGCGGCGATCATTCGGGCCCCCAGCTCGTCGGCGCTGGTGTGCACCTTGTTCCGCTCGTCGAAGAAGGCGGTCAGGATTCCCCAGGCGAGAATCACGAGAGCCAGGGTCAACAGCACGCTGAACGCCTCGGTCCGGAACTTCACCGACTCGGACTGTGCCCGCACCACGACGGCCACCACCGCAATGAGGGCGGCGATCACGATGGAGAGGACGCTGCGGGCGAGCGGACCCGCCTGCCGGGCGTTGTGAACGGCGATACCGAACGCCGTTGCCGACAAGATGGTGAACAGGAGCATGAGCGTCGCCCGAAGACCCTGGTTGGTGAACGGGAAGATCAAGTCGGAGGAATCAGCGGAATCCAAGATGATCGAGGCGAGGAAGGCGAGCACGAGGCTGGCCACTCCGAGTCCGGCGTACCGCAGGACGGTGGGCGTGAACTGCAACTCACCGGTGTCGGTGATCGGCTGGAACCGCCAGGTCGCGAACCCGTGCAGGCCGACCAGGGTGCCGGCGGCGATGATGGCCGCACCGGCGATGTTCCCCCCGGTTCCGTCGGTCGCATGGAGCACGAGGACGCCTGCGATCACCCCCGCCGCACCGGCAACGAACTCGATGAGACCCGCTTGCTTGAGTCCGTCCTTCCGGTGTTCGAAATGCATCTCGAACACCGCAAGGGCGATGATGGCCATTCCGGCGAGGACGAAGACCGTGTAGATCCCATCTCGCGCTCCCAACTGGTGGGTCGTGCGGTCCCATTCGGAGGCGAAGATGTTGTACCAGAAGTCGTAGCCGTGGGCGTTGCGAATGTCGCCGACCTGGATCTGGTCGACGATGAGCTTGGAAAAGCCGAGCTTCATCCCTCGGAGCACGAAGAACGTGCCGAGGGTGACGATGAAGCTGGGGAGGCGGGTTCGTTCAACCATCCAGCCGTTGAAGAACCCGATGCCAAGCGCGATGAGCAGAGACAGAGGGACGGCGATCCACAGGGTGATGCCGGCGCCGCCGAACTGCCCAGCCTCCTTGGACAGCAGGATCACCAGCATGCCCATCGCTCCGGTGTTGGCACCCGACGACAGATCGAACTCACCACCCACCATCAACATCGACACCGCCACCGCCATGATGCCGAGCGTCGATGCGGTGTCGACGATGTTGGAGGCGCCGTTGGCCGTGCCGAAGGGAATGCTGACCGCCCAGAAGAACACCCAGATTCCGACGGCGCCGAGCATGGCCCCGATCTCGGGCCGGATGAACAGCCGCTGGAACACCCCCCGGTAGGCGAGCCGTTCGTCAGCGCCGCCCGAAGCGGCGATCGCTGCGGAAGCAGATGTGTCGGTCATGGATTTTGCATCTCCCCAGATGAACGAGTACTTGTGCGGCGATCCTGTGTCGCCGGGGTTCGGGGGAGCCAGAGGCCCGGCTCCCCCGAACGGGCGTGCTGCTACCGGGTCATGCCCGGCACCAGCACCGCTGGATCAGCGAGTGCCGGCGTCGACGAGGGCGGCCACCTCGGCGGCGTTCTCCGGAGTCACGAAGCCGGGACCGGTGAGGATCGGCTGGCCACCACCGACGGTGTTGAGGTTGGTGGCGTTGAGGTACAGCACCAGGATCGGCAGATAGCCCTGCACGTACTGCTGCTGATCGACCGTGAAGGCGATTTCGCCGTTGTCGATGGCGGTGATGATCTCCGGCGTGATGTCGAAGCCGCCGATCCCGGCCAGATCGCGGCCGACGTCGTTCGCCGCCCGCAGACCCGAGACGGCGATCACCGGTCCGACACCCATGAAGCCGTCGATGTCCGGGTCGGCCTGGAAGGCGGCAGAGATGGCGTTCTGCTGGGCCGTCTGGTCCTGATCGAGGCCGACGAACTCGGAGATGACCTCACCGCTGAACGTGTCGGCCAGACCGTCGCATCGCTCCTCGAGGGCGATGTTGGACTCCTCCTGGCGGCCGCACAGGATCTTGGTGGCACCGAGATCGTTGAACCGCTCACCGGCGCCCTGGCCGGCGATGAACTCGGTCTGGCCGACGTGGGTGACGGCGCCGATCTCCTGGTAGTTGTTCACGCCCGAGTTGAGGGTGACGACCGGGACGCCCTGGTTGACCGCATCGGTGAGCGGGCCCACCAGCTGGTCGGGGCTCGGCAGCGAGGAGGCGATGCCGTCAGTGCCCTCCGAGATCGCCTCGCTGATGAACTGCACCTGCTGCTCGGGATCGTTGTTTGATCCGAGCCAGACGCAGTCGACACCGAGGTCGGCGCAGGCGGCGTCCATACCCCGCTTGACGACCGACCAGAACGGACCGTCATCGGAGTGGGTGATCATGTGGAACGTGAGATCGGATCCCTGTGTCAGGTCGACGCTGTCGTCAGCGGAGCCGTCGTCGCCCGAGCCGTCGTCGCCCGATCCGTCGTCGCCCGATCCGTCGTCGGTCTGAGCGGTCCCGTCGTCGCCTCCGTCGGTGGCCCCTTCGTCGTCGGACCCTCCGCAGGCGGCGGCCACGAGCGCAAATGCGAAGAGCAGAGCCAGCAGGCTCCTGAGGCTTGACATCATGGATTTCCTCCCCTTGTGATGGTGGTGAACGGACGCGGAACCTCCGCGGCCGATCCAGTTGGCGTCACCGTACTATCTCCGCGAGTTGTGCGCTGACGGTCTGGAGATATGCAACGCTTTTGGCAACGTCGCGAATGGGGCCCTCGCCGGCGGCCGGTGCCGGTCCGGTGATGGCGCAGTCCTGCTCGACCACGTAGTGCCCGGAGTATCCAGCGGTCTCCAGGGCCGTGATGACCTCGTCGATGGCGAGGTCTCCGTCGCCCAATGGGGGGAACAGCCCGTGCTGCACGGCCTCCATGAGGGACAGCTCACCACGATTCAACCGTTCGGCGACCGCGAAGCGCAGATCCTTGAGGTGCACCAGCCCGACCCGGTCCAGGTGGTCCCTGGCGAACGTCATGGGATCGAAGCCGCCGATGGCCATGTGCCCCGTGTCGAGCACGAACGACACCGCTGATCGGTCCAGAACCAGCTCGATCTCCTCGGCGGTCTCGACCACGCATCCGTAGTGCTCGTGCAGCACCTGGCGGAGTCCGTGGCGGTGGCAGATCTCCTCGACGGCGGCGATCCCCTCGACCAGCGCCTCCCACTCGTCGTCAGCGTATGCGCGGCGAGGCTCCCAGTCCGACGACGTGACCGGCGCAGTGTTGAAGTAGCGGGCGCCGGCAGCCGACAGCAGCGCGGCCGCCTCCTCGGAAGCCGACAGCTGAGCGTCCCGCTGCGAGCGATCGTGCAGGACGAGCGGGATGAAGGCGGCGAGCAGTCCGAGCTCGTGGGTGGCGAGCAGCTCCCGCAGCGGATCGAGCTCGGTGGGGAGCCACCCGGTCGAACCGAGCTCGGTGGCGGTGAAACCGAGGGAGTTCATCTCGCTGAGCACCCGGTCGGGTGGCAGTTGATGGCCCCAGCCGGGCACCTCGCACACACCCCACGAGATCGGTGCGGTGGCGACACGCTGGAGGAATGACGGCTGTTTCAAGGGCAGGGTTTCACCGGGGATCGGATGTGCCGGGAGACACACCCGGGGTTGGAACTCACCAAAGCTACGGTGCCCCAGTTTCGCCCGTCAAGGCGACATCGAGCAGCGCCGGGCGGCGCGCCCGATCAATGCGGTGGGTCGGGGAACGGCCCGGCTCGTTCCGTTCAACTACCCGCCGGTTGCTCCAC
This sequence comes from Acidimicrobiales bacterium, assembly GCA_041576015.1. Classification (GTDB taxonomy): domain Bacteria; phylum Actinomycetota; class Acidimicrobiia; order Acidimicrobiales; family SZUA-35; genus JABDIY01. The sequence goes on from JBFGLT010000003.1 coordinate 15,300, forward strand.
CTCGGCGTCGTTGCCCGGGAAGAAGATGCTCTCGTGGTCATCCTGCCACCGGACGAGGTACGGCGGACCGCCGTCGTCACCTCGCACCTCCAAAACGAGCGCCCTTCTCGCCGGCTCGCCCACATGGTGACTGTGCACCACGATGTGATCTCCTACCTTTGCCCGCATGGTCGTTCCTCCTCTCGAAGCAGAATCTCTGCTGCGATCTCACCCCGATCTTAGGCGTGCGCCGTAGGGTCCGATGACCCGATCTCGCGCCGGGAGGTCGATCCGTCGCCCTCGACGAGGTTCGTGCCCGATGTGAAAGCCGACGCTCAGTCGTCCAGGTCTCCGTAGACGTCGGTGTTGCTGTCTCCTTGGCTGATCGGCTCGGTTGCGCTGCGAACTACGCCGACAAGGTTCGAGACGATCCGTTTGACGTACCGCTGATAGATGGCCCGCGGAACCACCTCGTGGCCAGGGCGATCCGACGTCAAATAGGAATCCATGGTCGTGCGGAGCTCGTCATTGACCGCCTGCGCACGCGCCGCGAAGTCCTCGATTCGGTCGCCTCCGTGCTGGAGTAGGTCGGCGGCCTCGGTGAAAAGCGAGGAAACCGTACGACGCTGAGCGAGCAGCTCATCGATGTCGGGACCGCCGGCGAACGAGACGCCCGCCTCGGCCAGGTCGAGAATGTTCTTGGCCTGATCGCCGATGCGCTCGATCTTCTTGAGCAGCAGGATGAGCCCGAGCACCTCGCCGATGTCGGTGGCCCCTTGAACTGTGACGTGAACGACCAGCTCTGAACGCAGGTCCTGCTCGGCACGGTTGATCCGTTCGTCGGTCGCACGAATGTCGTCGGCGACCGCCCGCATGTCACCGCCGGACATCACCGCAGCCGTGGCGAGATCGAACGAGTGGCGTGCGTCGCTGAGCATCGTCACCGACCTGGCGACCACATGATCGAGCCCGGCCGTGCTCTTTCGGAAGAACGAGAGAACCATCTGTCGACTCCTAACGGAGAAGGGCCACGCCGAAGAGCGGGGCGATGATGAACAAGCCTACGACGTAGGCGAGGGCGAGTGTGCGGCGTTCGACGGCAATCGTTGCCATGCGCTCGGCGGCGATCACGGGCACGTCGCGAGCCAGAGGGATGACGTAGAGGGTCAAGATGCCGAGCACGTTGAACGTCGTGTGAGCCAGGGCGACGGTGAGGGAATCCGCGCTCGACGCCGCCATGGCGGCGAGCAGAGCGGTGATGGTGGTGCCCACATTGGCGCCCAGGGTCACGGGATAGGCGTTGCGGAGCGACAGGACACCGGCGGCCGAGAGCGGAATCAGGATTGAGGTCGTGATGCTCGACGACTGCACCGACACGGTGATCACCAGACCGACCAAGAGGGCGACAGCGCCACCGCCCTTGCCGAGGATGGCGTTGACCGATTGCTCGATCCGGGCCGCAACCAACTGCTTCATGTTCTTCGTGATGAACGTCAGCGCACCGAGAACGATGACCAGACCCGACAGCACCATCAGGGTCCCCTGAAGGTTCCCGTCGGCTCCGAGCGCACCCCAGATGTCCTCGATCCACCCAACCGGAGCCTTGACCCAGGCCTTGACCGGACTCTTCCACTCGGTGCCCGCTGAACCGACCAGCTGCTCGCTCATGCTCTGGGCGATCGACGACACGACGCCGGTGGCCAGCTCGACGGGCAGGAGGACTGCGACGGCGAGGACATTGAAGAAGTCGTGCACGGTCGCTGCTGCGAATGCTCGCTTGAACTCCTGTGACTGGCGAACGTGGCCGAGTGAGACCAGCGTGTTGGTCACGGTCGTGCCGATATTGGCCCCCATGACCATCGGAACTGCGTCGCCGACGCCCAACGCACCGGAAGCCACCAGGCCGACGATGACCGACGTGCTCGCCGACGACGATTGCACCAGGACCGTCCCGAGGATGCCGATCGAGAGACCGGCGATCGGATTCGACACTGCCGAGAAGAGGCGCTCCTGAGTGTCGGCCCCCATGATCTTGATCCCCGCCTCCAGCGAGGACACCCCGACCAGGAAGATGTAGATGAGGGCAACGACGAGTGCGGCCCGTACCGCCGGAGGAATTCGGGCTTCTCTCGATACGTGCGGTGTCTGAAGATCCATCAAGTTACTCGTCGGTAGATTCGACAGCCCAGAAGGTACAACACCGAGCGGTCGAACGCCCCCTGGACAGGGAAGGATTCCCCAGCCATTGGTACCGTCGACGTCGATGGAGCGCGGCTGGCAGTTCTGGATCGATCGGGGCGGCACCTTCACCGACGTGGTGGCCCTGGAACCAAGTGGCCGGACGCTCACCCACAAACTGCTGTCCGACAACGAACGGCGGTATGCCGATGCCGCCGTGCAGGGCATACGCGATCTGATCGGTGTCGGTCCCGGCGAGCCGCTTCCGGCCGGCCTGATCGACTCGGTGAAGATGGGGACGACCGTGGCCACCAACGCCCTCCTCGAGCGAAAGGGCGAGCCGTTGGTGCTGGTGACGACGGTGGGCTTCGCCGACGCCTTGCGCATCGGCTATCAGGCCCGCCCCGACATCTTCGCCCTGGACATCGAGCTCCCCGAGATGCTCTATGACCGGGTGATCGAGGCCGATGAGCGCCTGGCCGCCGACGGGAGGGTGTTGAAGCCGCTCGATGCCGAGCGGTTGGGTCGGGACCTCCAGGCCGCGTTCGACGACGGGCTTCGCGCCGTGGCTGTCAACTTCATGCACGGCTACCGCCACCGAGCGCACGAGGCCGAGGCGGCGGCGATCGCCCGGCGTATCGGGTTCCCTCAAGTGTCGGTGAGCCATGAGATCTCGCCTCTGATGAAACTGGTGTCCCGCGGTGACACCACGGTCGTCGATGGCTATCTCTCTCCGGTGCTACGCCGGTACGTCGATCGTGTGGCGTCGACGCTCGACGCTGGCGGTGCCGGCCCGACGCTGATGTTCATGCAGTCGAACGGGGGACTGGCCGACGCCCACGCCTTCCAGGGCAAGGATGCGCTGTTGTCGGGACCGGCCGGCGGTGTGGTCGGGATGGTGCGCACCGCTCGAGCGGCCGGCTACCACCGGCTCATCGGATTCGACATGGGTGGGACATCCACCGATGTCTCCCATTTCGCCGGCGAGCTGGAGCGCACCTACGAGACCCAGGTGGCCGGTGTTCGGGTGCGGGCGCCGATGATTGACATCCACACGGTGGCCGCCGGCGGTGGGTCGGTTCTCCACTTCGACGGCAGCCGCTTTCGGGTGGGGCCAGACTCCGCCGGCGCTGACCCCGGACCGGCGTCCTATGGCAACGACGGACCCCTGGCAATCACCGACTGCAACGTCGTGCTCGGCCGGCTGCGCCCGGAGTTCTTCCCCGCGGTCTTCGGTGCGTCGGGCGACCAACCGCTGGACCTCGGTGTGGTGCGGGCTGGATTCGCCGAGCTGGCATCGCAGATCGAGCAGGCGACCGGTGTCGAGCAGAGCGCCGCATCGGTCGCCGAGGGGTTCCTCGCCATCGCCATCGAGAACATGGCCAACGCCATCAAGAAGATCTCGGTTCAGCGGGGGCACGACGTCACCGACTACACGCTGGTCTGCTTCGGGGGAGCCGGCGGCCAGCACGCCTGCGGAGTAGCCGACCGGCTCGGGATGTCTCGCGTTCTGATCCACCCGCATGCCGGTGTCCTGTCGGCGGTCGGGATCGGTCTGGCCGACGTCCGCAACGTCGTCGACGCTGCGATCGAGTCAGTTCTCGACGCGGGCTCGGTCGCTTCCCTGGAGCCGCGATGGCTGGAGCTCGAGCGCCAGGGCCGGGCCGTCGTTCTCGGCCAGGGCGTCGCCGCCGCCGACATCGGCATCGCGAGGCGGCTCAATCTGAAGTACGCCGGCTCGGACACGACGCTTCGGGTTCCGGCGGGGAGCGTCGACCAGATCAGCTCGGCGTTCGAGCAGACCCACCGGGCTCGATTCGGGTTCGTCAGCCCCGACACGCCGCTCGTCATCGAGTCCGTCCAGGTTGAGGTGATCGGAGCCGCCGGCTCGAGCATCGAACCGATCGCGCGCACCACCGATCGGACTCAGTCCCATGCCCGGGTGGGGCAGTATCCGGTGATCTTCGCCGGCGAGCGCATCGAGACGCCGTTCCTTCGTCGGGACCGACTCGCTCCTGGCGCATCGGTCAGTGGGCCGGCGGTCGTGCTCGAGGACACCGCGACCACGGTCGTCGAGCCGGGATGGGAAGCCACGGTCACCGAGCTCGGCGACCTCGTGATCGAGCGGGTCGAACCCCTGCCGGACCGGGTGGCGATCGGCACGACGGTCGACCCCGTCCAGCTGGAGATCTTCAACAACCTGTTCATGAACATCGCCGAGCAGATGGGTGTCGTGCTGGAGAACACCGCGGCGTCGGTGAACATCAAGGAGCGACTCGATTTCAGCTGCGCAGTGTTCGACCCAGGCGGTGACCTGATCGCCAATGCGCCGCACATGCCGGTCCACCTCGGTTCGATGAGCGAGTCGATCAAGTCGATCATCCGGAACAACCCCCACATGCGACCCGGCGAGGTCTATGTGATGAACGCGCCGTACAACGGCGGTACCCACCTCCCCGACATCACGGTGATCAAGCCCGTCTTCGATGCCGCCGGGTCGGCGGGGGAGCCGCCGATCTTCTTCGTCGCCTCCCGTGGGCACCACGCCGACGTCGGCGGCACGGTGCCCGGCTCCTCGCCGGCCGACTCGACATCGGTCGAACAAGAGGGTGTGCTGCTCGACAACGTGCTCCTCGTCGCCGGCGACCGGTTCCGGACCGAGGAGATCCGCCGCCTGCTGACCGGCGGGCCCCATCCGGCCCGCAATCCAGAGCAGAACATCGCCGACCTCAAGGCGCAGGTGGCGGCGTGTGAGAAGGGGATGGCCGAACTTGAACGGGTCATCGAGCACTACGGCCTCGACGTCGTCCACGCCTACATGGGTCACGTGAAGGACAACGCCGAGGAATCGGTGCGCCGGGTGATCGGCGCCCTGAGCGACAGCTCATTCGCCTACGCGATGGACGACGGCTACCGCGTCGAGGTGGCGATTTCGGTCGACCCCGACGAGCGGTCGGCCAGGATCGACTTCACCGGCACCAGCTCGACCCATCCGGGCAACTACAACGCCCCGTCGGCCATCGCCCACGCCGCAGTGCTGTACGTCTTCCGGTGCCTCGTCGACGACGACATACCACTGAACGCCGGCTGCATGAAACCGATCCGGGTCGTCCTACCCGCCGACAGCATGATCAACCCGTCCTACCCGGCGGCGGTGATCGCCGGGAATGTCGAGACCAGTCAGGTGATCGTGGACACGCTCTTCGGGGCGGTCGGTGTCATGGGCGCTGCCCAGGGAACGATGAACAACTTCATCTGGGGCAACGATCGGCATCAGTACTACGAGACGATCTGCGGAGGGGCGGGGGCGACGGCCGCCGCCGACGGATGTTCTGCCGTCCACACCCACATGACCAACAGCAGACTGACCGACCCCGAGGTGCTCGAATGGAGATATCCGGTGGTGCTCGAGACCTTCCATGTGCGAACCGGATCCGGTGGAGCGGGCTCCCACCGGGGCGGCGACGGGGTGGTCCGCCGCCTTCGCTTCGAGGATTCCATGGAGATCAACGTCCTGGCCGGTCACCGGCGGATCCCGCCCTACGGTGCCGCCGGCGGCGCATCGGGCGCCGTCGGCCACACCCGCAAGATCGGCGCCGACGGGACCGTGACCGAGTTCGGGGCTACGGCCCAGACGACCGTGTCACCCGGTGACCGGTTCGAGATCGAGACGCCCGGCGGAGGAGGATTCGGACGTGGTTGACTACCGGGACCGCTACTTCGAGGACTGGACCGAGGGCGAGATCGTCGAATCCGGCCCCCACCTCATGACCGAGGAGCGCATGCGGACCTTCGCCGAGGAGTTCGATCCTCAGCCCTTCCACATCGACCCGGCGGCCGCCGCCGAGACCCTCTACGGAGGGATCATCGCCAGCGGCTGGCACACCGGTTCGGTGCTGATGCGTCTGCTGGCGACGTTCCTCGGTCCGTCGAGCATGGGATCACCGGGCGTCGACAACCTCCGATGGCACCTTCCCGTTCGCCCCGCCGACGTGCTGCGGCTCCGCGTGCATGTACTCGAGAAGAGAGTCTCATCCTCTCGGCCGGAGCGGGGCATCATCCGCTGGCACCACGACCTGCTGAACCAGCACGATCAGGTCGTGATGTCCCTCGACGCCGTCCTGTTCATCCAGCGGAGGCCCTGATGCGGGTGTTCCTGACCCACAATCCCGAAGACCGCCGCGCCTACTACGGGCGGGCGTTGCCCGAGCTGGCGGCGATCTGCCAGGTTGTGGAGAACCCGCTCGATCGCGATCTCAGTACGGGGGAACTCATCGACGCCGCCCGAGACTGTCAGGTGATCGTGGCCCACCGATCGACGCCCGGCGAGGCGACGTTGTTCGAGCACCTCCCGGACCTGGTCGCCTTCCTGCGCTGCGCCGTCGACATCAGCACCATCGATGTCGAGGCCGCCGACCGTCACGGCGTCCTGGTGGCACGAGCGGCCAAGAGCTTCGTCCCCTCGACCGCTGAACTGGCAGTGGGACTCCTCATCGACGTTGTCCGCAACATCAGCGCGTCGACCGTCGACTACCGGCGCGGTTTCGAACCCCCGCAGCGGCCCGGCCGGCAACTGCGGGGCCAGACCGCCGGCATCATCGGCTACGGCGCCATCGGGTCCTACCTCGCCGGACTGCTGCGGGCGCTCGGGATGACCGTCGTCGTCCACGATCCCTTCGTGGAGATCGACGACGAGGAGATCTCCCAGGTCGACCTGACCGGCCTCCTGCAGACCGCCGATGCGGTCTTCCCGCTCGCTCCCGCCGAGCCCGCCACCGAGAACCTCATCGGCGCCGGCGAGCTGGCGGCGATGAAGCCGGGCTCGATTCTCGTCAACGTCTCGCGGGGAGAACTGCTGGACGAGGGTGCGGTCTTGACCGCCCTGGAATCGGGCCATCTCGGCGGCCTCGGCATTGACGTCGGCCGGGCGCCGGACCAGCGGCCCTCTCCGGCACTGGCCACGCATCCACGTGCTGTCGCCACGCCTCACCTCGGTGGCCTGACCCCCGAGAACGCCGATGCCCAGGCGGAAAGCAGCGTCGAGCAGGTGGCTGCGATGATCGAGGGCCGGATGCCGCCGCGAACGGTCAACCCGGCCGGTGCCCGGCGGCTGCGGACGTGGTGGGACCGGCGATGAGCGCGCTGCTCCCACGCGGTGGCTGCGACACCCACCTCCATTTCTACGATCGGCGATACCCGAGCAGCCCAGCAGCGGTGCTCCACCCGCCCGACGCCTCGGTGGAGGACTACCGGAGCGTCCAGGCCGAACTCGGTCTCGACCGGCTGGTCGTCGTGCAACCCACGACCTACGGCCTCGACAACTCCTGCCAGCTGGCTGCCCTCGCTCACTTCGGGGAAGCGGCCCGCGGAGTGATGGTCATCGACGCAGACGCCGTCCCTGCGGAGCTGTCGAGACTCGGCGATGCAGGCGTCCGGGGAGCTCGGTTCCACATGCTTCCGGGCGGCGCCGTGGGTTGGGATCATCTCGAGCCGGTGGCGGCGCTGATCGCACCCCTCGGCTGGCACATCCAGCTCCAGCTCAACGGCCGGGAACTGACCGGCCGGGTTGCCCGTCTCCTGTCGTTGCCGTGCGAGGTGGTGATCGACCACGTCGGACGCTTCATGCCGCCTGTCGAGCTGGACCATCCGAGCTTCCAGGCGCTGCTTCGGCTGCTGGACTCGGGCCGGGCCTGGTGCAAGTTGTCGGCTCCGTACGAATCCTCGACCACCGGCCCGCCACATTACGCCGATCTCACCCCGCTGGTGGACCATCTCGTCGCCCGCGTCCCCGAGCGCCTGCTGTGGGCGTCGAACTGGCCCCATCCCGGCCAGGCCGACCCGCCGACGGCCACCGACCTCGCCGCCTTGCTGGCGCGGTGGCTTCCCGATCCCGACCTGCGTCGGCGGGTGCTGGTCGACAATCCCGCCACCCTCTACGACTACTGACAAAGGAGTCACCCATGCCCGCATCCAGCTATGCGACCTACCCTTCGCTGGTCGATCGGACCGTCTTCGTCACCGGGGGCGCCGGCGGCATCGGACAGGCCCTCGTCGAACAGTTCGCCGGCCAGGGAAGCCGGGTCGGTTTCGCCGACATCGACGCAGAGAACGCAGCCGTCACCCTCGAGCGCTGTGCGGCGATCAATCCCCGGCACCAGCCACGGTTCTACGAGGTCGATCTGGTCGACATCGACCGCCTGAGGCAGGTCATCGACCAGGCGATCGCCGATCTCGACGGGATCACCGTGCTCGTCAACAACGCCGCCAGCGACGACCGTCACACGTGGGACGAGATGACCCCCGAGTACTGGGACAATCGCCTCAATACGAACCTGCGGCATTTCTTCTTCGCCATCCAGGCCGTCGCTCCGCAGATGATCGAGGCGGGCAACGGCTCGATCATCAACATCGGCTCGAGCAGTTACATGATGCAGGAGGACTTCTTCCCCGGGTATGCGATCGCCAAGTCCGGGGTCGAGGGGATCACCCGCACGATGGCGCGGACCTTCGGCCCCCACAATGTTCGGGTCAACACCGTCTTGCCCGGCTGGGTGGCCACCGAGAAGCAGCTGACAGCGTGGTGGACCCCCGAGGGCGAAGAGGGGACCATGCGGGATCAGGCGATCAAGCGCCGGATCTACCCGGACGAGTTCGCCCAGATGGTGTTGTTCCTCGCCGCCGACGACGGCGCCGCCTGCACCGCTCAGCAGTTCCTCGTCGACGGCGGCCGGTTCTGACGCTCTCGGGTGGCGCGGTGGACCCGGTCCGGCGGTGAACGGTCAGTCGGTCATAGGCTCGAGGTACTCCATCACCTGGAATACCGCCCCTTGGCGATCGGCCAGGACGGCGAACGGGCCCATCGGGGTGGGAGCGGTTGGCTTGATCACGGACCCGCCTAGTTCGACCACCCGGCGCTCGACGGCGGCGCAGTCGTCGGCGGTGAAGTAGATCGACCAGCTGTCAGGGACCTCGCCGCCCATGCCGGCCGGTCGGCCGAGCATGCCGGCGACGTTGTCGTCGCCGGACTGGAACACGGTGTAGGTGATGTCGCCGGCCGGAGCGGCGACCGCCTTCCACTCGAAGACGGCGTTGTAGAACCGTTCGGCGCCCTCGGTGTCCCGGGTCATCAGCTCGAGCCAGCTGACCGCTCCCGGCGCCATCGACAGGTACGGAGCATCGGGCTCGGGTCCGCCCGAGATGAGGGCGAACATCGCACCCGTCGGATCGGCGATCACCGCGACCTGGGCCCCACCGGGGATCGGGAACGGCTCGGCCAGAACCGTTCCGCCCGCCTGCCGCACGCTGGCGACGGTGCCGTCCATCGAATCGACGAGGAGGAACGCCGTCCACATGGCCGGCGCTCCGGCCATGTCCGGGCTCTGGGCCATCATCCCCCCGACTTCCCGTTCATCGATCGACGCTACGTAGTAGTCGCCCATCTCGGTCGACTGTCGGGTCAGAGTCCAGCCGAAGAGGTCGGCATAGAACCGGCGTGCGTCGTCGATGTCGCTGGTCGTCAGATCGGCCCAGCTCAGCGTTCCGTTGCGTATCGCTCCCATGATGTCCATCCTCCAGCGTGTAGGTCGACGCTACGACGGCCGGCCGACGTGGACTAGGGCCGGGGGACCCTTGCGAGGGCCGCCTTGGAGGCCGAGCTCCGGAGCCCGGTGGCCGCGACGGCTGCCACCGCCAGGCACAGTGCCCCGCCGAGGAAGGTCTCGGCGAGCGCCGAGGAGCCGATGTCCCTCGCCGCATCGACGAGAGCCGTCTCGTACCCTTCTTCGCCGGCTGCCGGGAGCACCACGTCGGCTCGTAGCACGTTGTACCGATGGAGCCCCCAGGCGGTCAGGCCGGCCAAGCCGACGCTGAACCCCATCAATCGGAACATGATCACCAACCCGGCCGCGGTCCCTCGGTTGGTCTCGTCGGCGGCATCGACGAGCGCCGCGGAGGTCGGGGCCAGCGTGAGGCCCACGCCGGCGCCGACCGCCGCCAGCTCAACGCCCATCGCCAATCTCGACAGATCCCGATCCCACGTGAGACCCATGACGGCCAGTCCGGTGCCGCCGATCACCAGGCCGGCGACCGTGGGGAGGGCCAGTCCGGCACCGGACGCGATCCGGCCTCCGGCGTAGGAGGCGGCCGCCATCGTGGCTGTGAAGGCGGTCAGGAGCTGCCCGGCGAGGAGCGCTGTTCGGCCGATGCCCGCGGTCTCCACGATGTTCAAGAAGAGGGGAACGTTCACCAGCGTGACCACGACGCCGGCGCCGACGAGGGCATTCAGGACGCTGCCGGTCAGCGGACGGCGGGTGAGGAAGTACCTCAGATCCATCACCGGTTCGTGGTCGGGGTCGGCGGCCCGCCCTCGTTCCAACCAGACCAGGCCGGCGAAGGCGGCCAGCGCAACGGCGTACAGCCAAGGTCCGGCCAGATCCGAATCCGAGCCGCCCGTCAGCTGGTCAAGTCCCGAGATGGTTTGGATCCTGGCCTCGCTAAGCAGGGCGACGTTGAGGGCGATGAGCCCGAGGGTGAGCAGGCCGGCCCCCCACCAGTCGATGCGCCGGGTCCTCGTGTGCGGTGCCGGATCGAGCACCCGCCATCCCAGCGCCATCCCGATAAGGGCCAGCGGGACGTTGAGCCAGAACTGCCACTCCCATGTGAGATACCGGACGAGCAGCGCGCCGTAGAGGGGGCCCCACACCCAGCCGAGGGTTTCGATCGCCCCGAGCACGCCGAGCGCCCTGGTGCGCCGTCCGCCGGTGAACAGGTCGGCGGTCACGGCCAGCGCCACTGGCACGAGGGCCCCGCCACCGATGGCGCTGAGTGCCCGCCCCACCAGGAGCACGCCGAAGGAGTCGGTGCTCGGCACGATCACCGATCCGACGAGGAACACCCAGAGCGCAGAGATGAAGACCGCCCGCCGGCCGAACAGATCGCTGAGCCGGCCGGCGATTGGGATGGCGGCGATGTAGGCGATGAGGTAGACGTTGACGATCCAGGCGGTGGCATCGAGGTCGTTGGGGATCACCAGGCCGACGTCGTCGATGATCGGGCGGAGCATGGTGGAGACGACCATGAGGTCGTCGGCGGCGACGAAGACACCGAAGGCCACGACCACGAACGCACCGGGGGATCCGAGGTGTCGCACGTCAGCCGATTGACGCCAGGGCGGGGATGGTGATGGTCACCGCCACCCCGTAGTCGGTGATGGTCAAGACCCAGCTCGTGAGTTCGTCGCCATCGCCGACGTCGAAGGTCACCACGCCGATCTCACCGGTCTCGGCGTCGATGAGGAGGTCGACGACCGACGCCTCGTCGACCAACCCGCCGGTCAGCACGCCGACCCGTTCAGCTCCGACGGTGCCCCGCACCCGGTACCGGCCGTCGGCGTCTGGCTTGGGCTCGACGAGCTCGGGATCTTCCAGCCCGGTCGAGAGCAATGCGCTCCATCCGACCTCGGGGTCGAACAGGATCGTCGGATCGAAGGTGAACGACTCCGGTGCAGCCTCCCAGGCCCCTGTCAGCGGGTTGGTGAACCAGACCTGCCCGTCGACGGCCACGGCACCGACCTCGGTGTTGAGGCCGAGCGCCCGGACTCGGAGGATGGCATCGGCCCGCGACGGAGCGGCATAGCGGCCGTCGGCGGACTGGAAATCGATCAGCCCGTCCGTGTCGATGAACACGGATGCGCCGGACTTCTCGATCGTGAACGCTGCGCTCTGGACCCCGGCCATCGCAGCACTCGAAGCGGCGAGCACGGTGTCGATGTCCCCGTCGATGGCGTTCCACTCGTCCCCACCCCTACAGCCGGTCACCGCCGGCCACACGATCAACAACGCCAGCAGGGCTCTCACCCCCTCGACTGTATGCCGCCCATCTCGCTCCGGGTGGCAGCCTCCCACCGACGGACCAGGGTGAGAGATTGCCTGCCGGCCACACGCGTTGGCACGATGACGGAATGGACTTCGACCTCCCGCCCGACGACGATCCCCGGCGGACCGAGGTGCGGCGCTGGCTGGCCGAGCACCCCGACCCCAGCCAGCGGGAACTGGCCGACGCCGGCTACGTCGTCCCGCACTGGCCCGAGCCGTGGGGGCTCGGTGCCGATCCGATCCACCAGCTGATCCTGGCCGAAGAGCTCGACGGACGGGGGAGTGGCAACGCCATCGGTGTCGGGTGGGCGGCGCCGACGATCCTGCTCGCCGGCACCGAGGAGCAGAAGCGCCGCTACCTCCCGGCGATCTTCGACCACACCGAGATCTGGTGCCAGCTGTTCTCCGAACCCGACGCCGGATCGGATCTTGCCAACCTGGCCACCAGGGCGGTTCGGGACGGTGACGAGTACGTGATCAACGGCTCCAAGATCTGGTCCAGTGGGGCCCATCACGCCCAGATGGGGATCCTTCTGGCCCGTACCGACCCCGACGCCCCCAAGCACCGGGGCATCTCCTACTTCCTGTGCCCGATGGACACGCCGGGAATCACCATGGCGCCGATCGTTGACATGACGACGGCGCACTCGTTCAACCAGGTCTTCTTCGACGACGTGCGACTCCACGAGTCACTTCGCGTGGGCGAGGAGGGCGACGGCTGGCGACTGGCCAAGGTCACCCTCGCCAACGAGCGGATCTCGCTCTCCTCGGCGGGATCGCTGTGGGGCGAGGGACCCTCCGCCGCTGCTCTCATCGACCTCGTGCGGGCGTCGGGCGGTGTGCGGGACCCGCTACTGCGCCAGCGCTTCGCCACGCTCTACTCGAACGCCGAGGTGCTCCGGCTCAACCGAATGCGCACCCTGAGCGCTCAACTCCAGGGGAGGACGCCGGGAGCCGAGGCTTCGATCCAGAAGCTCATGGCCGATGAGCATGGCCAGGAGACGATGGAGCTGGCCAAGGCGTTCGCCGGCCCCGACGGCATGATCGAGGGATCGGGACCGCCCGGGGATCTGCCGGCTCCGATGCGCAACGGCGCCACGGAGATCAACTTCCCCAGGGGTTCGGACAGCCCGTACCCGGCGGTTGATCCCGTCTGGCACTACGGGTTCTTGTTCGCGCCCGCCCTGACCCTTGGCGGCGGCACGTGGGCGATCCAGCGCAACATCATCGCCGAACAGGTGCTCGGGCTGCCTCGCGAACCGAATGTCGAGCAGGGGATGGGGTGGGCCGAGTCCCGGTCCCGCCGCGCTCCGCCGCCCGATCCAATGCCGGGGTGAGATCAGGTCGATCGAGCTCAGAGATCGATCGGGTTGGCCAAGTCGTCGATCACGGTGGCACCGAGGGCGGTCAGGATCTCCGGTGGTGCGACGACCTTGCGGTCCCTGCTCCCGCCCCCCAGCACGATCTGGCTCCGTTCCATCACCCGCCCGTCGACCCACACCGGCACACCGTCGGGGAGGCCGAACGGTGTGACCCCCCCAATCGTCATCCCGGTGATTCGTTCGGTGTGCTCCGCATCGGCGAATGACGCCTTACGAACGCCGAGACGCTTGCGGACGACCCGGTTCACGTCGAGGCGGGAATCGGCCAGCAGGACGCAGGCGACGTTGACCGGCGGGTCCGACTTGCCGACCACGACGATCGTGTTGGCCGAGTCGGCCAAGTCATAGCCGTAGGCCTCGCAGAACTGGGCGGTGTCGGCCAGGGCGGGGTCGCAGGGGATGATCTCGTGATCGACGTCGAGTCGGCCGAGGATGTCCAGCAACCAATCGCTCATGCAGTTGACCCTAGGAGCCCGGCGACCCGATCGTGACCGCGGCCGGGCGCCGGCTCGGTCCGCCTCGCCGGTAGGGCCTTCCTGCCCTTGTCGGAAGCTCTGAGTGCGCTACACCTGGAAGTAGCCGGTGACACTCCACCGGTCGATCCCCCTCTGGAGAACCCGCTGTGGAGACCACCGCGAAGCCAGCCCGTCTCGTTGTCGCCCTCATCGTGATGACGGGAGTGCTCGTGGCCTGCGGAAGTGGCGATGAATCCTCCGACACGACCACGACCACGACCACGACCGAGGCGACGACATCCACGACCGAGGGGACGACATCGACGACCGAGGCGACCACGACCACGACCGAATCGTCGACCAGCACCGAGGCCACGACGTCCCCGTCGGCGGTGACGCTCGACCAGCCGGCCATCGGGCCGGCCGCCGACGTCGTGTTCACCACCCCGACCGCCGCTGCCGAGGACTTCGTGACCAAGGCGCTCGGGGTGCCCGCCGATCTCGGGGAGTTCATGCAGGGTGACTCCCGCAGCGGCGAAATGGAGGTGTACTTCCCCGGCGAAGGCGCCAACGCCACCCGGGTTCTCCGGGGCCTTCTCCTTCTACGACAGCTCGGTCCCGAGAGCGGCTGGTTCGTCCTGGCCGCCGTCAACACCAACGCCGCCATCACCGCACCGGACTCGACGGCCGAGGTGGCGGCGGGACCCCTCACCGTCGAGGGCGTGGGCCGCGGCTTCGAGGCGACCGTCATCGTCGAGGCGTTCGTGGCCGGACAGGACACGCTGCTCGATCAGGTGGTGACCTCCGGCGGGTCCTTCGAGACCCCCGAACCTTTCACCGTCACCCTCGACCTGTCCGGGGCCCAACCGGGCGATGTCGTGGGCCTGTTGGTTCGAGGCGGAGTAGGGCTCGAGACCGACCCTGGCGACTTCGGTGCGATTCCGGTGGTGATCGCCGTCTGACAGATCACTGGTGTCCGGCTCCGCAGGGGCTCGCGTCGTAGCCGGGCACCAGTCTCCTTCACCTCGATCATCCCAGCCGCTCGAGCAGATTGGCGGTGATCTGCTGAACGAGCGGGTCGGTGTCGAGTCCGTAGGCCCAGTCGGTCGTGCCGGCGTTCACGACCGTGCCGCCGGTCGATCCGAAAACGGCGAACACCGCATGACCCTCGCCGATGCGGGTCACGTGTTCGGATCGATCGTCGCCGAAGAGCACGCCGGCCACGAACTCGAGGTCTCCGGGTGGCACGACCGACCCCCAGATGGCCACCGGGGCCTCGCAGCGTTCGGCGGTGATCGAGATCAGCCGGGCCGGCGCCGTCGCCAAGATCGACAGATCGGCCGGTGCACCGTCGACCCCGGTGGGCACGGGCCGGCCGCCGGACCACTCGAACGCACAACCGTCCACCTCGTAGCCGACGATGCCGTCGGTGGTCCCGAACGAGCGGTCGTCGCGCAGGCCGGTGCCGTCGAAGACCCAGTGTTCGGGGCGGTGGACGACGAATCCGCCGTCGCCGCCGGGCACTGCTCCGCCGATCCGGTGATAGCCGCCCCGAGTGAAGGTGAGACCGGTCGTGAGCGTCTCGGGCCGCCCGATCAGCGGATCCGACCAAATACTGGTCAGCCGGGAAACGTCGTCGCCCGAGATCACCGGATCGTCGGTCCTCGCCCGACCCTTGTGGCACACCATCGACCGACCCCCGTCCTCGAATCGGACCTGCCAGAAGCATGTGTTCCCGCTGAGGATCACCCAGTTGCCGCCGCCGGTGACGAACCGGTCGACACGATCCCGCATTCCCCAGGACCAGTACTCGTCGTGACCGACCGATAGCAGGAGCGGCGCACCGTCGAGAACCTCGGGATGGAACTCCAGATCAGCATTGACGGCGACATCGATGGTGGAACCGATCGATGATGCCCACCGGACGAATCGTCGCTCCCAGTTGTGCCAACCGGCCGAGGACGTCCAGAGCGGGTAGTCGAAGCGGTGCTGATAGGCGACCACCCGACGGTGTTCAGGATCGCCGTCGGTCGCCGCCAGGCGCCCGTCGTAGTCGGTCTCGAACGGGGCCGCTGGACGGCGGAGATACCCCCGCTCCAGGGGTCGGGTGAAGGCCACCCGGTGGGCTCCCGAGTACAGGCAGCGCCCTCCCCACTGGTTGTAGGCGTTCCAGGTGTTGGTGCTCAGGACGAGCAGTGGGTTGCCGGTCGGGCGTGCCGGGGACGGGCGGATCACGAAGAAGGCCTCGGACACCGCCGCCGGTCCCTCCACACTGTCGGCGATGAACCGCACCTCGTAGTACCCGGACGGCCAGTCCGAACCGGTCTGGATCCCAAACGCTGTCGGCCAGTCGCACCCGTCGGCGACGGCAGTCGCTCCCACGCCGTGATCGCCGGCGGAGAGTCCCTCTCGCCGCCACATCTCGGTCGGTCCGTCACGCACCAGCCGGACCACGACCGAGAACGATGCGGCGCGGCTGGCGACCTGTACCGGAACCTCGTCGCCCGCCGTCACGCTGATCGGCCAGCAGTACCCCTCCACGGCCGGCCACCGCGTGTAGTGAGGAATGGCGGTCACGGTTTGTCGAGACGCTCGACGAAGGTTGCAAATGACTCGTTGGCGGTGGAGAACTCCGACACGACGCGTACCTTCTCGTCGGTGCCTCGAAGAACGGCGAGCGGGTCCTGTTGATCGCCGACGTATCCGAGAGCGAATGCACCCTGCTGGTAGCCCATCATCCGGAGCAGATCATCGTCGAGCGTGCGGGCGATCTCGGGCGGGCAGGCGAGATACTGGTTCTCCTCCTGGCGTACCCACCCGACGGCATACGTGATGTTCACCCCCTGCCGTACGGCGTCGCTCCGGTTGGCTCCGCCTCCGTGGAGGACCTTTCCATCGTAGAACAGCACACTGCCACGTGGCATCTCGGCCTGGATCTGGGGCACGTCGGCCGCGTCGGCATCGGTCATCGCGCTGGTTCGGGGCCGGATGTGAGTGGCCCCGTTCCGGGCAGTGAAGTCGGTCAGCGCCCACATCGTGTTGCACTGGACGTGGTACTCGGCCGGGAACGGAAAGTAGTCGAAGGCCATCTGGTCGCGGTGCAATTTCTGCTGGGTCTCGCCCGGCTCGATGGTGATGATCTGGGTGAGGTGGAGCTGGATGGTGGTGGCGCCGGTCAGGAACTCGCGGACGGTGTCGACGACCAGCGGGTGCATGACCAGCTCTCGTGCCGTCGGACAGCGGGCGATCAGCGCGCCGGTCCGTAGCGTGTGGGTGCCGTCGTACACGTCGCGTCCATGGGCCGAGGCCTCGATGTACGGCGCCGCCTCGCCGGCGAGCCGGTCGAGCAATGCGGCATCGGCGAGGTTCTCGACGACCACATAGCCGAACCGGCGGAGCGCTTCGGCCACCTCCGAGGGTGCGGCATGCGGTTCGAAGCGGGCGCTCGTGACCATGACCGAACGATAGAGCGGGCGCGCCCGACCTGCCGAGTGCGCTACCGGTCCAGCGTGCGGTAGAGGAGGGCGGTGTCCCAGTAGCGGCCGTTCTTCCAGCCGATCTCGGGCAGGGTGCCGCCCACCACGAAGCCGAGCGACCGGTGCAGCGCCATCGACGCCGGATTCGGCAGGGCGACGATGGCCACCGCGGTGTGGACGTTCTGCTCCACCAGCCGATCGAGGAGACCGCCGAGCAGAAGGGTTCCGAGCCCGTGCCCTCGCACGTCCACGTCCAGGACGATCGTGGTCTCCATCGAGCAGCGGTAGGCGGACTTGGGCCGGTACCAACTGGAGTAGCTCACGCCCACCACCCGATCGTCGAGCTCGGCGACTAGGCAGGTCAGAGCCGGATCTCTCGCCGCCCACCACCGGCGGCGGCGGTCGAGATCGAACGGCTCGGTGTCGAACGACACGTGGTTGTCGACAATCGTCCAGTTGTAGATCTCGTTGATCCGGTCCAGGTCGGCATCGGTGGCATCGCGCACGCCAGGCTGTCGAGACCGAACCGGGGGCATCGATGGGCAATCTACCGGCGGTACAAACTACCGTGGCAGCATGGCGAGCGCGACCGTGACCGACCCCGATCGCTGTGATCTCGACGAGTTCCGCGCCCTCGTCGAGACCGACGTCTCGGTGGACGACTACCCGTGCGCGTCCGGCATCGAGCGAGGAGCGCTGGTGTACGACTCGGAACGCCTGCGGGCGGACCTGACCACCCCCGGCTTCGAAGCGACGGTCCGCAACGAGATCGCACGAGCGCTCTCGGATGGGCCCGGCATCATCGTGCTGAGCGGGGCGCTCGCCGGCGGCGTCGTCGACCCGGCGACGACGGCCTTCGAAGCGCTGATCGAGGATCAGCGCCGGTCGGACCACCAGAGTGGTGACCACTACGCCAAACCGGGAGCGAACGATCGGGTGTGGAACGCTCTCGAGAAGCTGGCCGTCCACGCGCCCGAGGTGTTCGTCGACTACTACAGCAACGACATGCTGGCCCTTGGCTGCCTCGCCTGGCTCGGTCCCAACTACCAGATCACCTCGCAGGTCAACGTGGTCAATCCGGGCGGGGAGGCGCAGGTGCCCCACCGGGACTACCACCTCGGGTTCATGACCGACCAGATGGCCAGCCGGTACCCGGTGCACGCCCACCGTCTGTCGCCGGTGCTGACCCTGCAGGGGGCGGTCGCTCACTGCGACATGCCCGTGGAGTCGGGCCCGACGATGTATCTTCCGCACTCGCAGAAGTACGACCTCGGATACCTGGCCTGGCGTCGCCCGGAGTTCGTCGAGTACTTCGCCGACCGTCACGTGCAGGTACCCCTGGCCAAGGGGGATGCCGTCTTCTTCAGCCCGGCGATGTTCCACGGCGCCGGAACCAACCGCACCACCGACGTACGTCGTATGGCCAATCTCCTGCAGATCGGATCGGCGATGGGCCGGACGCTCGAGGCGGTCGACCGGCATCGGGTCGTGACGGCGATTTATCCGGCCCTGCTCGATCGTGCGAAGCACGGGATCCCCGACCGGCTGCTCGGTCATGCCATCGCCGCCGCCGCCGAGGGCTACGCGTTTCCGACGAACCTCGATCGCGATCCTCCGCTGGACGGTCTCACGCCGCCCTCCCAGGCCGACCTAGTCCTCGACGCGCTGGCCGAGCGGCTCGATCCAGAGGATCTCGGAAAGCGGCTGGACGAGCACGCCGCCCGCCGACGCACCCACTAATCCCACGTCGCAGGCCTTTTTCGGTGCCGGGATCGGCGAGTCGAGGATTTCACCTCTAGAGTTTCCGGCGTTCTGTCGATTACCCAAGGGTGGATCAGTTGCAGCATCGACCTCTCGTCCTTCCCGGACCCCGCGCCATCTTTCGTCACTCGTGGCCCAAGATTCTGGAAGGCAAGGTCATTCCCCTCGTGCTGTTCCTGGGATTCCTCGACCTTCTCGGCACGACCGGCGCCCTCCTGTCCGCGCTCGGCTGGTCCCTGGCGGTCGTCGCCTACCGCGTCAGGAACAAGAGCAAGGTGCCGGGCCTGGTCATCTTGAGCACCATCGGCCTGGCGGCCAAGACGGCGCTCGCCCTGGCCACGGGCAGCCTGGTCGTGTACTTCCTCCAGCCGACCATCTCCACCGCGCTGGTCGGCTTCGCCTTCCTGATCTCGGTGCCCCTCAAACGGCCGCTGGCCGAGCGGCTGGCACACGACTTCTGCCCGTTCGATCCCGAGACCGCAGAGCATCCGATGCTGCGGCTGTTCTTCCTGCGTCTGTCACTCCTGTGGGCCGTGACCAGCCTGATCAACGCCAGCTTCACCCTGTGGCTCCTGTTCACCCAGGACGTTGCCACCTTCGTGGTGATCAAGTCCTTCACCGGTCCGACCTTCACCGCCCTCACCCTCGGCGCCGCCGCCCTCTGGTTCCGAGCCCGCATGCGGCGCTCGGGCCTGCACCTGAAGTTCGGCTCCACTCTGGCGGTCACCGCCGCCTAGGTCGGCGAACCGGCCCATGGCGATACAGATTGTCGCCCACCGAGCCGGGAACGACCTGGCACTGGCTGCTCGTTGCGCCGATCAGGGTCATGTGATCGAGGCCGATGTCCACCGTGGTCGAGGTGGCCGTCTCGAGGTCCGGCACGGCAAACGCCTATGGCCGACCTCCCGGCTCTGGGAGCGGTGGTATCTGCTTCCCCCCGGTGCCGAGGACGTCGAACTCGGCGAGCTGCTCGCCGCGGTCGGTGCCGGCACCCACCTCTGGCTCGACTTGAAGGGCCCCGATCCCCGGCTGGCCGGCGAGGTGGCGACCGCCATCGGCGCTCGGGTCCCGGTGACGGTGTCCAGCAAGGCGTGGTGGCTCCTCGGGCGTTTCCGCCGGCGGTCAGGGGTCAGGACGATGCGGTCGGCGGGGAACCGCGCCGAATTGGCCCTTTTGCGGTGGCTGCCGTCCCGAGTCCGCCCCGACGGATCGGTCGTCCACAGCCGTTTGCTCGATGAGGCCACCATGGCCTGGCTCCAAACGCGAGGCCCGGTGTTCACGTGGTTCGTCACCGACGTCGAGACCCGCGACCGGCTGCTCGCCCTCGGTGTCGACGGCCTGATCCTCGATGACCTGGCGCTGGCGCCGCAGGCCGGGCCCGAGGTGTGAGGTCCGCCGGGCGATCCGCAGGGTCGCCCGGTCGGCGATGAACAGCCCCGTCATCGCCACGGCGGCGCCGGCGATGGCGTCGACCACATAGTGGTTGGCAGTCGTCACGACGGCGACGGTCATGGCCGCCGGCCCGGCGATGGCGAAGAACTTGACCAACCGGTTGGGTGATGCCCGGAAGAGCGCGTAGCCGACGAGCAGATTCCAGCCGACGTGGAGGCTGGGCATGGCCGCGTACTTGTTGACCAGACTCGGCGGTTGCAGTAACCGGTACGACGTCGAGTACTCCGTGACGGTGTCGGTGAAGCCCGGCAGGAGGCGGGGCGGGGCCACGGGGAACCGCACGAAGATGATCAATCCGATGGCGCCGGAGATGAACATGGCATTGCGGAGCAGCAGGTAGCCGACTCGGTGCCGGGCGTGCAGCCAGAAGAGGGTGGCGATGATCACCGGCCAGTGGAGCCAGATGTAGGCCCAATTGGACAGCGTGGTCCGCAGACGTGAGTCGGTCACGATCGACTGGGCCTGGTCCTCCCAGGCAAGTCCGACCTGTTCCTCGAGGTCGAGGATCTGCTGGCCGTTCTCGACCGCCGCCGACTCGGCCCCCTCGGTCGCCCCCCGGACGGCGAAGTAGAACAGGATGGCACAACCGACCAGGACGATCTGTTTCAGCAGTTCCCACCACGGTGACACGGGCGCGATATCCGCCCCGTCGGTGTGTCGGTGCACGTGCGTGGTGAGGAGGGACATCGTCGGGTCGCTCGGGGGACGGTTGCGAGAAGACTCCCCGGTGCCATCCTGATCGTACTGGTGGGCGGCGTCGCTTGGTCCTAGTTCTCATTCGTCGAGACGGGCCTATGGTCTCTTCCCTCCCCGGCTGTGTCGCAGAAGCATGAGAGTGGGCCCATGAAGCGGCGACAGGAGGTCGATGTCGACAATGGCAACCAAGCTGGGTGGTCGGGTCGTGGCGTTGTGCGCGATCGGGACGCTGGTGGTGACGATCGCCAGCGCCTGCACGGTCGATGTCAAGATCGGCGGTGACGAGCTCACCGGTTCCGGCGTTCGGGAGACCAGGACCTTCGATCTGGCCGGCTTCGACCGGGTCGACGTGTCTCACACGTTCACAGCTGTGATCACCGTCGAGGCGGGCGGCGATCATCTTGTCGAGGTCACCGCCGACGACAACTTTTTCGACGCCGTGGAGGTGGAGGTTCGCGACTCGACGCTGCACATCGGGTTCGAGGACAGCGTCAACATCCGAAGCGACGAGCGGCCAGAGGCCATCGTGGTGGTTCCGGGCCTCTCGGGCGTGACCGGGTCGGGCGCATCTGCGCTCACGGTGGTGGCGTCCGGGACGGCGATCCATGACGTCGAGCTGAGCGGAGCGAGCACCCTCACCGCCGGGGGGCTGGCCGGCGCGGCGATGACCGTGGAGGCAAGTGGCGCCAGCACGATGACACTCGAGGGATCGGCGACCTCGGTCGAGCTCGGGGTGTCCGGCGCGTCGTCGGCGGATCTCGCAGGCCTGGTGATCGATCGTGCGAGGGTCGAGGTGTCCGGAGCCTCTCGGGTCGAGTTCGGAACGGCGCAGGCGGTGTCCGGCGACGTGTCGGGCGCGTCGACGGTCACCCTCGACGAGCGTACGATCGCCGACCTGGATGTGTCGGGCGCATCGACCGTGCGCCGCAGCTCCTGACGCGCCACCGACGGATCGGACCCGGTAGGTGCGTTCTCTCAGCGACGCTCCTGCTTGACCACATGGACCGGTGCCGGTAGGATTTGTCCGGACATATCGGGCCATCGAAGGGATCGCCATGGGAACCTCCCATCATCGCATCGTCATCATCGGTGGCGGGACCGCCGGCATCGCAGTCGCAGCCCGCCTCGGTCTCCACAAGGAGACCGACATCGCACTCGTCGAGCCGTCGACCAAGCACTACTACCAGCCGCTCTGGACCCTGGTGGGCGGGGGCGCAGCCAAGGCCAGCTCCACCGAACGCGATCAGGCCAAGTTGATCCCCAAGGGTGTCCGTTGGATCAAGGACGCTGCGGTCAATGTCGATCCCGACGAACAGCAGGTTCAGCTAGCGAGCGGCAACACGGTCGGCTACGACGTGCTTGTCGTGTGTCCCGGCATCCAGGTCGACTTCGACCAGATGCCCGGACTGACCGAGACCTTGGGAAAGGACGGGGTCTCCACGAACTACAAGTTCGAGCTGGCCGCCAAGACCTGGGACTTCATCCGGGAGATGACCTCGGGTACCGCCGTGTTCACCATGCCGTCGGGGCCCATCAAATGCGGCGGCGCTCCGCAGAAGATCGCCTACTTGGCCGCCGACTACTGGCGCCGGGAGAACCTGCTCAACGACATCAACGTGGTTCTCGTCCTCCCCACCCCCGGCATGTTCGGAGTGCCCGAGTTCGCCCGGGTGCTCGAGCAGGTCGTGGACCGTTACGGGATCGACGTGCGGTTTTCCTCCGAGGTCACCGAGATCAACGCAGAAAACCACGAGGTGGTCATCCAGGACTTGGCCAGCGACACCAAGTCCACCCTCGGGTACGACTTCGTCCACGCTGTGCCGCCCCAGAGTGCCCCAGACTGGATCAAGGCGAGCCCGCTCCCGGTCCCCGGCGATCCCAAGGGCTGGGTCGACATCGACAAGAACACCATGCAGCACAACCGCTACCCGCAGATCTTTGCCCTCGGCGATGCCGGCAGCAGCCCGAACTCCAAGACGGGTGCAGCTATCCGCAAGCAGGCGCCGGTCGTTGTGCAGAACGTCATCGACTACCTCCAGGGGAACCGGGTGACCCGCCACTACGACGGCTATGCCTCGTGCCCGATCGTGACGTCGCAGAACCGCATGCTCCTCGCCGAGTTCGACTACTCGATGCGACCCCACAAGACCGTTCCCCTCATCGATACGCAAAAGGAGCGCTACGACATGTGGCTGCTCAAGAAGTACGGCCTTCCGTTCTTGTACTGGAACGTGCTGATGAAGGGCCGGGGAATGACGACACCGGGCGCCCTCGCCTCCTGACCATCTCCGGTCGTCCCCACCCGTGGGCGTTCACGTACCGAGGGTGACCTCGGACCCTGGGGCCGGGTGGAGCGGTCGCGTATCGTGCAGCCATGGCGCCAGGAGTCGACAAGACCGGCCGTGAGCGCGAACTCAAACTGCTCGTCGACGAGGGGTTCGACGTTCCCGAGCTCGACGGCATCTTCAGGGGTGCGGAGCTCGGCGAACCCGAAGTCATCCGAAACGTCGACCGCTACTTCGACACCGCCGACCTGGCGCTCGCCCGCTGGGGGTGCACGGTCCGCCATCGCCGGGGCGAGGGGTGGACGGTGAAGATCGCCAAGCCGTCGAGCGGTCCGATTCTCGACCGGGAGGAGGTGGTCATTCCCGGCGAGGACGGCGAGCCGCCCTCCTCGGCGGTCGCCGTGGTCGCCCCGCTTCTCGCCGGACGGTTGCTCGAACCGGTCACCATGCTCGTCACCGACCGAGTTCGGCGCCGCTGGCGGGACTCCGACGGCCGGGTCGTCGCCGAGCTGGTGGACGATCAGGTGGCGGCAACCGGCCCCGCCGAGATCGAGCGGTTTCGCGAAATCGAGGTCGAACTGAAGGCTGAGAACGCAGAGCTGAAGGATCTGCGTCGGGCTGCCGAGGCGTTCGTCGCCGCCGGCGCTCGGCGAGGTGCTCCGGCGCCCAAGCTCGTGCGAACCCTGGGCCGGACGGCGGCAGGCGATCCCGATGTGCCGGAGCCCTCGATCGGCTCGAGTCCGACAGCCGAGGATGTCATCCGGGCGGCCGTGGCGACATCGGTACGGCGCTACCTCCTCTTCGCTCCCTCGGCCATCGTCGGCGCCGATCCCGAAGGTGTCCACCAGGCCCGGGTCTCGAGTCGCCGGCTCCGTTCGGATCTCAAGACATTCGGCCCGCTGCTCGACCCCGGCTGGAGAGACGAGGTGATCGCCCGGGCCAAAACGGTGACCGACCTGCTGGGCGCCGTCCGCGACGCCGACGTACTCGACACCAAGCTCCGCGATCTGCTGGCCAACCATCCCGAGATCGATCCGGCCGCCGGCGCCCTTCTCGAACGACTGGCCGGCCAGCGCCGGGCGGCCCGTTCCTCGATGGTCGACGGCCTGACCGGACCGGCCGGAGCCGCACTGTCGCACTACCTGATCGAGGTGGCTCGCGACCCGAGGGTTCTGCCGGCCGCCGACCGGCGAGCCAAGTCGACGATGGGGAGGCTCGTGCGCAAGCGGTGGAGGCGGCTCGAGTCCGCCGTCGAAGCCCTGGGTCGGGAACCCGCACCGGCCGAGCTGCACCAGGTTCGGATCCTCGCCAAGCGGGTCCGCTACGCCGCCGAGGCGGTCGTTCCTGCGCTCGGCCGTCCCGCTCGGCGGTTCACCAAGCAGGCGGCCCGGATCCAGGACGCCCTCGGCGAGCTGAACGATGCCGCCGTCGCCGCCCTCTGGCTGGGGCAGGCGGCCGAGCAACTCGGGGGGCGGGGTGCCTTCGCCGCCGGCCAGATCGCTCAGCAGCTGATGGCCGACGCCCTCGTCCACGAGGGCGACTGGCGGCAGGCCTACCAGAAGATGACCAAGCTCACCGGCTGGATGAACTGAGCCCGGCCGGCGATCACGCCGGGGGCCCGGTGCTCAGTAGCGGAGGATCGCTCCGAGCGGTCCGATCCCGGGAACCTCCGAAGCGGGAACGACGTAGACGCTCCCCCCGTGCACCAACGTCTCGATGGCGGCGGTGTCGAACAGATCGCAATCGCCGGGCTGGCGTTCGCCGTGGCGTTCGACGACCTGCTGATCGGCCTCGAAGACGCCCCAGCGCCGGAGGCCGTCGGGCACGAAGAGCGTCTGGACCCGACCGTTGGCCGCCGCCGGGAGGACCTCGTCGAGGATCGACAGTGTCGAAGTGGCGGCGGCGTGGAACCGTTCGACGGCCAGAGCTCGATCTCCGAAGACCACCGGTTCGACGATCGGCCATGCCCTGGTGTGGAGATCCTCGTTGCTCATGCGATCCGGGTTCCCCTCGATCCCCTCGCCGACGATGCGGGGATAGCGGGAGGCCTGCCGGTAGTAGGCCTGCACAAACTCCACCCCGGCCAGGACCAGCGGGCTCGACGTATCGGTGATGATGCTGTTGACGCCGTCGTCCACCATCCGGAGGAACCGCACCAGGTCGGACTTGGAGGTGTCCTTCACGACCCCGTGGCCGTGAAAGGTGGCCTGCACCCGGCCGCGACCCACGCGCGACGCACCATGGCTCTGCAACTGACGTTCACGGTCGTCGAACCGGAGGGCGCTCTCCAGACTTCCGGGCATGTCCTCGACCTCCAGCTCGCTGACCTGGGTACGGTTTCCGCGAAGGAGGCGTATCGAGTGCTGACTGAGAGCTAGGAGGTAGTAGGTGCGATCCCCCGCGGCGGCCGGAATCAGCGGCTTCACATGGAAACGGTCGGCGGTGACGACCAGCTCGTCGACCGAGTTCGGCAGCCGGAACATGTCGATGGAATCGGGCGTCACAAGGATCGCCAGGCCGGTTTCGACGTGTGCCCAGAACCGGGCATCGGCGAGCAGTCCGGTGACCGGCGCCATGAACTCGGTGATCTGGGTCTCGGTGAGCCCGAGTTGTTCGAGCTCCTTGGCAGCGGTCGCTGCGAGGTTCTTGAGTCGAATCGGGTCCTGGGACTGATCCGGGCCCGCCCGGTGGGTTGGAAGGAAGATCGAAACGCAGTGGGTGGCGCTGGTGCCGGCGAGTCGCTGTAGGTCGCTGGTCGTGATGTTGTCGAGCATCGGGCCTCCTTGATCTGGCCGTTCGCGCTTGCATTCAGATCCTTGCCGATCGTCGGCCGGTTCGCACGTGCCGTGCAGGGTCGAACGACAGGAACTCGGTCCACGCGTCGGGCGAAAGGACCTTGTACTCCTGCGCTCCGGTCCGGATCCGGGGATCATCGCACCAGAAGGAGGGACTGATGCGAGCATTGATCGTCTACGAGTCCATGTTCGGGAACACCCATCTGATCGCCGACAGGATCGGAGAGGGGCTGGCTCCCGCGTTCGAGGTGGACGTCAGAACGGTGGCCGATGCGGCCGGTGTCGACGTTTTCGGTGTCGATCTGCTCGTGGTGGGCGGGCCGACCCACATGCACGGGATGTCCAATGCCAGGTCCCGTGAGTCGGCTCGCGAGACCGCCGAGGAGGACGACACCCTCGATCTCGACGTCGCCGCCGAGGGCCCCGGTCTCCGGCAGTGGCTCGACGACCTGGAGCGAGGTCAGGACACGGCGGCGGCGGCGTTCGACACCCGCGTGCACGGTCCGGCGCTGCTCACCGGCCGGGCCGCCAAGGGCATCGCCCGTCGCCTGGAACACCACGGCTTCACCCTCATCGCCGATCCCGAGAGCTTTCTGGTCGACTCCGACAGCCGACTCTTGGAGGGCCAGGACGACCGGGCGCTCCACTGGGGCGCTGAGCTCGCCAGGATCCACACGGCCGAGATGGCCTGAGGGAAGCGACTTCGGACCCTAGGCAGGCCCGAACACGCAGCGTCCACTGATCCCATGCTGGGGTTCGGTGCCGGTGACCGCTTGAATCCCACCGACGCCACCCTGTGGGAGATCAAGCGGGACCCGATACTGCGCACCACCATCGTGGCCGTCGCCCTTCTCGATCGGTCGCCCGACTGGGCTCGATTGCAGAGCACGGTGGTCCGCTCGGTCGAAGCTCTCCCTCGCCTCCGGCAGCGGGTCCACGACGGGCCGCTCGGCTTCGGTCGGCCGCTGTGGGTGGACGCCCATCCCGAGATGGCGTTCCACCTCCGGCGGGTCAAGGCGCCCACTACCGGTTCGCTGCGGGACGTTCTCGACATCGGTGGCGTCCTGGCCAGCCAGGAGTTCGACGCGCTCCGGCCCATGTGGGAGATCGAGTTGGTCGATGGGCTCGCCCACGGCCGGGCCGCTCTCCTGCTCAAGGTCAGCCACGCCCTGACCGACGGCATCGGCGGAGTCGCCTTGCTCCGCGCCTTCGACGACCGCTCCGGGCCCACTGCCCTCGCAGAGCTTCAGACGGCGCAGTTGCACCATGAGACCCCGACCCTCGAGTTCTTGGCGGGTGTGGTCCGGACGCCGGTCGATCTGTTCTCGATCGCCCTCGGCGCTGGACTTCACCCGTTTCAGACCATTGGCTCAGTGGTCGGTCTGGCCGGTTCAGCGGTGCGATTGTTGTCCCCGGCCGGACCGCCGTTGTCGTCCCTGATGATCGATCGAAGCGTGGACCGGTGGCTGGGCGCCACCGACGTGTCGCTCGAGGCGTTTCATCGGGCCGCCCAACGGGCCGGCGGGACGATCAACGACGCGTTCGTGACGATCGCCATCGCGGCACTCGCCGACCATCACCGTCGGTTCGGTGCTGACGACCGGCGATTCCGCATCACCATGCCGGTGAGCTTCCGGGCTCCTGACGACATCGTCGCCGGAAACCAGTGGACGCCGGCTCGGGTGGTGCTGGACGTCCATCCCAATCGCCACCCCTACGATCAACTGCGGCGCCACCGGAGCCGCCTGCGCTCGGCCGCCCACGAGCCGGCGATCGGGATCAGCCAGCGCCTGGCCGCCGCACTCCAGCAGCTTCCGTCGGCCCTGACGGTCGGCATCGTCGCCGGCATGGTCAAGGGCTGCGATGCTGCTCTGACCGATGTGCCCGGAATGCAGGACCCTTTGACGATCGCCGGCGCCTCGGTCCACCGCCTCTACCCGTTCGCTCCCGCCGGTGGCGCCGCGCTGAACATCGGCTTGATGTCCCACGTCGAGTCGGCGTGCGTCGGGTTCAACGTCGACCGAGCCGCCGTCCCCGAACCAGCCGAGCTGGTCGCCCGTTTCGACGAGCGGCTCCACAATTTCCTTCGCCGCAGGCGACGCCGAGCCACCGCCGAAGTCGAGGACAGCGAGGCGGCCGGGCCATTCGTCGCCGAGCGATTGAGCGCTCTGGACACCAGCTTCCTGCGGATGGAGTCCGAGCGAACCCCGATGCACATGGGCGGGCTGTTCGTGATCGACGGTCGGAGTCTTCTCGCCGACGACGGCACGTTCGACATCGAGGCCGTTCGTCGCCATGTCGCCGAGCGGATCGCCGCCGCGCCCCGGCTTCACAAAGCCGTCAAGGAGACGCAGTTCGAGCTGGCCCGGCCCCGTTGGGTCGACGTCGACGGGC
This sequence comes from Acidimicrobiales bacterium, assembly GCA_041576015.1. Taxonomy (GTDB): domain Bacteria; phylum Actinomycetota; class Acidimicrobiia; order Acidimicrobiales; family SZUA-35; genus JABDIY01. The sequence continues at coordinate 44,025 of JBFGLT010000003.1, forward strand.
TCGACATCAACCACCACGTCGAGCACCTTCAGCTGCCTTCCCCGGGGAGTCGGGAGCAGCTGCTCGAAGCGTGCGAGGAGGTGCAGATGCGACGATTGCGTCGAGACCGGCCGCTGTTCTCCTTCACGTTCATCACCGGCCTCGATCCGGTCGAGTTCGGCACGGGTGCGGTGGCGCTAGTCGAGCGGATCCACCACGCCCTCCTCGATGGAGTCTCCGGTGTGGAGTTGCTGGCGGTCCTGTTCGACCCAACCCGGGAACCGGGTCCGAGCCCTGCGACCGAACAGCCTGAACCAGCGAGCGGTCGACCGGGCCGATCCCAACGCACGGTTGCCTCGGCGCTCGCCGAACAACTCCACGAGCCGGTCGAGATCGTGAGGCTCGGCCTCGATGCGATCCGCCACCCGCGGCGCACCGCCGACCGTATTCAGGCCGTGGCCGGGGCGCTGGACGACGCCGCTTCCAGCTTCGGCGGCGGGACGTCGTCCCTGCACACCCCGGTCGGCCGGCACCGAAGGCTGCTGCCGCTCACCTTCGACCTCGGTGCGGTGCACGCAACGGCCAACGCCCTCGGAGGAACGGTCAATGATCTCGTGCTGACGGCGTTGACCGAGGGGTTGCGGGCGCTCGTCGCCGAACGTGGCGAGCCCACCGATCGAGCGTTCCACGCCCTGGTACCGGTTTCCACTCGACAGGCCGGGATGGACGCCCAATCGGGCAACAAGGTGGCGGCCCTCCTGGTGGAACTGCCGGTGAACGTGTCCGAACCGGCAGCCGCCTTCGCCGCAGTACGCGACCAGATGGTGATGCTCAAGACCGAGCATCACGCCGAAGGCGTTGAACTACTGCTCGATGCGGGCAACCATCTCCCGGCCGTTGCCGTGGACCTCATTTCGTGGATCACCCGGCGTCAGCCCTTCGCCGACCTCGTGGCCACCAACCTGCCGGGACCGCCGTTGCCCTTGTACTTCCGGGGTTGCCCGATCACCGAGATGGTGCCCATCGTGCCCCTCGGCTTCAACCTGACCGTGAGCGCTGCCACCTTGTCCTACGCCGGCGAGTTGGTGGTGGCCCTGCGGGCCGACCCCGATGCCTGCCCTGATCTTGACATCTTCGCCGAGGCCATCATCGGAGCCATGGAGCAGCTGATGGCGTCGGCCGCTGCCTGAACGTTGCCGCCACACCTTCGGGCCGACGAGCAACAGAACGGCCCCCGCCACGATGAAGATACGAAGGAGGCCGACCGTTGCCGAGCCTCGGAGGTCGGCGACGGTGCGGCCAGCCGACTCGCGTGCAAGGCTGGTGTGCCCGTTTTCGAAGGCTTCCCTGGCCTTCTGGAGTGGGGTGTCGACGTTTGTGCCGATCAGCCCGATGCGGTCGATGACGGAGCGCTCTGCGCTCAATTGGTGGTCGGCGAGGGCGATGGCGTCGGCGGCGACCTGTAGATCGGCGAGCCGCAACGAGACCGCCACCAAGGCCTCGTGGGTCGACGCGTCCTGGTACTGCCGCTCGGGTGACCGAATCAGGTCGAGACCGAGGCGCTCGATGGTGACGCGCAGCCGGTCCCGCCGGTCGAGCAGTTGGTTGGCCGTGTCCATCAATTGGCGGGCCGACCTGAAGTCCCAGTCGCCGAGGGCCCTGCGCAGGACGAGTGGTGCAGCCCAGGAGCCCGATCGGTCGAGGAGCCGGTCCCATTCGGCCCTGGTCCGGCTGCGTTCTGCTAACACGACATCCTGGTCGTCGCCGGTCACATACTTCGAAAACAGCCCGGTTGCCCGTTGAGACCCCGCCGCCTCCTCGAGCAGATCGAGCAGTCGGCGCCAGTCGTCCACGGGCCGGTCCACCAACTCTGTTGCACCTTCGCCGGGATAGGCGTGCAGATCAGCCTCGGCCCACCGAATCGCCTTCGCCAGGCCGTCGATGCCGACCTCTTCGGACAGCTCCCGCAGGACGAACCACGACGTGTTGTATCCGTACGCATCGTTCCCTCGAGTCTCGTCGTCGATGGCCCCCGGTGTCGACCAGCGATTCAGGGCGATTCGGTGGCTGGTTGATCGAGGAGTGCTCGGCCAGGTGAGCTCCCCGTCGGGATCAGCATGGGCACGGGACGCAAACTCCTGCGCCAGCCCCTCGATGATCCAGCGCTCGGCGAACAGCTCGCCGTTGAACCATGCATGGGACAGTTCGTGCAGGAGGGTCTCGGCGTCGAGCTCCTCGCTGACCTCGATCCGGTCCTGATCGGGCAGGTACCAGCCGGCGTAGCCCAGCAGCCCGGGATCGACCGACTGGAGGATCTCCAGGTCGTCGGCGGGGAACGGGAGCCCGACCAACTCTCCGAGCACGGGGAACCCGTCTTCGAGCTCGGTGGCGACGAAGTCGGCCCACTCGTCGTCCCCTGGCCAGTAGCGAACGTCGATGACGGTGTCCGGGCCGACGTCCACCGGCCGGCTGGCCAGCGCTGCATCGTTCCGGGCGGTGACGAAGAGGAAGAACTCCTCCGGCTGGGCGATCTCGGTCGCCTCGTAGATCCGGAGATCCCCTTCCACCCGCGACGTGTACGGTGAGCCGCTGATCGACACGTCGAAGTCGACGGGAACCTCGACGCGAACATCAACGGCGTTGGCATCGCCCAGGCCCCAGGCACCGAACCCCGCGTAGGCGGGGTTCACCCGCACTCCGGACGTGGAGTCTCTCGGAGGTCCCGATTCGAGGCGGTAGGTCACCGTGAACCTGGCCGACTCGCCGTAGAACAACTTGCCCGCAAACGAGATGTCGAGGGCGTCGGCAAACGAGAAGCCGGCGTCCTCACGGACCGCAGTCGCCAACGGTGATCCGCTGCGGTGGTCGACGGCGCGGATGGCGGTCGCCGACGTGGGCAACGGGATCGTCAGCCCGTCGTAGTAGTACCGGGTGTCCCGGCCCCCGCGGGTGAGGTCGGGGGTTACGTTGGTGACCGAGTAGGTCGCTTCGACCCGCACCAGGGATTCGGCCGGTTCCACCCGGAAGACGGTCGAGGAGGCGATCGACAGGCCGACGTCGGCGGCTGCCGGGTGGATGGCGATGACGGCGAAGGCCGTCGTGAAGGTGGCCAGGGTTGCGGCGATGAGCCCGGTCGGGTGGCGCACCTCATCCCCGTCGGTCCGAAGATGCCCTGGTCAAGGCCTCTCCTCCGGCTCGACTTGGAGATTGGTCGCTCCGGCGCGCGCGACAATGGGTGTCGATGACCACGACCGTCACGATCACCGGCACCGGCAGCCCGCGGCCCTCGGCTCGTCGTGCCGGCCCCGGTGTGCTGATCCGGCACGGGGACCGAGCGATCCAAGTCGATGCTGGACGCGCCACGATCCAGCGGCTGGTTGCGGCCGGCGTCGCGGCCACCGACCTCACGGCTCTGCTCGTGACCCATCACCACAGCGATCACCTCACCGGCCTCGCCGACCTGCTGCTCACTCGCTGGATCATCGATCGCGACGACCGCGTGCCGCCGCTGGAGGTCGTCCTCCCGTCCGGTCCGGCGCAAAGGCTGGTCGGTGAGTTGCTCGTCCCGTGGCGGGAGGACCTCCGCATCCGCCGCCGGCACACAGGTCGAGTCACCGAACCGGCTCCGACCCTCGTCGCCTTCGATCCGCCGGCGGAGCCGTCGATCGTCTGGGAGGACGGCCCGATCAGGGTGGCGGCGGTGAAGGTGCGGCACGAGCCGGTCCGCCCGGCAGTCGGGTACCGGATCGAGACTCCGGACGGCGTCGTCGCCGTCACCGGCGACACCCTCGTGTGTCCCGAGGTCGCCGACCTGGCTCGAGGGGCGGACGTGCTGGTGTATGAGGCGATGCGCTTCGAGGCGGTCCGCCGGTGGCCGGCGTCAGCACATTTCGTGATGGACTACCACGCCGACACGCCGGCCATCGGCGCCCAGGCCACCGAGCTGGGGGTACCCGTCTTGATCCTGACCCACCTGATCCCGGCCCCCGAGACGCCTGCGGAGGTCGCCGCCTTCGTCGCCGACATCCGCGGCGCGGGGTACCCGGGCAGGCTGATCGTGGCCGACGACCTCGCCACCGTGACGCTGCCGGGTCGCTCGCCGGGCTTTGGACAAATCTCGCAGGGTGGCGAGGTCGGCTGAGTACGCTTTTTCTCCTATGGCCTATGACCACCGCTCGATCGAACATACCTGGCAGCAGCGCTGGGAGGACGAGGGGCTCTACCGGTCACGCGTCGACTGGAACCGCCCCAAACACTATGCGCTGACCATGCTTCCGTACCCGTCGGGCGACCTGCACATGGGCCACTGGTATGCCATGACCCCGAGTGATGCTCGAGCCCGCTTCATGCGGATGCGCGGCCACAACGTCCTCTTCCCGATCGGATTCGACGCCTTCGGTCTGCCGGCGGAGAACGCGGCCGTCCAGCGCGGGGTGCATCCAGCCGAGTGGACCTGGAAGAACATCGACCGGATGCGGACCCAACTCCGATCCATGGGGGCCATGTTCGACTGGGAGCGCGAGGCGGTCAGCTGTGATCCGTCCTACTACCGGTGGACCGAGTGGCTGTTCAAGCAGATGGTCGAGCACGGCGTGGCCTACCGGGGTGAGGCGATGGTCAACTGGTCGCCCACGTTGCAGACGGTCCTGGCCAACGAGCAGGTGATCGACGGCAAGGACGAGCGCACCGGCCAGCCGGTCGTCCAGAAGATGATGGAGCAGTGGTTCTTCGCCATCACCCGCTACGCCGACGAGCTCCTCGATTTCGACAGCATCGACTGGCCCGATCCGATCAGGTTGATGCAGACCAACTGGATCGGCCGCTCCGAGGGCGCCCGAGTCGATTTCTCGATCGCCGAAGGTCCCGCCGCCGGCGAGCCGCTGACGGTGTTCACCACCCGACCAGACACCCTGTGGGGGGCCACGTTCATGGTCGTCGCCCCCGAGCATCCGCTGCTCGCCGAGATCACCACCGACGACCGCCGGGACGAGGTCACCGCCTACGTCCAGGCCGCCTCCCGCCGGACCGAACTGGAACGCATCGCCGACGACAGGGACAAGACCGGGGTGTTCACCGGCGGGTACGCCGTCAACCCGGTGAACCAGGAGCAGATCCCGATCTGGGTGGCCGATTACGTGCTGATCAGCTACGGCACCGGCGCCATCATGGCGGTCCCTGCGCACGACCAGCGGGACTTCGAGTTCGCCCGCCGGTTCGGCTTGACCGTCGCACCCGTGATCCACCCAGAAGGCGGCGATCCACTCGACGAACCGGCGATGACCGAGTCCTATGTCGGGCCGGGGGTGATGATCAACAGCGGGCCCATCGACGGGGTGACGGTCAACGACCTGAAGGGCCGGGAGAACCCGTCGGTCGCCGCCGCCATCGACTGGCTGGTCGAGCACGGGGCGGGGGAGGAGTCAATCAACTACCGAATTCGTGATTGGCTGATCAGCCGGCAGCGCTACTGGGGATCGCCGATCCCGATGATCCACCGGGCCGACGGGACGGTCGAATCGGTGCCCGACGACCAGCTTCCGGTCGTGTTGCCCGAGGATGTGCCATTCGACGGGACCAGCCCACTGGCCAGGACGCCCTCGTTCACCGAGACCGTCGACTCCGACGGCAACCGGGCTCGCCGGGAGACCGACACCCTGGACACGTTCATGTGCTCGAGCTGGTACTGGTTCCGCTATCTGTCGCCGGCCTACGACGGGGGGGCGTTCGATCCCGAGGAGGCGGCCTACTGGTTACCGGTCGACACCTACACCGGCGGTGCCGAACATGCGGTGATGCATCTGCTCTATGCCCGCTTCTTCGTCAAGGCGATGCGCGACATGGGCCTGTTCGACGCCGCCGCCACCGGGATGACCGCGCATGGCCGGGACTCCGACGGGCTGTTCGACGAACCGTTCCTCCTGCTTCGCAATCAGGGCCAGATCCTCGGCGAGGACCGCACCGGCGACCGCGTCGTCGTGTCGGGGGAAGAAGTCGGCACGCGGGTCCTCGCCGATCGGGTGGTCGTCGATGCCGGCGCTGCCGATGATGCAGGAGTGGTGGTCGGCGAGCTCCTGCGGCGAACGGAGAACATCCTGCAGGTCAGCACTGCCGCCGGCCGGGTGACCGTCGAGGTGCCCGAGACCGCCGTCGTGGAGATCCCGTCGATCCCCGGTCCCAACGACGTCAACCAGCTCAGGCACCATCTCGAGATCCAGCGGATGTCCAAATCGAAGGGCAACGTCGTCAACCCCGACGATCTGGTCGTGGAGTACGGCGCCGACACGGTGCGCACCTACCTGATGTTCGCTTTCGAATGGCAGAAGGGTGGCCCGTGGAACAGCCAGGGGATCATGGGCTCGCGGCGCTTCATCGAGGATGTCTGGAAGATCGGCACGATCGAGTATCAGCCGGAGGCGGTGTCCGGGGACGCCTCGGCGCAGCTGCGCCGCCGGATCCACCAGACCACCGCACGGGTCGAATCGGGCTTGGAGGCGTTCAAGTTCAACACCTCGGTGGCGGCGTTGATGGCGCTGCGAAACGATCTGACCGAAGCGGCCCGTACGGGCGCCGTGGACCCCCAGGTCTGGAGCGAGGGAGTCGACACGCTGCTCAAGCTCCTGGCCCCGATCGCGCCCCATGTGACCGAGGAACTGTGGCGTCGCCGGGGCAACGACAGCTCGATCCATCTCGTAGCGTGGCCGGTGTCCGATCCCGAGATCGCCGCCGAGGAGACGATCACCATGGTCCTTCAGGTCAACGGCAAGGTTCGCGATCGGGTGGATGTGCCCGCCGACATCACCGAGGCCGACGCCGAGGCCGAAGCGCTGGCCAGCGCTCGGATCCAGGAGTGGACCGAGGGCAAGATAGTCCGCAAGATCATCTCCCGCCCCCCCAAGCTGGTCAACGTCGTCGTCAGCTAGGGGTCAGGTCTACGTTTGCCTCGCTGGTGCCAGGTCTACGTTTTGCCTATCGCAGGCGAGTCGAGCCAGAGGACCGTCAGCACTCGAACTGGACAGCTGCCCTCGCCGCGATGTTCGGCCTGATCAGCTCGTCGATCAGGGCCTGGTGGCCGGGCTCGGTGGCGTATTCCCGGTAGTCGTCGACCGAGGCGAAGTCGGCGACTACGACGTAGTCGAAGTTCCCCTCGCTGACCCCGGCGTCGGGGCCGTGGGTGTAGCCCGAGACGCAGTCGAGCTCGGCCAGCCTGTCGAGTCCCGACCCGATCACCTTCTTGACGTCGTCGGTGACGCCGTCGGCCCATCTGAACATTGCGCAGTGGCGTAACATGCAGGCGATCGTATGCGTCCACCAGCGGGCGGCGCCCGTCGGAGGTCGCTCACGTCGGTGGACCGGCGAAGGCCTGGGCCTTTTCGAGCCAGTCCAGCGCGACCGGCGTGGTCTCCAGCGACGTCGCTTCCACCCTCCGTCGTTGGGTGACGACGAGGCAGAACTCTTCGGCCGATCCGCCCACGAATTCGCCCGCATCGGCCGGGCCGAACGTCCAGATCGCACCGGATGGCGCGACCAGGTCAGCGCGCACAGGTTCGGTCGGAGCGTCGAGCCCACGATTGACATAGCTCCACCGGCGGGTGAGGAACCCGAGGTTGGCGATGTGTCGAAGCCGATCGGTGGCCTGTCGGTGGGCGCCCACCGCATCGACGATGTCCTGCCCGTGCGCCCAACACTCCATCAGCCGCGCCGTCAGGAACGACTTCGACCCCATCGAAGGCCCATACCACTCGATCCGGTCGTCGTCGGTCAGCCCGCTGGCTGCCTCAGCCAGAGCGGCCCGACCGGACCGCCACCGTTCCAGCAGCTCGCCCGGCGACAGGGCGAGGAGGTCCCCCATGGTGAAGTCGTCGACGTCGTCGTCACCTCCATCGGAGTGGGTCATCAGCGCAGCGACCGCTCGCTGAAAGGCCGGCTGGTCGACGATCGCCAGCCGGGCGGAGCCGTCGAAGTAGGTCAGATGGGCGATTTGGTGAGCCACCG
>JBFGLT010000004.1:0-50656 GCA_041576015.1 Acidimicrobiales bacterium
GCCGATCGTCGAGAGCTGGGCAACTGCGCCAGCATGCGCTGGGCGATCAGGCGGACCGACTTGGCTCGGCCATCGAGGGCCTGCTCGAGGAGCGCCTCGTCGGCCGGCGTCAGCGATGCCTCCAGGACCTCGAGGAGCTGGGCGCGACCGGCCGCCTTCTGATTGGCCCACTCGTCGGCAATCAACCGGCGAGCGCGGCCGGGTTCGGTCCGAGCGACGGCGGCGATCACCGCCCGCCGCTGGGTCACGTCGAGTTCGTCCCAGCTGTCGAGATCGGCCGTCGGCGGGTTCTCATCACCGGCCAGCGGCTCGTGCCAGGCGCTCCAGCGTTCGGGCCGGCAGCTGACCATCCATCGTCCCCGCTCACCGATGATCCGAACGGCCGCATCCGTCGTGTGCTGGTCGCGTCCGAGCAGCGCCGCAAAGGCATCGAGCACAGCCACGAGGTGCGTGTCGGGCAGGCGGAACCGAGCGGCGTCGCACTGGCGAACCCAGTGGCGCAGGAGCTCGTCGTCGCGCCCCGGTAGCGACGCCGCACCGATCAAGAGATCCAGAAGTTGTACAGGCCGGGCGGGGGCTGCGGGCCGGGAGTCCCGAGCCGCCGGTTCGGTCCGCCGGTCGGCGACCGGGAAACGGACACCTGCTCGACGCTGCACGCCCAGGAGGGCGGCGGCGTGCAGGACGGCTGACTCCCCGGAGCCGCAGGACCGCCCAGCCGCGTCGAACCCGTCCAGCGGGCGGCGGGCCGTTCCGACCAGGGCGGTTGCCCGAAGCGTCTCCCAATCCGCTGCCGTCACGGTGCGAGCAGGTCCGTTCCTGTGTCGAGGGTCAGCGGACGGAACGCATCGTCCTCCATCTCGCCGAAGACGCGGGACGGCTGTCCGCCGGTGACGGCCAGCCACTGCTCGGCTGGGACGTCCGCCGCCAGAGGGAACGAGTGTCCCTCGGCGTCGACGGCGCCGGCGCCGGTGCCGGTCGGTGAGGGTTCGATCGCCAGGTGGTCGATGATGCAGGGCACCCGGTCCACCCACGGGTCCTCGGCCAGCCACATCGCCCGGTCGGCGAGAGCGCCGGAAATCGTGGTTCCGGCCGGCAACGACGTGATACGACCGGTCGGATCCGGTTCGGCGGCGAACAGGCTGCGCTGAACCCCCGAACCGGGGTAGTGGGCGAGCGGAGTGTCGATCACCGTGCCCACCACCTGAGCGACACGCAGGGCGCCGCCGACCGACGCGAAATCGAGGATCAGCGCATCGGCGGACGTCCCGGCGCCCCGCAGCCAGGTGCGCTGCTGTTGAAGGCGGCCCGACTCGGTGCGGTGAACCCCGAGGACCATCCACCGGTCGGTGTGATGGGGACCGGCCAGCACGTCCTCGGTCGGGACAGGCCAGCCGAGGAACGCGCGCACGTTGGCGGCGTCGTTGGGATCGAGCCGATCGAGCCGGCTCCACGCTCGTACAGCGGTAAACCAGCGGCCCACCTCGCCGAGGAGGAGATCGGCCCATCGCTCCGTGGCGTGGATCCGGCCGCCCATGTCCCGGACCCGCTCGGCCAGACCCGGCAGCTGGGCGTCAACCAGCCGGCTGGCGGCGGTGTCCCAGTAGTCGTAACCCCGCTCCCGGGCGGCTGCCAGTCCGTTGCGCACCAGATCGGTGAGCCACAGCTCGAAGTCGTCGCAGCCGGCAGCCATCGCCGCCAGTCGTTGCTCCCGCCGTCGGGCCTTGGCTTCGGGATCGGCCGGTTCGCTCGAGTCCGGCGACCGCGCCGCGACGGTGCCGGCGGTTCTTCGGTCCCGATCGGCCTTCCATTCACCGGCGAAAACGGCCGGGTCGGCGGCGTCGGCGACGGCGCCGTTCCCCTGGACCCACAGGAGCAGCAGAGCCAAGCCGTGCTTGCAGGGGAACTTCCGGCTCGGGCAGGTGCACTTGAAGGCTGGGCTGGTGAGGTCGACGGTGACCTGGTAGGCCGAACTGCCACTCCCCTGGCACTTGCCCCACACGAGCACGTCGGTGCTCCCGGTGTCGCTCCACGGACCGGCACGGGCGAGCCGCCTCGCCGCCACGATGGATTTCTGGTCGGGCGCCACCTTCTCGACCTGCTGCATCGTCCACCGGGCCACACAGCAGTATCGACATGCCGCGACCCTCGCTCAACCCTTTTCGTTGGGTTCGGCGGCGGGGTCGCGGTGACTCACCGACCGTGCCGGTCAGTCGGCGTAGGCGAACTCGTCGGCCAGTAGCTCCGCTGCGTTCTCCCAGACCCGGAGATCGATGTCGTAGTCGACCTCTTGCACGGGCGTTGGGGGTGGCTTGACCACCGCATCGAGGATCCATCGCCACAGCCGACCGGTCGGGTTCTCCATCACGCCCCATCCGACGTCGCGGCGGCGCATTGGTCGCGAGATTCCGGGGACGGCGACATCGTGCTCCTGCGCCGAGGCGGTGTTCTCCGTAGGCGGCCCAGCTTGACCGGATCGGTGCGAGCAGCGCATCATCGAGATGAACCTCCGCCCATCCCGCCACCGAGGATCTCATGCCTGTCACCCACCAACCCGTCACCGACCACGCCCTGGATTCCGCCCGCGCCCGGCGGATCAGCGTCAAACAGGCGCTGTCCGAGGTCGAGATCGCCGCCGCCGCCCCGTCGGCAAGCCCGGATTGGCGGCTCGAGCTCGACGAGGCGCTCGGCAACCTCCGGATGGCCTTCGAGCAGCATGTCGTCGATGTCGAGGCGCCCGACGGGCTCATCAGCGAGATCATCGCCACCGCCCCCCGGCTCTCGCCCAAGGCCGACCGGCTGCGCGACGAGCACGCCACGCTCACGGCCCTCATCGACAACCTGGTGGCTGCGGCAAGGATGGCGACCGCCGCCAGCGAGCTCCGCAACGAGATCCTCGACGTGCTCGTGGCCATCGCCCGCCATCGCCAGCTCGGAGCCGATCTGGTCTACGAGGCCTACGAGGTCGACATCGGCGGCCAGTCCTAGCTCCCTCGAAGCGACACTGGGTGGCCGCGAGATCTGTCCTCGCTCGCCGTCGGCCGGCGGATCCTCCAGTTCTAGCGTGACCGGCTGCCAACCCACCGAGATGGCCGATCCGGCTGCCAGCACGGCTGCGGATGACAAAGCGGGTGTCGTCGCGCGACCATGGGGCCGAGGAGGAACTGCCATGTCCAAGACCGATCCGATTCCAGCTGGTTACCCGCACGTGAACCCCAACCTCTGCGTCGACGGCGCCGGCGATGCCATCGAGTTCTACACCGGGGTGTTCGGGTTCACCGAGCGAATGCGGATGGAAGGGCCCCCGGGCAAGGTGGCCCACTGCGAACTTCAGCTGGGCGACTCCATCGTCATGGTGGCCGACGAATTCCCCGACATGGGGTTCTTCGCACCGCCGAAGTATGGCGGGTCGCCGCAGTCGCTCATGATCTACGTACCCGACGTCGACGCGGTCCACCAGGCGGCTCTCGATGCCGGCGCCACGTCGGTCCGGGAGCCGGAGAACCAGTTCTACGGGGATCGCTCGGCCACGGTGAAGGACCCGTGGGGTCACAGCTGGACCCTCGCTACCCACGTCGAGGACGTCAGCCCCGAGGAGATGGAACGCCGCATGGCCGCCTGGGGCGGCGGCTGACCCGGCCCCGCCGGCAGCTAGGTGCGTACGCGGGTCAGGCCACGGGTTCGGGGGCGAGATCGGCGGTTCGGGCGATGTGATCGAGGGGACGCCACAGCAGCGCCAGGACGAACACCGTGCCGACGAAGCCGAACCAATACGGGCCCGTGACCCCTACGGCGCCCGCCAGAACCGCTCCGATCGCCGCCCCGACGACCAGGCCGGCCTGTAGCCCGATGTTGTAGACCGAGCTGACTCGGCCCTGGAACTCGAGCGGCACCGAACCCTGGCGAATGCTGCTCGACGTCGTACCCCACATCGACACGTGGACCCCGAAGAGGAACATCACGACGAAGGCGACGATCGGCGTCGTGGTGGTGGCGAGAACCAGATGCGTGGCAGCCTCGACGAGCAGACCGATACGCATGATCGACACGACGCCGATGCGAGCTTCGGTCCTCCGGTACAGCGCCGTGCCCACCACCCCACCGACTGCTGACATCGAAACGAGGAGGCCGAACCCGGTCTCGGACAGGCCGAGCCGTTCGATCGAGAGCACCACGAGCACCGAGAACGATCCGCCGAAGGTGATGTTGAAGAAGAAGATGGCCAGGGCGAGGGTGCGGACCGGCGGGTGGCCGAAGAGCCAGCGAACACCGTCGGCGATCTCCTGGCGGGGCGATCGAGTCGAGGTGCCACCGACCGCATCGGTCGCGGACGAGAAGACGATGCGCTGCACCACGGCCGCTGCGAGCGCAGCGGTGGCCGCCTGGCCGGCGAACGGAATCCACATGCCGACGGTGAAGAGGAACGCGCCGACCGGCGGCCCAACGAGCTGGTTGAGTGTGAACTGGCCGAACATCAGGCGGGAGTTGCCGAGCGTCAGTTCCGACTTCGCCACCAGCATCGGCAGCATCGTGCTCGACGTGATGTCAGCGAACACCTCGGCCACGCCGAGCACGAACAGCGCAGCGAAGATGATCGGGACGTTCACCTGTCCGGTGCCGATCGTGACGGCGAAGACGCAGAGCACCACCGCCCGAGCGGAGTTGGCGAGTCCGATGACCCGTCGACGGTCGAGCCGGTCGGCGATGACGCCGGCGTGGAGCGCGAACAGGACCCACGGCAGCCGGGCCAGCATCCAGGCTGTACCTACGAGTGTCACATCGCCGGTTTCGGCCTCGATCAGCAGCGGTCCGGCGGCGAGCGCGACACCATCGCCGAGATTGCTCAGCCATTGCGACCCGATGAGCCACCGGAAACCGTCGCCGAGTCGCGCCGGTGCCAGGGCCTCAGCCACTCGGTTGCCCATGGCGCAAACGCTAGCGGTCATGGTCGTACCCGCCCCTGACCGCCAAAGCCCCCTGCCGGGCAGCCAATTCGGTCAATCCTGGCGACTAGCAGCCAGGGCCGCCGGTTCCGACGCGCCCGGCTGTCAATGGGGGGATTTGACGGATCTAGCTGCCACGAGAGTCAGCCGGGTGGCGTGGGGGTGATCAGTGGCGGCGCACCAGGATCAGCGTCACGCACACGGCGATGATCCCGGCCAGGATCTGGCCGCCCTTGGCGAGGCGGTTGACGTCGACGGCCGGTTTCCATTCGACCCCTTCGGCGTTTACCTCATAGACACCCACCGGCACGGCGCCCATGCCGAATCCGCTGCCGAAACCGCCGCCACCTTTGTCGTCGTCGCCACCCCCACCGCCGGCACCACCACCGACGCGAGCCACGGGGATGATCGTCCGGTCGCCTACCTGATAGGCCTCCCCGAACACGCCGCGCACCGAGAGCATCTTGCGGGTCTCGGCCATGCTGTCGGACACGACCTCGCCGGCCCGATCCATCGATTCTGTTGTCATCACTGCCTCCGATCTTTCGCTCCCGAACCTAGGGCGCAACAGGAGGCACCGGCTAGGGGCAATGGCCACCTTCACCGGGGGACTACGGGGGGTGACCTAACCGCCCTCCTCCGCGGTGGACGTGTCAGCCGGAGCCGGTTCCTCGGCGGGCGGGTCCGACTCAGCGGGTGCCTCCTGCCCATCGGAGGCCTCCGCAGGTGCATCCTGTTCGGTGGGCGCGGGCTGCGAATCGCCACCGTCCCGGAGGGCGGGAATGACAACCGCCACGATCACGGCGGCCATGACGCCCCCGACCACGGTGATGACGAGTCTCGCGAAGAAATCCCCCCACCACCTCCGCCCTTCCCTCGGCCTGTCCATCGCGCACATCCTACCCAGCATCACCGGCACCCGACCCGCAGCGATCGGTCGAATGCGGGCTCACAGAGGAGCGGCGCGAACAGGAACAATGCCGCCGAAGGAGCGACTACTCGGGCCAGGTGTGACAAATGTCGCCGGCCCGGCCCGAAGCATCAACGACCGACGTGGACCAGTGGGGTCTGCGCGGTGGGCCTCGGAGCGAGTCGGTCGAGATGCGCCAGGATTCCGGGAGCCATCAGCGCCAGGGGCAACCCCCACGAGAGCACGTACCGGGTGAGCTGGCCGTCGAAGCCGCCGGCGCTCATGTTGACCAGGATCGACGCCATCCAACCGGCTGCGTAGCCGACGGCGAGGCGGATTGCGGCGCTCTGATCACGTTGAGCGTGTAGGTCGTAGAGCTCTCGTCGATCGAGGGCGATCGGTGCATCCTGTCCCTCGGCCATCAGAAGGCCGATCCGGGGGGTGACCCCCAGTGCGAAGAGCATGAACCCGAGCATCCAGAGCTGCCGCTCGCCCACCGCCGGGCTCCCGGCCACCAGCTCCAAGGTTGGGTAGGTCAACAGTGCGGTTGCGACTATGGTGCTCCACTGGCTGGAACGGCGGGCGAATGAGGTCCGGCGCAGCTGATCGCCGATCAACGCACCGGTCACGCCGCCGACGCCGGTCGACGCCAGCAGAACGAGCACCGCAGTGCTGTCCAGCAGTCCCTGTTCGGTCCCGTAGGTCTGGATCTCGAGGTAGCGCCACACGACTCGACCGACAGCTGTCCCGGCGATGGAGCCGAAGGCAACTGCCCCACTGGCCAGCACCGACGCAGGACGGCGCGAGCCGGTCACGCTGGCCAGCGCGCTGGCGGCGACGATCGCACCGATCGGGATGCACAGGTTGAACAGGAGCGGCCGCCAGATCAGGCTTCGGTCAGCCGACGGCTCGGCCAGGACCGGGCCGAGATCGTTACCGATGACGACGACCCCGAACCCGGTGACGATGGCGGTGACGAGGGCCAGCGCAGCGACCGTCGCCGGCGAGGTCCGGGGAGCTCCCCAAAGGGCGCTGCGCGCAGCGTTCTTGTTCACATGCAGTGCATCGACCCGATCTTCGACGGCCTTGAGAAGCTTTGACCCAGGCCGGGGCACCGCAGCAGGAGTGCGTCAGCGGCGGAGCCTCGATCAGTCCGGGACCTCGATGAGTTGGGCGAACTGCACGCCGATCAGATCGTTGTCACCGCCGCTGATCGTGACGTAGCTGGAGTGGTCGGCGACCTGAAGGTCACCGTTGAACAGCGTCTTGATCTCGGCCACCTGGAACCATCCCTTCTCGGCGTCGGGATTCCGGTTCACGATGTCGCCGACCTGGGCGTCGACGAGTCGTACCTTGGCGGTCTTGATAATTCGTCGATGCACCGTCGGCGCCTCCTGGCCATGCTGTCCGGTGCTGATCTATCGGCGTCTCGACCAGACGGGTTAGCGACACGACACGCGCCGACGGCGCGTCCAGTGTCACACCCTCCGGACATGATCGTGACATGAGCTTTCACTACGTCCCCGCCATCGACCTGGCCGACCGCCCGGACACCCCCATCTTCTGCGTGACCTTGGCGTCGGGGCGAGCGGTCGAGGTAGCCGGGGCGGACTGCTACCAGCCCGAGGGGCCGCTCACCACCTTCTTCCTCAGCGGGTCCTCGTCCCGCACGATCGACGTCTGGAGTGAACGCGTGGCTTCGTTCCGCACCGGTGACATCGTGTCGATCCGACAGCGATCGCGCCCGGTGCCCCGTCACCCGTCGGCCCAGAACATCCGACACCGGGCGACCGCCGGCGATCCCGGTCACCGGCCGGCGCTGGCCGTGGTGCCGGCATGAACCGGCGCGGCGACGAGCGTCCGGCGCGGGGCTGTCTGGTGGTCATGCCGCGTGGCCGAGCGCCGCCCCCGTGCGGGGGTCGAAGAGGTGGAGGCTGTCAGGGTCGAACCACACGCCCACCCGATCTCCGACCCGAATCCCCACCCCGCGATGGGACGCCTTCAGCGTGACCGGCTGTCCGGACTCGTCCCGGATTGCGTCGGAGCTCAATTCCAGGATCGTGTGGGACCCCCGCGGCTCGGTGCGCGACACCACGGTGGGCGTGGCGGACCTGTCGTCGGCCGATCGCAACACGAGGCGCTCAGGGCGGACGCCCAGCAGCGCTCGGGATCCGACATGACCGGCCGTGCGGTGGCGACAGGCGACTCGCTGCCCGGCGACGTCGTAGGCGTGACCGGCGCCGTCGCCGGTCACCTCGGCAACGAGTAGGTTCATCGGCGGATCTCCCAGGAAGCGGGCGACGGTGGTGTTGACCGGCCGCTCGTAGAGACCCATGGGATGACCGACCTGCTGGAGCACGCCGGCATCGAGCAGCGCGATCCGGTCCGACAGGACCATGGCGTCTTCTTGATCGGCGGTCACGAGCACCGTGGTCACCCCGTAGTCCCGTTGGATCCGGACCAGGTCGCTCCGCAAGCGGTGCCTGAGGTCGAGGTCGATCCGGGCCAGGGGCTCGTCGAGGAGGAGCACCCGGGGACGAGCCACGAGGGCCCGGGCCAGTTGGACAGCCTGGATCTCGCCGCCCGACAGCTGATTGCGACGGCGGCGAAGGAGGTGCCCGACCCCGAACTGGCTCGCTTCGGCCCGCACGCGACGGTCGATATCGTCCCGGTGCACCATGCGCACCTCGAGGGGCAGGGCGATGTTGCCTTCGGCCGTGCGATGACCGACGAGGGCGTTCCGCTGCGTCGCCAGCCCGAACCGGCGATCCCTGGCCAGGACGTGGTCGATGACCTGACCATCGACCACGATGTGCCCGCTGTCGGCGGTCTCGAGGCCGGCTGCAATCCGCAGGGCCGTCGACTTCCCGCAGCCCGAAGAACCGACAATCGCAACGAACTCTCCGTCGGCGACGGACAGATGCAGCCCGAGCAGCGCCGGTGTGCTGTCGAAATGCTTCGACACGTGGGCAAAGGTCAGGTCGGCCATGGGCTCGCGAGCGGGTCCGTTCCGCCCATCCGACTCTACCCCCCGAAGCCGCCCGACCTCAGCTGCTATAGCCGACCTGGCAGAAACCGTGGTTGCAGTATCCGCCCGGGTTCTTGGCCAGATACTGCTGGTGGTATTCCTCGGCGTAGTAGAACGGTCCAGCCAGGGCGATCTCGGTGCTGATCTGGCCATACCCGGCGGCATCGAGAGATCGCTGGTAGGCGTCACGGCTGGCCTCTGCAGCAGCCAGCTGTTGCGGCGAGTTGGCATAGATCGCCGATCGGTACTGCGTGCCGACGTCGTTCCCCTGGCGATTCCTCGTCGTCGGGTCGTGGTTCTCCCAGAACACCTTGAACAGCGTGTCGAGCTGGACGATGCTCGGGTCGAACACGATCAACACCGCCTCGGTGTGCCCGGTCATGCCGGTGCAGGTCTCCTCATAGGTCGGGTTCGGTGTCGACCCGCCGGCGTACCCGACAGCTGTGGTGTACACGCCGGGCAGCTGCCAGTAGAACCGCTCTGCGCCCCAGAAGCAGCCCATGGCGACGATCAGGGTGTCCATCCCGTCGGGCCATGGTCCCTTCAGCGGGTTGCCGTTGACATGGTGGGTGGCCGGCACCGGCATCTCGGTGTCCCGACCCTCGAGCGCGTCTTCGACCGACGGAACCTGCAGGTCGGCGGGATCCTTGCGAAAGAACATGCACCGGGAACCTAGCCGAATCTGGAATTGTTCCACGGATCGGGCTCCGGCGCGCCCGACGCGTGGCTCACCTCAGATCGATCACAAGGTGAACCAGAGCGTCGATCGAGTCCTCGATCGCCAGTACCTCGACCAATGCTGGGTCAAGGTCCACGGTCTTCGCACCGGACAGCTCGGCAACGGTCAGCCGGCCCTGCAAATGGTCGGCCAGTTCGCTGCTGAAGTCATCGCCGCCGGCCCGCAGTTGCGTCACGAAGGTCTTGGCCGCCCGGACCGAGATGGTCGCCGTTGATGTCGTCGGTGGATCGAGCAATCGCCGCATGGACCCACGGTAGGTCTCGGGTTCGACCTGGCGCATGGGCCATCGCGCACTGGGCCCGGGGGAAGAACTCCACCCACCCGCTCGGGCGTCAGCTGGTCCGGCCGGTGAGAAGGGCGTTGGCCTGGTTGATGGCGATGACCGCGTTCTCCCGGAGGCGGGCGGCCTCCTCGGTATCGCCGTTCTCCTCGGCGACATCGGCCGCCTCCAGGAACTGCCCGGCCAGGTCGAGGAGATCGGTGACGGGACGGTCCTGGATGTCGGGCGGCAGTGTCGGGGGCTCCGGGTCGGGGTCGGGCGTGGGGATCGGGGTCTCGGGCTGGTCGCCGGCATCGAGCGCCACTGCCTGGATCGCTTGATCCAGACTCGTGCGCATCTCGATTCGGTCGCCATTGACGGCGATGATCCGGTTCAGTTCGGGGACCGCCGTCGAGCCCTCGGCTTCGACGTACAGCGGCCTGACGTAGACGAGCGTGTCCTCGACCATCACCATGATCATCTCGCCGAACAGCACCCGCGATCCACGGAGATCCAAGGGGGTGATGTAGTCGGAGATCTCGGTCTCCCGGCGAATCTCGGAGTCGACCAGATCGGGGGCCGACACCTGGCCGCCGGCCGGGAGCCGGTACTGGACCAGTTCGCCATAGCCCTCGGGATCGGACCGGGCCACCATGATGGCGGTCAGCTCCGGTCGATCGCTTTGCCGGTTGGCGTCGTTCGAAGAGGGCACGAACGCTCGCTGCAGCACGAACTCGCTCTTGTCGAATCCGGGCAACCGGGTGTGGACATACTGTGGCCGCATCGGCAATGCGGCCGACGTGGACGCTCCCGCCCGCTGCTCGCCGGCGATCTCCGAAGGCTGGGTGGCCACTGTCCAGCTCAGGCTGCCCTCCAAAAACGTGACCGGGTCCGTGACCTGATAGGTGCCCCACATGTCGGTCTGGATGCTGAAGATGTCCTGGGGGTACCTGAAGTTCTGGCGAAGTCCGAGCGGAGCCTCGCCATCAGCGAACAACTCCGGAAACGCCGACTCATAGGCCCGGATGATCGGGTCCGACTGATCGACGATGTAGATCATCACGTCACCGTCGTAGGCGTCCACCACCGCCTTGGCGCTGTTGCGCACGTAGTTGAAGCCGCCCGACAGATCCCGATCGCCGGAGAGACTGCGGTTGCGGACGCCCTGGCTGTAGGGAAACTCGTTGGTGGTGGTGTACGCGTCGATCACCCACTTGACCCGACCGTCGAACAGCACCGGGTACGGGTCACCATCCAGGCGGAGGAACGGCGCCACTAGCTCGACTCGCTGAACGACATTTCGGTTGTAGATGACCTCGCTGTCGCTCCCGACGAACGGGGAGATCAGCGGGTTGATGCTCTGGAAGCGTAGGGAGAACGCCACCTGCCGAATCAGCGAACTGATCGACACGCCACCGCCGCCGTCGTAGCGGAAGTCCGACTCGTCCCGACCGACGGCGTCGGATGCGAAATCGACCTCGTTCCGACCGTCGGCCCCGACGATGGCGTAACCGCCGAAGTCCTCTCCGAAGTAGATGCGGGGTTGGGCGAGCTGGGCTGAAAGGGCCTCGTCAACCTCGAGGGCCGGACCGATCCCCGACACCAAGTAGTCGGGGGTGCCGCCCGAACCGAACACGTTGGCCGGAGCCAACGCCACTCCCCAACCGTGAGTGAAGGCCAGATGCTGGTTCTCCCAGCCGCTGTCGACGGCATCGAGTTCGAGCTCCCGGACGCTGATGGCCACTGGTTCGGTCGCGCCGTCGATGTCGTACCTGTCGATGTCAAGGTCCTTGAAGTCGTAGAAGCGACGTTCGGCTTGCTCGCGGACAAAGGAGTCCTCCGCCAGGTCAGGGTCGACGATGAGGACGTCGTCGAGAATGTCGTCGTTGGCGTCGACCTCCTCCAGGGTGATCCCCTCGGTGTACTCGAACTGCTGGGTGGTGATCCGGCTTTCGTCGAGCCCGTAGGCGAACCGGGTAGCGGCCAGATTGCCCTCGATGTACTGGGCCTCCCGGGTCGACTGGTTCGGCTCGACAGCGAAGCGCTGGTAGAGACTCGGGAAGATCCCTCCGACAACGACATGAGTGACCGCCCACATCCCGAGGGCGACCAGGGGCAGACCCCATCCCCGGCGCCGGATATTGGCCAGGAACAGAGCGGCGCTGAACAGCGAGACCAGTACCAGCAGGTTGAGGGCGGGCAGCTGAATCTCGACATCGGTGGCGAGGGCACCGTCGAACACCCCTCGCCGGGAGTTGACCAGCTCGAATCGGTCCAGGTAGTAGGAGACGGCCCGCAGCATGGCCAGGATGGCCAGCAGCACGGAGATGTGAAGCTTCACCCGGTCGCTGATCTTGGTGATGGCCGCCGCCCGAATCCCACCGTTGAGGTAGTGAGCGAGGACCGCGGCGAAGACCGAGAAGGCGACGGCGAAGGAGAACCAGTCGACCAGGAACGTGAGAAATGGCAGGCGGAACACGTAGAACGACGCGTCGAGGTCATGGAGTGGATCGATCCAGCCGAACTCCTGACTGTTGGAGAACAGCAGCCAGGTCTGCCATTCCTGGGAAACCTGGAGCCCGAACATCAGGGCGAGGAAGGCCGACACCGCCAACCGGACCCGCGTGCCGTGCCGGCCGACCAACTGGTGGTACCGCTCGATCAGATCCTCCTCCGGGCTCGGGGGACGCACGGCCGGTTTGAGCTGGTCGGCCACCGTGAGGTTGGCGAACAGGATCGCGAAGAACAGCGCGGTGAAGATCACCGCCAGGAGCACCTGTGTGAGAAGGATCTCTCCCCACGACGAAGCGAACCCGAGGTGATCGAAGAACAGATAATCGGTGAACAGCCGGGCGATCCCGCTGGCGGTGAGCAGGATCAACAGGATGAGACCGCCGGCGACGAACAACGGCAGTCGCCGGCGAGAGGCGGTCGGGGATGTCATTGCCATCTCGCCTCGACCCTAGTGTTCCACCAGCGGAATGGCGGATCGGGCGTCCGTACTCCCCGACCAACCTGCTCGACGCCGGTCATCGAGCTCGTCAAGACCCCTTGCGACCGTGTTCGACACCCAGGTCGAACGCCTCGGTGAGCGCCGAATCGACCAGCCGGTTCAACCGGTTCGTGCGGATCTCCCGATAGTGGCCGCGAATCGTCTCCAGCGCTCTGTCCTCACCACCATCTCGTGCGACCGCATCGGACACAACGCTCCGGACGTCGTCCACCAGTTCGCCCGCCGATGAGGCAACGAGCGGGTCGACCAGTCCTGGCCAGATCCGGCCGTCGACGGCGGACGCCCCGCTGTTGGCACTCGCCCGCAACGATGCTTCCAACGCATCGGCGAACCGGGCCACCTGGCGCTCCGGAGCAGGAAGGTCGTCGGTCGATGCATCCCGACCGCCCCTGCGGACGGCGTCGAGCAGCTCGCTCTGGTCGTCGGCGAGCGCCCGCTTGAGCTGGCGCTTGAGGTCCGGAGTCAACCGCTCGACGGTGCCGGTGCGTTCGCTGTCGAGATCCTCCGATTCGGCCCTGTCTCCGCTCGCCGGCCGTGCCGGCTCGTCTCGCTCGAACAACGGCGTCCGCTGGGAACCGGCGTTGCTGGTGCCCAGGCCGAAGAGCCCCCCGCTGCGCGGCGGCGCGTCCGGGTCGGCGGTGTTCCCGATGGCGGTGTCGAACAGCCGGGCGCGAGGTGACTCGTCCGCAGCGGCTTCGGCGACGACAATGTCGTCCGGTTCGGACTCGTCCGCATCGGCGGCCGGCGCCTGGTCCGGCATCTCGTCGTGTTCGGCGTCCTCGACGTCGGAGGTTTCCTCGTGCGGCGCCAGGTACGGCGGCGGCGGAGAGCTGGCGAACATGGACGGTCGCCGGTCGTCGCCGGATCCATCGGACGCATCCTCCTCTCCGTCCTCGGGTTCGACGTCTGCAGCGTCGGCTTCTGTGCCGGAGCTCTCGTCGTCGATCGCCTCGACGGACTCGAGCGGGGGCTCCTGTTCGGTCGCTCTCTCGATGGCATCGTCGTCGTCGGGCTGCTCGGCTGGCCCGGAAGGTGCTGCGTCGGCGGCGACGTGGTCGGGCTCACCGGCCAGCCGCCGGGCGTAATCCTCGGTCTCGGGAGTGTCGCCGAGATCGGTGAACGCTCGGCTGCGTTCTGGACGACCGCGATCCAGCGTCGCCAACGCAGCGGCGACCTCGCCATCGTCGTCGGCCACTGGAGCCGGAACTCGATCCATCGCCGAACGGGCCTCGGACACCCCTCGGTGCAGCTCGCCGGTTGCTTCATCGAGTTCCCGCTTCACCTCCTCGAGGCTGCGGAGTAGGCGGTCTCGCGCCGCTCGGGCCTGGTCGATCTGCTGGCGGGCCACCCGCCGCCGGCGGATCAGGTCGGTCAAGATCTTCTCCCGGACGGCCTTGGCCTCCGCCACCATCATCCGCGCCTCGTCCCGAACCTCACGGGTCGCCAGATCGGCTGCCGCGGTGGCCTCGGCGCGGGCGATGTTGGCTGCGTTCTCCGACTCCGCCTTGATCTTGTCGGCTTCGACGTTGAGCTCGTCGACTCGAGCTTGAGCGGCCGTGCGGAGGTCCTCGGCCTCGGCCTCCGCAGAGGCTCGCAGGGCTTTGACCTCCTCGTCGGTGCGCCGCCGAAGGGAGAGCGTCTCCTCCTCGGCCTCCCTGCGCATCTTGGCCGCGCCGTCCTCGGCGTTGCGCCGCATGGTGGCGGCTTCTTCCTCGGCCTCGGCCCGCATGGCGGCGGTGGCTTCCTCGGTCTTGCGCATCCGCGTCTCGTAGAAGCTCTCGGCTTCGGCGGTGCGGGACCGCAGGATCTCCTGAGCCTGGGACCTGGTGGTCGTCGCGTACTCGTCGGCCTTGGCCCGGAGCGACCTGGTCTCCTCGTCGGCCTCGTTCCGGAGCTTGGTCACCTCGGCCATGGCCTCACGACGAATCCTGGCCGTGTCCTCGGCGGCGGCGCTCCGCTTCTCCTGGATCTCGGCGTCGACCCTCTGCTCGAGTTCCTTGACCTCCTTGCGGCGTCGGCTGGCCTCGCTCTCGGCCTTGCGGATGATCTCGGCCGCCGCCGCCCGGGCGCTCTCGATCACCTGGGTCGTCTCGGACGTGATCAGGCTGGTGACATGGACCGCGTCGTCGTTCTCGGCGCTGGCCAGCGCCCGCTCCAGTTGCTGAACTCGACGGCGGAGTTCGTCCCGCTCGCCGGCCAGCGCCTGCAGAATCTCGCGATCCTCGCCATCGGGGTGCTTGTCGGTGCGAACCGCTTCCGCTAACTGCTGGAGGAACCGCCGCACCTCGTGGGGGTCATAGCCACGAAACGACGTCGCGAAGTTGCGGTGGGCGATGAGGTCAGGATCCAGCGAGGGGTCACGATTCGTGGCCATGGGAAGATGCTAGTCGGGCCTCACAAGACCCACGCCTCCGGCCCGCCCAAGGATCAGGACGTGACGCCGGCGGCGAACTCGGCGAGAGCGTCGATGTCGCCCCCGAGATCCCCGAGCACCCCGAGAGCGTCGTCGAGGTCGTCGACTGGGACGATGTCCACCTTGTCGCCGACCCGCTCGCGGGCCGCCGCCAGGGTCTGCTCACCCAGAGCGCCCGGCACGAGGAACACTGGGATTCCCTCGTCGCGAACCGCTGCCGCCTTCTGTTCGACACCGCCCACCGAGCCGACGCTCCCGTCGACTTGAATCGTGCCGGTGACCGCCACCCGTGCGCCGCCGGTGAGCTCTCCGGGGGTCAGCTGGTCGAGCACGGCGAGCGTGAAGGCGAGGCCGGCCGACGGGCCCCCGATGTTGTCCGAACCCAGGGAGACGTCGAAGCCGAGGTCGTCGGTCTCGAGATCCACCCGCTCGCTCGTCGCCACCCCGAGGAACGCCTTGGTGGCGTCGTCCTCACGGCTGGTGAGGATCACCCTGACGGTGTCGATCTGGCCGGTCGTGTGACGCTCGACGTCGAAGGCGATCCCGTCTCCCGGTGACCGGCTGCTGATGGCGTCCACCAACTGGGGCGGCGAGACGATCGGCTCGCCCTCGACGGCCACGATCACGTCGCCCGGCTCGAGCACGTCCTGGGCGGGGGTTCCCTCCACCGTTTCGATCACGAACACGCCGTCGGGCACGATGGTGTCATAGCCCAGTTCCTCCAGGGCCACCGAGATGGCCAGATCCTTCGAGGACGCCATGCGGTCCAGGTTGAGTTGGCGGTTCTCTTCGACGGTGCGGGCTCCGAACACCTGATCGCGGGGAACCAGTTCGACGTCGTCGTCAACCTGATACCAGAGATAGGCCCACAGCGAGACCCGATCGCGGACCCGCACGGTCGTCAGATGGATCTCCCCGGCGCTCGGATAGTCCTCGATACCTTCGACCGACACGAACGACTCGGTGTCCCTGCTGGTTCCCGGGATGAAGGCGACGTAGTCGGTTCGAAACAAGAACCCGGCGGCGATGCCGATCGCCAGCATGAGAAGGAACAGACCGGCACCGAACTTGACCGCACGGCGCTGAAGGCGGGCGGCATTGACCGGAGGTGGGATGACATCGTCGTCGTCGATGGCGGGCGGGCCCGACGGCACTGCACCAGCGAGGGGCGGGTCGGAGCCGGGCCGGGGCGGTCGAGGCATCTCACCACTCATCTTGACCACTATCGGCCAAAACGAATCCAAATCGTAGGAGGGGGTAGGCTTTGCCCATGGTCGCCCGTCAGAACCGCACGATCGATTCGTCCTTCGGCGTGCCGACCGAGTACGCCGAGACCGCCGCCGAGAAGCCATACCGACCCGTCCGGAAGGTCCGCACGCCCCTGTGGCGGCGGATCATCGCGCTCGGCGCCCTGGGCGGGATCACCGGAGCGGCCGGGGTGGCGCTCGCCATCGCCGTCATCGGTATGGCGGTGCTCACGCTGATGCTGCTGGAGCGAGCCATCGGCTGAAGCGGCGGCTCGGCCTAGCCCGGCCGCCGTCGAGGCAAACGTCGACCTGACCCCCGGCTACCGGCCGAAGAGGCCGCGGCGGACTCCTGAGGCGTGACCGACCTTGTCGTCGTCGTCGCCCTCGTCGTGAGTCTCGTCCCCTGCGTCGGCGACATCGTCGCCGTCATTGGAACCGTCAGCCTCGGCGACTTCTTCGACGGTGTCGTCGTCATCGTCGTTCGACGCTTCGGAGGTGTCGACGATGTCCTCACCATTGCGCTCCGAACCGGCGGTGACCGCCGGGGCTCCACCGACGGAGAGCTCGACCCGGTAGTACGGCTTGTACTCGAAGGTCACTTCTTCCAGCCGGAAGATGCGAGCGTGATCGACGTCCTTGTCGTTCCGCAGGGTCTCCACGTACATGACGGCGTCGTGGATGTCGTCAGTCTGGTGGTAGCCGGGTTTGCCGTCGGCACCGCGGTAGATGACCATGTGGGACACGAGTTGCTCCTTTATCCGCTGGATCCGGTATTTCGTGGGTGTGGGAGGACTCCGCGGACAGGATCAAACCTAGCCGGTGCGGCATCCTGAGTCAGTGACATTGAACCACCCATCGGTCGGTTCCGCGACGAAATGAGGACGATGGCCCACAACGACTCCGAGGCGTCACCACCGGCCACCGGTCGTGACGCCGCCAGGGCGGCCGATCTGTTGACCGATGCTGCGATCGCCGATCGCCAAAGCGATCCCGAACTGCGGGCAGCGACCGTGCAGGCGGCGATGGACGTGCTCGACCACCACCACGCCGATGTCCGGGCGGCGGCGGCGAGCGCTCTCGCCCGCCTCGGGGCCCTCGACAACGACACGGCCGGACGGCTCCTCGACGACCGGTCGTCGCTGGTGCGACGACGAACGGTCGAGGTCCTCACCGCCGGAATCGCCCCGGACAGCCCCCGCTGGCTCCTCGACCTGCTCCTCGGGGCGCTCGACGACGAGCCGAGCGTGGCCGAGCCGGCGGCATTCGCCATCGGTGAGTTCGGCCCCCGGCACGAGCTGTTCGACGCCGCGACCGCCATCGCCGTCGAACGGCGACTGGCCGCCATGGCGACCGCTCACGGCGAGGCGCTGTGCCGGGAGGCGGCAGTGGCGGCTCTCGGAGCGCTCCACCGGGGGCGAGCAGAGATCCTCGCTGCCCTGTCGGACCGGGCGACGGTGCGGCGCCGCGCCGTGATCGCCCTCGCCCCGTTCGACGGTGGCGATGTCGACGTCGCGCTGGCAAGCTGCCGGGACGACCGGGACTGGCAGGTCCGCCAGGCGGCCGAGGATCAGATCCGAGTACGGGCCGGCGACTCCACCATCGCCGGCGATGCCGACCCGTGATCAGGAGACGTCGGTGATGTGCTGGGCCTCCAGACCCCAACTCGACCCACCGTCCCATTCCTCTTTCTTCCAGATCGGCACGGTGGCCTTGAGCGTGTCGATCGCATAGCGGGCGGCCTCGAACGCCGTGGTCCGGTGGGGGGACGAGGTGGCGACCACCACCGCCGCCTCGGTGATGGGCACCGATCCGGTCCGATGGATGAGCACGATCCGGCCGAGGTCCGGCCACCGACTCCGCATGGCGGCGGCGAGCGCCTCGAGGCGGGGGAGCACCTGCTCCTCGTATGCCTCGTACTCGAGGAGGGTGACACCGGTGCGATCCCCGGCGTGATCACGAGCGGTGCCGGTGAACACGACGGTCGCTCCGCAGTGGGGAAGCACGACCCATTCGCCCGCCTCGGCGACCGGCAACCGGGACGCCATCAGCCCCAGCCATTCGTCCACCCCACCAGGCTAGGGGCCAGGTCTACGGTTGCCTTTGCGCCCCGCGCCGGCGACGGCCTGGCGGAGCGTGGTTTACCCTTGGTGTATGGCACTGGCGCAACGACCGGACACCTTCGAGCACCTCCTCTACGAGCGGGACGAGCGGTTCATCACCATCACGATGAACCGTCCCGAACGGCGCAATGCGCTGAGTCTGGAACACATGAGGGAGCTCATCGCCGCCTTCTCGGCCGCGGCCGGCTCCGACGCCGCCGGAATCATCCTGGCCGGCAACGGCCCGGTCTTCTCGTCGGGGCACGACTTCGCCGACATGGCGGGTGCCGACCTCGTGTTCATGCGATCGCTGCTGACGACCTGCAGCGATCTGATGCAGCTGATTCAGCGGGTTCCCCAGGTCGTGATTGCGCAGGTGCACGGGCTGGCGACGGCCGCCGGCTGCCAGTTGGTGGCGACCGCCGACCTTGCCGTCGCTGGCGAGTCGGCCGGCTTCGCCGCCCCCGGCGGAAAGGCAGGATGGTTCTGCCATACCCCGATGGTCGCCATCGGGCGGGCCATCGGGCGCAAACAGGCCATGGAACTGGCATTGACCGGCGACGCCATCGATCCGCTCACCGCTCAGCAATGGGGCCTGATCAACCGAGTGGTGCCCGACCGCGACCTAGCCGCCGCCACGACCGAACTTCTGTCCCGAGCCACCCGCGGCAGCCGGGTGTCCAAGGCGATGGGCAAGCACACGTTCTACACCCAGATCGATCTCGAGCTCGACACGGCCTACCGCTATGCAACCGAGGTCATGGCCGCTGCCAGCCAGACCGAGGACGGTCAGGAGAACATGGCGGCCTTCGTCGAGAAACGCCGGCCGATCTGGCGGCACCGCTGACCCTCCGACCGCCGCTCCGGCGGGACCGGCGACGTCGCCAGCCGAGGACTTGACAGTCGTCACCAATAGGGTCGGTCGCGCTCACTGCGACCGCTCTGGCGGGTACCTTCGGTGCCCGTGGGAGCGGATGAGAAACCCGACGGGGAGGAGACGCCTCACCCGACCGACTGGGACCCCGAGTCGATCGACTGGGCGTCACTCCCGCTCGACGATCCCGCGTGGGAGGCGCTCGACGATCTCGATCTCGACGACGCCACCGAGCGTCCCGGCCTACCTCCCGATCCGGCGTTGAGGGACTGGCGGCACCCGAGCGAGATCGCCGCCGCCCGAGCCCATCTCGAACGATCCGAATTCGACCACGCAAGGCGTGTCCACCCGGCGGGGCGGGACATCGCCCAGCCCCCTCGGAATGGCCGGCTCCTCGTCGGGGTGGCCATCGGCGTCCTGGTGCTCGGAGCGCTGGCCGTGCAATCGCTGGACGAGGGGAGGACGCTGGCCGAGACGGCAGCGCTCCCCGTCGAGGGTTCGCTCGGATCGACCGTCGGTGTCGCCTCACTGCCGGCCGACCCCACGTCGCCAGGTGATGAGCCAGCCGACCAGCAGGAGGCCACCCCGCCGACGACCGGGATGACGTCCCCGGCCAACTCCCAGGTCCTCGACAAGGTGAAGGCACCGCCGGCCTACGCCTATCAGGTGCAAGGTGGGGGCGATTCGACGGTCGCCCCCATGCTGGGCACCGCTCTCCGCCTCGATGGTCTTCCCACCGACGTGCTGGTGACCTCGGCGACCGCCGTCGCCGGACAGGCGGCGGTGTCCCTCGTCGCCTACTCCCCTTCCGGTTCGCGCTCTGGCCGGTTCGACGGCGAGGTGGTCGCCATCGACGAGAACTCCGATCTGGCCTTGATCCGGATGGATCGGCCGGCCGGAGTCGGCACACCTTCGTCGGCGCCGATCGGCACCGAAGCAGCCGGCCGGGTGGGAACCGATGTCGAGATCCGCTCCGGTGAGCCCCACCGGCTGCACACAGGGACCATCTTGAGCGTCGCCGACGGCCTTATCGAGACATCCGTGACCGTTCCCAGCGGTCACCTCGGAAGTGCGCTTGTCAGCGATTCGGGCCGGGTGGTCGGGGTGGTCGTCGAAGCGCCGTCGATGCTGGCCAACGCCGTCCCGATCGACGACGCCCTCGCCATCGCCGCCAACCTTGCCGACTATGGCAGCGCCAGTCCGAACTGGGTCGGGCTGACCGTCACCACCACCGACGGCTTGGTCGAGGTCATCGGGGTTCACGAGGACGGTCCGGCCCATCGGGGGGGTATCGAGGTCGGCGACCGGCTGCTCGGCGCGGCCGGTCAACTCGTCTTCACACCCGAGCAGCTCGTCGATCTGGTGGCCGGATGGCCGACCGGCTCGGTCCTGGATCTGGTGATCCAGCGGGGAGACGACATCGAAACGATCGAGGTCACCGTCACCGAGCGCCCGAAAGTCGATCCGGGCCCGGTCACCGTCGATACCTGAGTCCCCGAAGCGGCGGTGTCCGATCACCCTTCTGCGCCCCACGTCCGGCAGCTGAGGACATCAGCCTTGACGGGACTGGCTGCCAACCGGCCGATCTGACGGATCTGGCTGCGACGAGCGCTCGCGCCGGGGTGCGCCGGTCACATGCCGCTGAGATCGTCGGGGATCTCGAAATCGCCGAGCGCTCCGCCGCCATCGCCCCCGTCGAGTCCGATGCGGGCCAGCCAGAGGCCGGGAGCATCGACTTCGGCTGCGGTCGGTAAGTCGAGCTCATCGGCCCAGAGCCGCTCGAGGCCGGCGTCGCCGGCCCGCTCGATGACCCCGGTGATGAACGCCTGACCCCGGTCCAGGGTGTGGTTGTCGATGTTCAGCCCGAGCAGCTTCTCCATGAAGTTCTCCGCATCGGTCCGATCCACCCGCCGGGACCGTATGGCGTCGCGAATGGCAGGGTGACCCTTCATCAGCTTGGCGCACGCAGCCATCGTGGCGTTCTCGACGAACCCGAGGACAGCGGCGACGAGGGCATCGAGTTGGGGCATGAGCAAATCGTGCGCACGGGTCCGCATCATCCCCAGCACGGCCTCCGGGTCGTTGAGCGTCGACTGGAGCTCGATGAGCTGGGCGAGGTCGGTGATGTCACCCACCTGCTCCATGATCGCGGTCGGGTTGGGGCGGAACGCCGAGGCGAAGTCGAGGTACAACGACTCGAGGCGGGCGGCGACGTGCGGGACCGTCAGCGTGGCGTGGGCGAGCAGCTCGTGGATGAGGAGATACATCTGCACCTCGGGAAGGGGGGCACCGGTGGCGTCGGCGATCTCCCGCATCCCGGCCGGAATGACCTGTACCACCTGACCCTGCCGGGGGATCGGCAGGTCGTAGGTCCCGACGATCCGCTGGCCGACGTGACCGATCATCGCCCCGGCCGAGTTCACGACCATCATGGGGGCGAACTGACTCATCAGCTGCCCCATCATCTTGGCCATCGGCTCGATCATCGCCGCTTCTTCGGGCGGAAGATCACCGCTGATGGGCAGTTCCGTCGAGGCCTCCTGGCTGATGGCCTCGGTGAACCGCTCGAAGAACGGGCGATAGGCGGTGACGGCGTCAGCGGTCCAGGTGCTCCGGCTGACCGGCGCCACCCGGACGTCCTCGGCGAGGTGAACGCCGGGTCGTTGCCGGGCGTGGAGATCGGCGACCCGGGCGAGGTCCTCGATCGCCATACGCTCGGCCGGTTCGACGTTGCGTTCGGCGCCGCCCTCGGACGCAATGCTCACGGCGATCTGCCTGGCCTGGCCCCAGGGATCACTAGGCTGGCTGATCCCACCACCGCCGAGTGAACCGAAGAGTTGTCCGAGTTGCTGGAAGATCTCCTGGAAATTGAAGTCATCGGGTCCGAGTGGATCGTTTCCGCTCACAACGGCATCGTAGGCCCATGATCAGTGTCGCGGTCACCGGATCGGCCGGCGCCCTGGGCCAGCGAGTCGTGAATCGCCTCGTGCAGGAACCCGATGTGTACCGGGTGGTGGCGATCGACCGCCGCAGCCAGCGGGACGGCGACGACAAGGTCACCACCATCAGACTCGGTCTCACCGATGTGCTGGCCGAGGACTCCGTCGAGCAACTCGTCACGGCGCTAACGGGCTGCGACACGATCGTCCATGCCGCCTCCGATGAGGGAAGGGTCACCGAACACGAGATCGCCGCCGATGTTCTGGCTCGGTTGCTCGACGCTGCCTCGGATGCGGGCGTCGGGCACGTCGTCATCGTGTCCACCGCCATGGTGTACGGGGCGCTGCCCGACAACCCGGTTCCGCTGTCAGAGGACGAGCCCCTCCGGGCCAGTCAGGATCTCGCCTTCGTGGCCGCCAAACTGGAGATGGAGCGCCTCACGAGCACCTGGGCGGCCGGAGGTCGGCGGGCGGCTATCCTGCGGCCGACGACGACCCTGGCCGAGACCGGATCGTCGTGGATTGCCCGCACGCTGCGCATCGCCACCACCGTGCGCCCCGATCAGGTCGACCCGCCCGTCCAGTTCCTGCACTACGACGACCTCGCCGCCGCCGCG
Organism: Acidimicrobiales bacterium; assembly: GCA_041576015.1. Classification (GTDB taxonomy): domain Bacteria; phylum Actinomycetota; class Acidimicrobiia; order Acidimicrobiales; family SZUA-35; genus JABDIY01. Next base: position 23,079 of record JBFGLT010000004.1, read on the forward strand.
GTGCTGTGCGCAACGACCCGGGCGACCGGCGCATTCAACATCGCCCCCGATGGGTTCATCGGCTCGGAGGGCCTCCATCAGCTCGTCGGTGGTCTCCAGCTCCGGGTGCCGGGTGACCTCAGCGACCTCTTCCTCCGGGTAGGGCGTCGCCTCGGGATCCGGCCCACTCCCGAAGGCATCGAGCCGTACGTGCGGGCGCCTTGGGTTGTAGCCAATGACAAGCTCCGGGCGCTGGGCTGGACTCCGCAGCACACCAACGAAGAGGCGTTCGTGCTCGGGACCCCTCCCCCGCCGTGGGCCGTACCCGCCCACCGTCGTCAGGAGTTGCTGCTGGGCGGTGCCGCCGCGCTGGTGGCTGCCGGGATCGCCGGCGCCGTTGCCATCACCCGTCGGCTGTCCCGCCGCTGAACTCGTCGAGGTCGTCGTCACCGATCACCGGCATGGGTTGGGTGTCGGTCAGTGAAGCCGGTCGATGGGTCGTCCGCCAACCGCCGGCTTGGTCCATGCGTGTCAGATCAGGGTGCTCGGCGGTCGGTTCTCCGCCACCGTGGCCGGGCCGTTCATCCATCCCCTGGTCCTCAGGAGACGGCGACGGGCGTCGGTACCTCCGGGACCGGATCGAATCGGTACGGGCAATCATCTTCTGCGTCGCCCGCTCACTCGCCACCCGAGCGCTGCGACGGGCAGCTTCGGTGTTGGGGGCCGGATCCTTCCCCAGCCAGTAGCTGACGGCGGCGAAACCGGCGGTGGCGGCCAGCACCAGGAACCCCAACCGGGCCGGAAGGGGGACGACGACGGGGATGAGCGCTCCGAACACCCAGGCCAGCTGGAATCGGCTCTCGAACTTGGCGAAGCTGTGGCTGAGGTCGCCGCTCGGGGAGTCCCGCTGGACGATGGCGTCGAAGCTCTGTTTGCCGACGGCTGCGCCGACGGCGACTACGAACCCTACGATCATCGCGCCGACGAGCCCGCCGGCCAGGGCGCCGAGGATGCCGACCAACCCCATCAACCCGAGCATGCCGGCCAGGATGCGTTCCTCGGGAAACCGGTGGCGGAGGCGGGGTGACACCAACGCCCCGACGAAGTTGCCGACGCCGCTGGCGGCGATGACTGCGCCGAAGTGCCAGGTCGGTGACCCCCCGACGGCCAGATCGAGGCGCCCGAGACCGAGCGCTTCCCGGACCCGGTGACCCATCTCGACGCCCGGACCGGTCGGTCCGGGATCCACCCCGCCGCGAAGAGCGAAGGCCAGCAACATGGTGAGAAACCCCGTGACGGCCCGGACATAGGCCATGGCGCTCGAGGCGAGGAGGATGCCGCCGCGCCGTAAGGCGATCTCGGGGACCTCGGCCGTGTCCGGTTCGGCTCGAACGTGTTGGATTCTGGGGATCTGGAGGCCGAGGACGGCGCCGGTGGTGAAGACCACTCCGGCGAACGCCAGCACCCAGGGCGCCCCGCCGACCAGCAGGAGGATTCCGCCGGGGATGGCGGCGATGCCGGCCGACACCGCCGAGATGATCGAGAGGCGGCTGTTGGCCCGTACGAGCTTGGTGGGGTCGTCGACCAGATCCGGTACCAGAGCCGACTTGGCGATGTGGTGGGTCTTGCCCATCACGAGCATGCCGAAGGCCATCGGGAAGAACAACAGCGTGTCGACCTGGCCGGCCATCAGGACCGCCATGATCCCCCGGCCGGCGCCGACGCCGACCAGCACGAGCCGGTTGCCACCGGAGAGCCGGTCGACCAGCGGCCCGAGAAACTGGGCGACGACGGCGAAGGGCGCCACCGTCAACATCAGGTAGAGAGCCACCCGCCAGCGGGCATCGTTCGGGTCGAGGGAGAAGAACACCGAATCGGCGAGCGCCATGGCGACGAGGGCGTCGCCGCCGAGGGCGAACCCGTGCGGTCGGGCCAGGCGGGCGAACGGCGACACCGAGAAGACCTCGGCCCCCAGCGCTCGCTTTCCGGTCAGCCGGGGCCGATCCCGCGGCGACGCGGTTGATTGTTCGGCGGTTCCGGTCATCCCCTGCCAAGGCTAGTGCAGCGGCCCGGCGACACGGGCCCCACACCTATCCGGCGAACTTGTAGCCCAGGCCGCGAATGGTGACGATGCGAGTCGGGTTGGACGAATCGGGCTCCACCTTGGATCGCAGTCGCTTCACGTGGACATCGAGGGTCTTGGAATCGCCGATGTAGTCATACCCCCACACACGGTCGAACAGCACGTCGCGGGTCACGACCTTGCCGGCGTTGGCCATGAGGAGCTCGAGTAGCTCGAACTCCTTGAGGGGCATGGTGACGACCTCGCCGTCGACGGTCACCTCGTGACGCTCGGGGTCCAGTGCCACCCCGCCGATCGACAGCAGTGCCCCGTCGGCACCGGGCGATCCGCTCTCGTCGGCTCGCCGCAGCAGTGCCCGTACCCGAGCGATCAGCTCGCGAACGCGGTAGGGCTTGGTGATGTAGTCGTCGGCACCGACCTCGAGACCGACCACGACGTCGACCTCGCCGGACTTGGCGGTGACCATGATGATCGGCACGTTGCTGGCCGTCCGGATCTCCCGGCACACGTCCACCCCCGAGATTCGCGGGAGCATCAGGTCGAGCAGAATCAGGTCGGGATCCTTCGAGGCGAACTGGTCCAGAGCCTCGCGCCCGTCGACGGCGGCAACGACCTCGAAGCCCTCCGCTTCGAGACTCACCGTCAGGGCATCGACGAACGACGACTCGTCGTCGACCACCAGGATCCGTTTCGCCCGTTGCACTTCAGCCAACGGTCTCCCCCTCGACGGGTGCTGGAGCGATCTCCGATGGCCGATGCAGCTCGTTGAACGGCAACTCGATCGAGAAGGTCGATCCTTCGCCCTCGGCCGATCTCACGGAAATGTCGCCGTTGTGGTTCATGGCCACGTGGCGAACGATCGAAAGGCCGAGTCCGGTGCCCCCGGTCTGTCTTCGCCGCGCGGCATCGACCCGGTAGAAGCGCTCGTAGATGCGGTCCAGGTCGGGTTCGGGGATCCCGATCCCATCATCGGCGACCGAGAGCACGACCCGCTCGCCTCTGAGCCCAGCCTGGACGCGCACTTCGCCACCGGTATCGGAGTACTTGATGGCATTGTCGAGGAGGTTCTGGACCGCCGAACGGAGCTGCCGGCGGTCGCCGACGAGCGACAGCGTCTCGGGTTCGACTGTCGTGCGGATCTTCACCTGCTTGCTGCGGGCCGACTCCTCCAGATTGGCGACTGCTTCGTCGATGACCTCGGCGATCCCGAGCGACTCGGTATCCATCGTGTCGACTTGTTCGGTGCGGCTCAGCTCCAGCAGATCTTCGATCATGTGGCCCAGTCGGTTTGCGGCCGTCGCCAGACGCCCGGACAATCTCGAAACGGTCACGGGATCGGTCGTGGCACACAGTGTTTCGGCCAGGACGACGATGGCACCAACCGGGGTCCTGAGCTCGTGACTCACATTGGCCACGAACGACTGGCGCACCTCGTCGAGTCGCCGCGCCGAGGTGAGGTCGTCGATGACGATGACGCCGCCGACCGACTCCTCGCCGACCCTGGGCAGCACGCGCATGGTCAAGACCGCCCGCGGCGGGCCGTACAGCACAAGCTCGCGTTCCAGGCGTTCGGAACCGTCGCCACCGGTCGACGCCCCGATCAGATCATGGATTTCGCCGTTGATGACCGCCACCGCATGACGGCTGAAGGCGGGGAACTCGGCCGATGCGTTGCGATAGACAACGTTCCCGCCGGAATCGAAGACAACGATGCCGAGCTGCACCGAGGTCAGCGAGTCGCGAACTGCCTGAGCCAACTCGTCGCCGGCCGCTCTACTCTCGTCCACCGGATCGCTGGGCACGACAACCTGCGGCCGCCGCCGGACGGCGACCAGAAAGCCGAGGGCGGTGCCGAGCACGGCGGCGAGCACCAGGTCCATCGCTACTCCGTCCTGGCCGACTCGGAAAGGTGCACCGACTCGGTGGCGCCGGCCCGCTCGGCGCCCGCGTGCTCGGGCATCCAGCCGGTCACCATGTAGGTGACCCGGTGTCCGATGTTGACCGCATGGTCGCCGATCCGCTCGTAGTAGCGGGCGACGAGTGCGAGCTGGACGGCCGCCTGCAGGTCGATCGCTCCATCGGTGTGAGCGGCGAAGACGGCTTCGACCATGTCGACATTGAGCTCGTCGAGCTTGTCGTCGATGTCGTCGAGGGCGGCGGCCAGCGCTTGGTCGCCGTCGGCGTACGCATCCATCGACAGCTGCAACAACCGCTTGGCCTCACCGGCCATGGCAGCGACCACTCCCCGGATGCGTGGCGTCATCTCCGATCCGTACATCCGCCGGGCCGCCTTGGAGACATTGACCATCAGGTCGGCCGATCGCTCCAGCTCGCCGACCAGCTTCGACATGGTGACGAGGTGCCGTAGGTCCCCGGCCATCGGCGCCTGCCGGGCGATGACGAGGTAGATGCGTTCCTCGACGTCGACGCTGAGCCGATCGACGTGGTCGTCGTAGTTGATCAGATCCTGGGCTGCCTGCAGGTCACCATTGAGCAGGACCTCGGTACCCCGCGGGACCGTCTCGATCACCATCCCGCCGAGCCGGAGGATGTCGGCCTGGAGTGTGTCGAGTTCTTCGTGGTAGGCGCGTCGGTGTTCCATTGGTCTTCCCTATTCGAGCGGTTCGTTCATCATCCCACCTTCGCCGCCAGATGGGCAGAGTCGCCGGTTCATGTTCAGCCGAATCGACCGGTCACGTAGTTCTCGGTCCGCTGGTCGGCCGGGTTCGAGAAGATCATCTCGGTCCGGTCGTACTCCACCAGCAAGCCGGTGCGCCGATCGTTCTCGCTGTCGAGCTCAGCGGTGAAGAAGGCGGTCCGGTCGCTCACGCGGGCGGCCTGTTGCATGTTGTGGGTCACGATCACGATCGTGTACTTGGTCTTGATCTCCTGCATGAGATCCTCGATCATGCCGGTGGCGATCGGGTCGAGGGCCGAGCACGGCTCGTCCATCAGGAGGACATCGGGGTTGGTGGCGATCGCTCGGGCGATGCACAAGCGCTGCTGCTGGCCGCCCGACAATCCAAGCGCACTCTCATCGAGCCGGTCCTTGACCTCGTCCCAGAGCGCCGCCCGGCGGAGCGAAACCTCGACGATCTCGTCGAACTCGCTCTTCTGGGTGCCGGCGATACGCGGACCGTACGTGATGTTGTCGTAGATGTTTTTGGGGAAGGGATTCGGCTTCTGGAACACCATGCCGATCCGCCGGCGAACCTCGACCGGATCAACCCGTTCGTCGTAGAGATCGATGCCGTGAAATTCCACCCCGCCTTCGACCTTGGCAGAGGGGATGAGATCGTTCATCCGATTGATGCATCGGAGCACGGTCGACTTGCCACAGCCCGATGGCCCGATCATTGCGGTTATCTCGTTGTCCCGGATCGCCATGTCGACGTTCCGCACAGCCCGGAAGCTCCCGTAGTACACCGAGAGATCTCGCAGCTGGAGAACCGTCGGATTGTCCATCCCGGCTCGCTCGGCTGTCGTTGTCGGATTCGACAGCTGTCCTGTGTCCATTGTCGGGGGCCGCTCCTTCGTCGGATCCTCGGTCGGATCGTGGTCCACGTACACCTCAGGCTGCTCGTTTCCCCTCGAAGCGGTTGCGCAGGAAAATGGCCGTCGAATTGAGAAGAATCACGAACAAGATCAACACCAGAATCGCCGCCGCTGCGTTCTCCACCTTGAACGCTTCCTCGGGCTGCTTGGTCCAGGTCGTGATCACGATGGGCATCGCCGCAAAGCGATCCCGTACCTGGCCGATGTCGACCCAGCTCGGTGAATTGGACATGAATCCGGTGATCGTCCCGACCAGCAGCAGCGGGGCGGCCTCGCCGGCGGCCCGGGCGATCGACAGCAACGTTCCGGTGAGGATTCCCGGGGCGGCATAGGGAAGGACGTGGTCCTTGATGACCTCCCACTTGGTGGCTCCCACCCCGAAGCCGGCTTCGACGAGCGCATTGGGGACGGCGCGGATCGCTTCCTGGCTGGTGATGATCACGACGGGGAGAACGAGGGCGGCCAATGTCAGGCCTCCGGCCAGCGGCGTGCGCCCCCCGGTCAGGGAGCCGATCCCCCACCCCTTGACGAAGATGGTGAGTCCGAGGATCCCGTACACGACGCTCGGCACACCGGCCAGGTTCCGGATATTGAGCTCGATGATGTTGGTGAGCCGGTTAGCCGGTGCGTATTCCTCCAGGTAGATCGCCGCCGCGATCCCGAGTGGGAAGGCGACGATCGCAACGATGATGCACAGATACAACGTGCCCTTGAGCCCCTGGCTGATGCCGACGGTGTTGGGGTTCGACCCGAGGGTGCCGGAGAGGAAATCCCCGAGGCGAGTCGACAGGACCGGCCAGCCGTCGGTGACGATGATGGCGAGGAGCACGACCAGTACACCCAGGCTGACGAACAGCGAAGTCAGCATGACGATCTGGAATGCGGTGCCACGCACATCAGCTCGCTTGCTGAGATCTCGAGGCGAGATGGCCGGTCGAGTCGCGGTCGTCGTCGGTGAGGCGAGCGCCATCGATCAATACTCCAGTCGGTACCGTCGGACGACCCGGTCGGCGATCAGGTTGAGGGCCAGCGTCAAGAAGAACAGCAACGAACCGACGAAGAACAGGCTCTGGAAGGCATTCCCGGAACCGGCTACCTCATCGGTTCCCGAGGCGAGCGAGGCCATCGCCGCAGTCATGGTGAGCCCCTGATCCTGCGGGCTGGCCGAGTAGAGCGCGGTGTCAGCTGCCCCCCCGGCGATGAAGACCACCATCGTTTCGCCGATGGCACGGGACGTGGCGATGATCATGGCGGCGACCAGGCCCGAAATCGCGGCAGGGAGCACGATGCTCACCGTCGTGGTGAGCTTCCGTGCTCCGACACCGGCCGAGGCCTCCCGAAGGGCGTCGGGGACCGCACGCAACGCGTCTTCGGAGATCGATGCGACGAGCGGGATGGTGAGGATCCCCACACCGAGTCCGGCAGAAATCATGTTGCCCGACGAGTTCGCCCCTTCGAGCCAGGACCGAACCAGGTTCGGATTGATGAACCGCAGGGCGAAGAACCCGAGAACAACAGACGGAATCCCAGCCAGGATCTCCAGGATCGGTTTGAGCCACTTTCGAACGGTCGGATTGGCATACTCCGACAGGTAAATCGCCGCCGCCAACCCAAGGGGCGCAGCCACCAGCATGGCGATCAACGTGACCCACAACGAGGCCACGACGAGGGTCTTGAGATCGAAGATCCCGCGACGGGGAAACCAGCCCAGATCCCACAACGTGCTCAGCTCAGCGTGGCGGATGAACTCCTCGGCCTCGTAGAGGAGCGATCCGATGATCAGCACGCTGACGACGATCGAGGTGAGCGCGGCCGAGAACACGAGCAGTCGGACGCGGCGCTCCCTGTTCTTCCGCTTCTTCGATCCACTGAGATCGGAGATATGCCAGTTCACCGCAGCCATGGAGCGTTGCCTTCCCCCACATCGTCCAGCATCGATAGTCAGGTTAAGGTGACCGATCGGTCACTGAGTGAAGCGCAGGTAAACACTTCGGGGGCTGTGGAAATCAACCCATCAGCCCCCGAAGTCCTGCGGCGGATCGGTCGGTCATCGTTCGATCACGACGCCGAAGATCGATTTCAACGACCATCCCAGGCGGATCGGGTCTCGCCCTTGGCCGCCTCGTCGAGCTCGACGTACTTTGCATCGGCAACGGCCTCGTCGAGACCATAGGTCATGTAGTAGTCCACAAAGTCGACCAGCTCGGGCTTCTCAGCCGCCTTGCCGGCGTTGATGTAGATGAACAGGTCCCGGGCGATCGGGTAGCTGTTGTCAGCGATCGTCTCGGGTGTCGGTTCGATGCACTCGCCACCCTCCTCCTCGCTGACGGCGAACACCTTCACCGAGTCACCCGCCTCTTCGGCAAAGGCGAACCCGACCCAGCCGAAGCTCGTGTCATCGGAGGAGACGTTGTTGATGATCACGTTGTCATCCGCCGAACTCTGATAATCGGGCCGGCTCGTGATCTCCTGGCCCCGCTCCTCCAGCGTGTCTTCCAGGACGATCTCGATGAAGCTGGCGAACGTGCCGGACTCCTCGCCCGGAGCGGTGATGGTCAGCGATGCGTCGGGGAGATCTCCCGATCCGCCCACCTCGACGTTCAACTCGTTGGCATCGCTCCAGTTGGTGAAACCGGTCGCTTCGGGCGATGTGATGCTGTACATGTCCGGGAAGCTCAAGCAGTCGATCGGGTTCCCGGGACCCGACATGACGGCAATGCCGTCGATCCCGACCTTGAGCTCGACAAAATCGACGCCGTTGGCGGCGCAATCCTCGGCCTCGGAATCCTTGATGGCCCGAGATGCGTCGGATATGTCGGTCTCCCCCGAGCAGAACTTCACGAACCCGTCGCCGGTACCGGGGCCTTCGACGGCGATGTCCACGTTGGGCTGGGCCATCGCATATGACTCGGCCACCCGAATCGAGATCGGTTCGACGGTCGACGATCCGGAGACGAAGATGTCGCCGCTGCCCAGGACGTCCCCGCCGTCGCTGCTGCCATCCTCTGACCCGCTGTCATCGGACGCTGCGTCACCGCCGCCTTCGTCGCTCCCGCACGCAGCTGCCACCAGGCCCAGCGCAAGGAGCAGTGCGATGAAAGATCGAAACTTCATGCTTTCCTCTCCAAAGGTTTGGTATGAGGAACGACGCTAAGAACCCAAGGTGACGCCCAACCCCTGCTCGGGTGAACGAATCGTGAACAGTAATGATTGCGCCGGCGCGTCCCCGCCGCCGGCGACTCGCGCTCGGACAAGTTGGTCACCCCGGCCAGCTGCCTTGCTGGCGCGGCAGTGCTCATTGCGCCGGCGTCCCCGCCGCCGGCGACTCGCTCCGCTCGGACAAGTTGGTCACCCCGGCCAGCTGCCTTGCTGGCGCGGCGGCAGCGTTGCGGTTAGCGGTTGGCCCAGCGGGTTGCGGTTTCGGCTTGTTCGGCGGGTGAGAGAACGACGTACTCGGCCTGGGCGACGGCTTCGGCGAGGGCGACGTTGAGGTAGTAGAAGAGGAAGTCGTCGACGATCGGATCGGTGCTGGCACCGTCGGCATAGAGGTACAGATCCCGAGACATCGGGTAGAGCCCCTTGATCACTGCGGCGTCGTTGGGGACCACACAGCCAGAACCGTCGCTGACCCCGAGCAATCTCACGATTCCCGAATTCGCCACCGCATAGGACGAACCGACGATCCCGATCGCCGAGGGCTCCGCCGCAACCGCCTGCACCAACTGGGCGTTCGAGTCCAAGCTCCGGTGGTCCACTCGCATGAAGACCCCGACGTTGCGCTCACCGGCGATCGGTTCGATCACGAACTCGAGGAAGAGCTGATGGGTACCGTGCCCATCGCCGGGCGCGACGAGCGACACCTCCCCCGTCCCCCAGTCAGTCGTCGATCCCAGTTCGGCGGCGAAGGAACCCACCGCAGCAGCGTCGGACAACCCTGTCGACTCCGGACCGGCGAACGCATAGAGATCCTCATAGGTGAGGCACTGGAGCGAGGATGCGTTGTTGACCACGACCGCGATCCCGTCCCGAGCCAGCCGCAACTCGATCGGCTGGACCCCGTTGGCCAGGCACACCGCGCTCTCCTGGCCGTTGATCGGGCGGGAGGCACCAACGACGGCAACCCCGGGGTCGCGACAGAGATCCTCGAACCCGGCGCTCGTGCCGACCGTATCGATCAACACCTCGACATCGGGCTGCCGTTCCGAATACATGGCCGCCACCGCCCTCGTGATGCCCTCCACGGTGCTCGATCCGGTCACCCGCACCTCGCCGGTCAATTCCGGAGGCGCTTCGGTCGTGGTCGTGGGCTCCTCAGCCGTCGCCGTCGTCGTGCCGAGGACCGTGGGCTCGGTGTTCTCGGGCGCCGGTGCCGTTGCCGTCGACTCGGACGACCCTCCACTGCATGCCGACACGCCGAGGAGGAACGCCACGAGCAGGAGGCACGGCCGGGAAGGGGCTGGACCGGTGCTCACGACAACGAGTCAAGCAGAAACTGGTCGTGAGAATAAGACAAGCGGCCTTTTGCCTGCTCGACGGGCAGCCAACACAGTTCGTCGACCTCGCTGTTGGGAACGAAATCTCCACCCTGGCACTCCATCGACCAGTAGCGGACCACCTTGGGCCGGCCCTTGTGGTCGAGGTAGCGGACCGTCGGCAGTTCCCGGTGGATGGTCCCTCGCAACCCCGTCTCCTCGAGCACCTCGCGCACCGCACAGAGCAGATCGTCCTCGCCGTCGTCCCGTTTGCCCTTCGGGTGCGACCAGTCGTCGTAGCGGTTGCGGTGCACGACAGCCACCTCGGGTTCGTTTCCGTTGAGTCGCCACACGACACATCCGGCGGCTTGGACCAGCGGACCGTCGCCGGTCATCACTCCAGTCCGAACGTCGGGCGAAGGCCGTGCGGGGCCACCGCCACGGTGGCGGCTGCCTCCTCTTCCAACCCGTCGTGCAGATTGACTCCATCGTCGACCGTAGTGGGGATGACCCTCGTGTACGTTCCGTCGGGGTGGAGGTTCCACGACAGCCGTTCATCGGCCAGGTTGTGGTCCAGCACGTGCTGCAGCCGGTGTTGAAGGTGCTCGCCCTGACAGCGGACCAACGCCTCGACACGGCGATCGAGATTGCGAGGCATCAGGTCAGCCGAACCGATCAGGTACTCCGGGACGCCATCGCCGCCGCCGTTGGCGAAATGGTAGATCCGCGAGTGCTCCAGATATCGGCCCACGATCGACTTGACCCGGATGTTGTCCGACAACCCCGGCACGCCGGGCCGCAGACAGCAGATCCCCCGCACGATCAGGTCGATCCGGACGCCGGCCTGGCTGGCCTGGTAGAGGTCGTCGATGATTCTGGCGTCGACCAGGCTGTTCATCTTCATGACGATGCGGCCCTGCTCGCCCCGGTCGCGCTCGCCGGCGATCAAGTCGCTGATACCGGGACGCACGGTGGTGGGCGAGACCAGCAGACGCTCGTACTCCACGCCCCGCCCGTAGCCGGTCAGGAAGTTGAAGAGTGCGGTGACATCGTCACCGACGTCAGGGTCGGCGGTGATCAACCCGAGGTCCTCGTAGAAGCGGGCCGTCTTCGGGTTGTAGTTGCCCGTGCCGATGTGGCAGTAGCGCCGCAGCCCGCTCTGTTCCTGCCTCACCACCAGGGTCGTCTTGCAGTGGATCTTCAGGCCGACGAGGCCGTAGACGACGTGAACCCCCGCTTCCTCCAGACGGCGGGCCCAGCGGATGTTGGCGCTCTCGTCGAACCGTGCCTTCAGCTCGACCAGGGCCGCCACCTGCTTGCCGGCTTCGGCTGCTCTGATGAGCGCGTCGATGATGGCCGAGTCACCCGAGGTTCGATACAGCGTCAACTTGATGGCCAGCACCTTGTCGTCGCGGGCGGCGGCCCGTACGAACTCGCTCACCGAAGCACTGAACGACGAGTACGGGTGGTGTACCAGCAGATCGCGCTCGCGAATCCGCCGGAAGAACTCGCTGGGGGTCTCGACATTGACCAGATCCGGAGGCTGGACGCCCCCGAAGATCGGTTGCATCAACTCGGGTCGATCAAGATCCAGGAACTGGTTGAAGCCGGTGTTGTCCAGGTACCCGTCGACGTAATAGACGTCGTCGGGCTCGAGATCGAGTTCCCGCAGCAGGATCTGCTTTGCGTCATCAGGCAGATCGTCGGTGAGCTCGAGTCGGATGGCCCGCCCGAACCGGCGTCGACGCAGCTCCATCTCGACCGCCTCGAGGAGATCGTCGGCCTCCTCGTCGTCGAGCGTCAGGTCGGCGTTGCGAGTCACCCGGAACGGCCACGCCCCCACGATGCCCATGCCCGTGAACAGGTCATCGAGGTTGGCGGTGATCACCTCTTCGAGGGCCACGTATCGACCCGACGGCACGTGAATGAACCGCGGCAGCGAGGGCGGCACCTTGATGCGGGCGAACCGGTGCGATCCATCGACGGGGTCCTTGACGATCGCCGCCAGATTGAGCGACAGGTTCGAGATGTACGGGAACGGATGGCCCGGGTCGACCGCCAACGGTGTGAGAACACCGAAGATGAAGTCCTCGAACATCTGCCGCGCTGCGGCCACGTCGCCATCGGACAGGTCGGCGAAGTGGACGATCTCGACCCCTTCGGCGGCCAGCGCCGGCTTGATGTCCTTGTCGAACACCTGGCCGAGCCGTTCGAAGTGCCCGATCACGATCGAGCGGATCTCCTCGAGCTGCATGGTGGGCGTCAGGCCGTCGGGTGGGGCCTTCACGATGCCCGCCGCCACCTGGTCCTTGAGGCCGGCGACTCGAACCATGTAGAACTCGTCCAGATTGTTGGCATAGATGGCGCAGAACTTGAGTCGTTCGATCAGGGGAAGCCGGGGATCCTCGGCCTGAGCGAGCACCCGGTCGTTGAAGGCCAGCCAGCTGATCTCCCGGTTGGTGAACCGCTCCGGTAAAGAAGCCAGATCGGAGGCGACAGCGTCGGCGAGCTCGGTCATGATTCCACGTTAGTGGGTCGCGATGATCACGGAAGAGGGCCAGAAGCCCCAACATGGCGTCCGATCACGTCGATCGCCGGATCGCCTCCCATACCCGCTGTGGGGTGCACGGGAGGTCGAGGTGGGTGATGCCCATCGGCGCCAGAGCATCGAGCACGGCGTTGTGAACCGCCGGGGTGGCGCCCACCGTGCCGCTCTCACCGACTCCTTTGAACCCGAGGTCGTTGAAACTGCTGGCCGTTTCCGACACCACGGTCTCGAACTGCGGGAACTGGTCGATGGAGGCGATGGCGTAGCTGGCGAAGTTTCCCGTCAACAGATTCCCGTCGTCGTCATAGACCATCGCTTCGCCGAGAACCTGAGCGACGCCGGCGGCGATGCCGCCGTGGAGCTGGCCGTCGACGATCATCGGGTTCACCCTCGGTCCGGCGTCGTCGACGGCGACGAGGCGAGCGACGGTGACCTTCCCGGTCTCGGTGTCGACCTCGACCACCGCCACGTGACAGCCGGACGGAAAGGTGCTTCGCCCCTCGGAGTCGTAGAACTCACCGCACGAAAGCTCCCGCCCACTCCCCTCCCCAACCGCAGCCACGTCGGACCAGCTGACCGCCCGGGCCGGCGTACCTGCCACGTGAAAGCCGGCGCCCTCGCCGGCCACCACGATGTCACCGACCGCCGCCTCCAGCAGGTCGGCGGCGAGCCGGCGGGCCCGGTCGAGCACCTGGGTGGCCGAGTTGTACACCGCCACCCCGGCGGTCTGGAGTGATCTCGACCCGACGGCGCCGACCCCGGACCCGATGCGATCGGTGTCGCCCTCGACGACCCGGATCCGCTCGATGGGCAGACCGAGGACACCGGCGGCGACCTGGGCCCACGTGGTTGCGTGCCCGTGGCCCTGCGATGTGCTCCCCGTGACCACCGTCGCCGTCCCGTCCTGCTCGATCGTCACGCTCGCCTCCTCGCCGCCGCCACCCACCGTCATGTGGTTGTAGCAGCCGATGCCGATGCCCATCGCCCACCGGTCACCGGCCGCCCGACGGTGGGCCTGCTCGGACCGCAGCCGGTCATACCCGGCGGCGTGCAGCGCTCGCGCCAGGTCGCCGGGATAGTCGGCCTCGTCGTAGGTTCCGCCGGTCGGCGTGGTCAGTGGGAGTTGCTCGGAACGGATGAGGTTCCGACGGCGGACCTCGGCCGGATCCAGACCGATCTCACCGGCGAACACGTCCACCGCCCGCTCCAGGCCGGCGATGTAGGGGGAGCGGCCGGCCCCGCGAAACGCCGAGGTCGGTGGCCGGCTCGTCCGCACCCCGACGGAGTTGAACTCCACGTGGGCGATGTCGTAGCACCCGCTGGCATTGGCGCGGGTGTAGGCCGCCGGTAGCAGCACCCCGACCAGTGGATAAGCGCCGCCGTCCTTCACCAGATCGGCCCGGAGGGCGGTGAAGCGACCATCCCGCCGGCCGGCCAGGGTGAAGTCGATGCGTTCGCCTCGGCCCTGCGTCGCCGATGCGAAGTAGTCCGACCGGGTCTCGTTCCATCGCACCGCACGCCCGAGCCGTTGGGCCAGGATCGGTACCAGGTATTCCTCGGGCGTTCGGCTCACCTTTCCGCCGAACGCCCCGCCCACCGCCGGGGCGACGACCCTGATCCGGTCCTCTCCGACGCCGAACAGCGCAGCGAGCGAGGCACGGAATCCGTGGGGCCGCTGGGTGGCGGCCCACACCATCAACCGACCGTCCTGAGTCCAAGCACCGGCCACCGCCCGGCCCTCGATCGGGGCAGGCATCTGGCGGGGATTCCAGGTGCGTACGGTGATGACGACCTCGGCCTCCTCGAACAGGTCGTCGCGACGCTCGGCGACGATGCGCGTTTCTTCGATGGCGTTGACATCGAGGGCGGCGTCGAGATCGAGCACGGGGGGCTGGCGCTCGATGTCGTAGTTCACCAGTTCGAGGGCATCGGTGGCCAGCGCCGGTGTCTCGGCAACGACGGCGGCGATCGGTTCGCCGGCGAACGACACCTGCTCGGCCGGCAACAGCGGTTGGGCGTAGGCACCGGCGACGGGCGGCGCGAACGGTGCGGCGCCGTACCCGACGAGATCGGCGGCGGTCAGGACATCGAGCACGCCGGGAAGTCGGCGCGCCTCGGCACCGTCGACCGAGCGAATTCGACCGGCCGCATAGGGCGAACGGACGAAGGCCGCATGGGCCGCTCGGTCGAGCAGCGGATCGTCGATGTCGGCAGTGAAGGTGGCGGCGCCGGTCACCAGGGGCGGGTCCTCGACACGGTAGAAGGGCGCCGAGGTGGTCACGCCGCAAGCATACGGCGCGTCACTCCTGAGCGGAGAAGGCCCGGAGCTGGTCGTGGAGCATCCGTTCCTGCGCAAAGAGATCGTGTTCGATCCGTCCGGTGTCGAACTGGGGAGCCTTGAAATAGAAGCTCATCCACTCCTGCACGCCGGATGCGCCCATGCGGGCCGCGAGGTCCATGAAGAGGGCGAGGTCCAGCACGATCGGCGCCGCCAGGATCGAATCCCGGCAGAGAAAATCGACCTTGATCTGCATCGGATAGCCGAGCCAGCCGAAGATGTCGATGGCGTCCCAGCCCTCCTTGTTGTCGCCCCGGGGCGGGTAGTAGTTGATCCGAACCACGTGGTCGATGTTGCCGTACAACTCAGGGTTGGTCTCCGGCTCGAGGATCGCTCCCAGAACACCGAGCTTGGAGTGCTCCTTGGTCTTGAAGTTCTCCGGCGCGTCGAGCACTTCCCCGTCACGGTTGCCGAGGATGTTGGTGCTGTACCAGCCTCGCAGGCCGAGCATGCGAGCCTTGAGGCCGGGGGCGATGAGGGTCTTCATGAGGGTCTGCCCTGTCTTGAAGTCCTTGCCACAGATCGGCACCCCACGCCTGGTGGCCAGCTCGATCATGGCCGGCACGTCGACGCTCAGGTTCGGCGCACCGTTGGCGTAGGGCACATTGCACTGGAGAGCGGCATAGGCGTAAATCTGGCTCGGTGCGATGTTGGGGTCGTTTTCCTTGAGCCCCGCCTCGAAGGCGGCCAGGGTTTCGTGGACCTCGCTCGGCTGCTGAAAGGCCTCGGTCGATCCGCACCAGACCATCACGAGGCGATCGCAGTCATTGTCGGTTCGGAATCGCTCGATGTCGTCGATGAGCGCCAGCGCTTGATCCCACTTGCTGTGCAGATCCTTGACTCTGACGCCCTCCAGGCGCGACACCCAGCGCTGGTCGAACACGGCCTCCATGGCCACGACCGACTCGAGCTCGGACGAGATGGCGGCGAGGTCGGCGCCCTCGAGCACACCGGCAACCTGCGCCGCTTCCAGCGCGTTGGCCGAAATGGGGTCCCACCCGCCGAAGACGAGATCGTCCAGCTCGGCGATGGGCAGGAGCTCGCGAATCAGCGGTCGCTCGGCGTGAGGGTCAGACGGATCGATCTGGATCCGGCCCATCTGGGAGAGCGAGCCGATCGGGGCGACGGTGCCCTTGCGGGCGGCCAGCACACCGGCGATGACGGTCGAGGCGACGGCGCCAAGGCCCGGCAGGAGGATGCCGAGACGCCCGCCGGCGGTGGAGGAGGTCGGTTGAGCGGTCATACCAATAACATAGTCTCTGCTAATCATTAAGGTTGATTAGTTAAGATACTCTCATCAATTGAACGGAGCCCGGACGATGGGAGCCGTGGAGCCCCTTCCCCACTTCTCCATCCAGCAACTCGCCTATCTGGTCGCCGCCTCCGACGCCCCGTCGTGGGCAGCAGCGGCCGACTCCTTGCACGTCTCACCGTCGGCGCTGTCGCAGGGGGTCGCCGAGCTCGAGCGCCGGATCGGAATGGACCTCTTCGTCAGAGAGGGGCGTCGCCGCCTGCCCCGTCCCGAGGCGCGACCGGTGTTCGAGTATGCCCGATCGGTGGTCGTCCAGACCGAGGATCTGGTGCGGTGGGCTCAGACCCGCCGCTCGGGCCGGACCGGCACACTCGCCGTCGGATTGATCGATGTGGCTGCGGTCCACCACTTCGCTGACAACCTGCGACGGTTTCGCGCCGACCGGCCGGACCTGGCGATGGAGCTGTCGGTGGCCCCGTCGGCCGAGCTGTGCGAACGGGTTCGCAATGGCGAGCTGGACCTGGCCGTGGTGGTCGAGCCACCCGGGGGAATCGACAACCTCGACACGGAGTTCCTCCTCGTCGAGCCACTGGCTGTGTATGCACCGTCCGGCGGCTCCTCCGACCCTGCCCGCTGGGGACCTTGGGTGCTGTTCCCTGCGGCATCCCACACCCGCCGGTTGGTCACCGGGGCGCTCGCCGGGCTCGGTGCGACCGTCGAGGTGGCCGCCGAATCCCATCAGCCGGAGGTGCTGGTGCAGATGGTCCGGCTCGGGATGGGGTGGACTGTGCTCCCGATCGCCCAGGCAGAGTCGGGCGACCGACCGTTGCCGCGAGCCGGCGATGAGCCGCTGCTGGAGCGGCGTCTCGTCGTCGCCCGGCGGGCCGACCGGCTCGATCATCCGGTCGCCGATGCCTTCGTCGAGGAACTGCTGCGAGCGACGGCGTCCTGAGGCCGGTCAGCCGTGGAGATCGGCGGCCAGGATGGCAGCCCCGACCACACCGGCGTCGTCAAGCCGCTCGGCCAGTCGGAGCTGGCACACGTCGGATCCGAACCCGCCGAATGACTTCGACCGGGCGATCTGCTCGAGGAATGATTCGCCGAGTCGATCGACGACCCCGCCGCCGAGGACCACCAGCTCGAGGTCGAGCAGCGTGGCGATGGATCCGATGCCGAGGGCGAGGGCCTCGACGGCGTCGTTCATCAGGCTGACCGCCACGGGGTCGCCGGCCGCCAGTGCCTTGGCGATATGGCTGGACCGGATCCGGCCCTCGTCGCCGGCGAGTCGAACCAGCTCGTTCTCGATTCCGATCGCGTGAAGACGGCGCGCCTCGCGCTCGAGCCCCGCCCGACCGGCGTAGGCCTCGAGGTGCCCACGACGGCCGCATCCGCAGATGCGGCCCCCGGGGTGGGTGGTGATGTGGCCGATCTCGCCGGCCATGCCGCGACGGCCGGCGACCATCCGGTTGTTCAGGACGAGGCCGCCACCCACGCCAGTGCCCACGAAGACCGTCGCCATGTCAGCGACGCCTCTGCCGGCTCCCACCCGATGCTCGGCGAGGGCGCCAACGCTGACGTCGTTCCCCACCGCCACGGGCCGGGCGAGTCTCTTGGAAAGGATCGTGGCGACAGCGACCGGCTGGTCCCACCCGTCGATGTTGGGACAGCGCGTGACAACGCCGGCTGCGGTCACCAGGCCCGGGACCCCGACGCCGACTGCGCGGGCGCGTCGCTCGGGGTCGAGCTCCTCGACAACCTCGCCGACCGCCTCGACCACGCCGGCGGGGCCGGTGCGCGGCGTCGCCCGCTTGACCCGCCGCTCCGAACGGCCGGTGGACGGGTCCACGAACCGAGCGAGGATCTTGGTACCGCCGAGGTCCACCCCGATGAACTCGGTCACCTGTCCCGCTCCCCTGAAACCTCAGCGAGGCCGGCGGGGGTCGTCCACCGGCGGCCGGCCGGCACCGGCTTCTTCGACGACGTCGCCGAGATCCCAGTCCAGCTTGATCAGTTCACGCTCGGCATCGCGGTTGACCCGCATCTTGTTTCGGTTGAACTGGGGATCGTGGCGAGGGACGAGCAGGAGGCGAGCGTTCACCCGAGCGCGAAAGGCCTCGATCATCGCCGGATCTCCGTAGTGGGCCTGGACGTCCCAGTGCGGAGCCACCGGACCCAGGTAGGTGATGGTGACGTACGCGACGGGCTCGGCGATCTCGGGGGCTTCGACGTCTGACATGGGCCCAAGCCTACGGCCGTCGGCGGGCCGGGCGGACCGACGCCCGGCTCAAGAGCGAAGATCGACGGGTGTCTCGACCTCGGCCGGAGCGGCGTTGGCCAAGAGACGACGCCCCTTGAGGATCCGGCGCCGCTGACGTTCCGATGCGCCGCCCCACACGCCGTGATCGATGCGCATCTCGAGGGCATGTTCGAGACAGGGATCCTTGACCGGGCAGGTTGCACAGATCTTCTTGGCGGCCTCGACGCCCACACCATCGCTCGGAAAGAAGACCGAGGGTGGGTGGTTGTTGCAGTTGCCGAAGGCCATCCACGAGGTGTCCATAGCCATACTGACGCTTCAAGCTCCGATCTGGTTCCATCTTCCCAGAGGATTCTGGGCAAGACGTCCTACGACCAGCATAAACGCTGCGTTACGGTTTCCGCGCGTTCAGCGCTCGTCGTCGACCTCGAGGACGGGGAAGGCGAACGGGGACTCGGCGTCGAGCGTGAAGGGAGAA
The DNA here is from genome assembly GCA_041576015.1 of Acidimicrobiales bacterium. GTDB lineage: Bacteria > Actinomycetota > Acidimicrobiia > Acidimicrobiales > SZUA-35 > JABDIY01. The sequence continues at coordinate 42,041 of JBFGLT010000004.1, forward strand.
GCGAGCGTGGGGCCGTCGGCGACGAGTGCTTCGAGGAAGCCGGGCGGCGGCTCGACCGGCGGGAGGCTACCGAGCAGCGAGGCGATCCGTTTCTCCCACGGCTCCTCGGATCCGTGGGTCCAGTCGACCTGATAGCCGGTGAAGGCGTCAGACATCGGTCTCCTCCAGTTCCAGAGCGGCCCGGAGCTGGGCTCGGCCACGGTGAATACGGCTCCGGACGGTACCAAGCGGAATGTCGAGAGCCTCGGCGATCTCGTCATAACTGAACCCGATGACATCCTTGAGGACGACGGGAACCCGATACTCCGGCGAAAGTGCATTCAAAAGGGCCTGGAGGTGATCGGGGAGCTCGGACTGGGCGAGCTCGGCATCGGCACCGGGAGATCCCTCGATCACCCGGTCGGGTTCGTCGGGCAGGGCGACCGTCGGACGCCGTGACTGTTTCCGAACCCGGTCGAGGAAGGCGTTGGTGGTGATACGGCTCAGCCACCCTTCGATGTTGCCGGGCTGGTAGGTCGCCAGCCCTCGCTCGACGCGCAGCAGGACCTCTTGTACCAGGTCCTGGGCATCGTGGTGGTTGCCGGTCAGCCGGTAGGCCAACCCGTACAGGAACCGGCCGTGCTCGGACGCTACCTGTTCCCAGGTGGGGACCGGGGCGACCTCAGACAGCGCGATCAGACTCCGACGACTCGGGCTCCGACGACTGCTTTGCACCTGCTTCCATGCCGTCCTTGAACTCCTTCTGGGCTCGACCGAGATTCCGGGCGAGTTGGGGGATCTTGGCCCCACCGAAGAGCACCAGGACGAGCACCAGGATGATGATGAATTCCCAGCCTTGGGGTCCTCGCATGCGATCGTTCTCCTTTGCGAGAGGTGTCGCCAGCCTACACCGACGGGCCCGTGCCCGACAGTCGGCCGCTGGTGGCTCAGGCCGGGTTGCCGGCCAGGGCAGCGGCTCGAGCAGCCCGCTCCTGAGCCCGCTGGCGGCGAAGACGCCGCCGTTCCCGCTCGCTCATGCCGCCCCAGATGCCGAACTTCTCGCCGTTGGCGAGGGCATATTCGAGGCAGTCGTCTTTGACGACACAGCCCCGGCACACCTCCTTGGCCTCCCTGGTGGAGGCGCCCCGCTCGGGGAAGAACAGATCCGGGTCGACGCCGAGGCAGTTGGCATAGGCCTGCCAGGACGTATCGATCATGAGTTGTTTGCGAGGCATATGTTCGGTCCTTGTTCGCCGGGGCATCGGCGGCGAAGCCTCGATGTGCGCGGGACAGAACGCTCTCCATCCCCCACCACAACCGAGCTGTGTGCTACGCTCGTCGTTGCTTGCTCCGGTGTAATTACAACACTGTAATCTGCGCCTTGGCAACCCCGCGGCACCGAGAATTTCAAGGTTTTTCCGAATTTCGCTGTCGTTCGCCCCAAAGATGAACTCAGCGCCGTGTGGCGGCCACGGCCTGTGACGGGCGCCGCCGAGACAAGAAGGCCGGCGCCCCGGCTAGAGGCGGGTCCTCTTGCCCTTCAGGAAGTCGACCAGGATGTAGTCGCCGAGGTTCTCGGGCGTGGTGTAGAACGCCCGTCCACGATTCAGGTGGGTGAGTCGTTGCACGAAGTTCACCAAGCCAGGCGAGTCCCCCAGCATGAAGGTGTTGATCGTGATCCCCGCCCTCGTGCAGCGAAGCGCCTCCTCGAGCGCCAGTTGCTCGGGGTACTCGGTGTAGGGATAGGTGAAGTGCGAGTGGCCATTGTCGTCGGTGAACGCGGTCGGTTCGCCGTCGGTGACGCAGATGATCTGTTTGGTGCCCGACCGCCGGGCGAGCATCCGCTGCGCGAGGAACAGCGCGTAGTGGAGGTTGGTGCCCTGGGTGTTGGGTGACTCGAGGTTGGGAAGCAACCGGCCGGGCACCTCGCTCGCCTGATGGTTGAACGCCACGAGACCGAGATAATCCTTGGGAAACCGTCCGGTGATCAGCGACTGAAGGGCGAGGGCGACCTTCTTGGCGGGGAGAAAGCGACCGGTCCACACCATCGAGTAACTGATGTCGAGCAGGAGAACCGTCGAAGTGGCCACCGCTTGTTCGGTCTGTTCGATCTCGAAGTCCTCGGGATCCAACCGGACCGGCAGGCCGCCGCCGACGCGGCGGATCGCATTGCCGATCGTGCGCTCGATGTGCAGGTTGAACGGATCGCCGAACTCGTAGGGCTTGGTCTGGAAGCTGCGCTCGTGGCCGACGCCGAGCCGGTCGGTTTCGTGTCCACCCAGCAACCCGGGATCGAGCTTGTCGAAGAGCTCACGCAGCGCGTTCTGACCCAGCTTGCGGACGCCGCGTGCGGTCAGCTCCAAACGCCCTGCCTCGTGGTGGACCAAACCGGCATCCTCGAGTTGCCGGGTCATGGCGGCCAGTTTCTCCAGCGAGTCCGCCGCCCGATCGCCGAGGAGGTCGCGGAGGCCGGCGATGTCGGCCTCGGAAAGATTTCGTGGGTCCGTCACGTTGTCGAGGAACTCCCGCAGCCGGTCGGCGACCCCGAGCTGGCGCATCGTGTCCTGCGCCGCTCCGAAGCCGAGCGGCATCCCGCCCATCATCTCGTAGCTGTCGCCCCAGTTCATGCCCGGCATGGCCTGCTGGAGGTTCTGCGAAAGGCGCAGCATCTCGTCGCGTAGGCCCAGGTCTTGGAGGAGGTTGTCCATGAGGTCGCCGAGCTGTTGACGTTGCTCGGGAGACATGGAGTTGAACATCGCCTGGGCGGCGGCCATCTGCTGGGCCAGCTGGTCGAGAAGCTCGTCGAGGGTCTGCGGGTTGCCGGGAAAGAAGTCGCCGAACTCGTCCATGAAGGCCTCGAAGTCGGGCTCGATCCCCATCTCCCGCTGCTCGAGCATGTCGTTGAGGGCGTTGAGCATCTCCCGCTGCCGGGTCAGATCATCCGCCGTCATGTTCTGGAGCGACTCGCTCGTGCGGTCGAAGGCGTTGTTCACCATCTCCTGACGGAGCCGGTCGAGCAGGTCGTTGAACTGACTCTGGGCCTCGTTGCTCTCGAAGTCGTAGTTCTGTAGCCCCCGGACCCGATTTGCCAGGTCGTCGGCCAGCATGTCGAGCTGGATCTGCTTGTTCGTCGACGACTGCTCGGCCAGCTCGGCGTTGCGCCGCTCGGCGGTGCTCGATTCCGGATCGGCGATCTGGAGCTCGGCGATGGTCCGGCGGTCGGCCAGACCCTGGTGCTCTCGCTCGACGATCTCGTCGAGGGCGTCGGCGATCTCCCGATAGATCCCTCCGAGATCACCCCGTTCGAGCAGTTCCTCGCGCTTGAGATCAAGCTCGTCGAGGATTTCGTGGAGTCCCTGGATCCGCTCGCCGTCGCGATCCTCCAGACCCTGACGCATCAGTCGACGCAGCGCGCCGAGCGGGTCCCCGTCGAGAGCGAGGTCGTCGCCCATCCGGTCCAGGAGATCGAGCGCATCGAGATCGAAGCCCATCTGGGTGCCGTCCCAGCGCGAGTACCGAAATCGATGCGCCACGTCAGTATCTTGCTCGAAAGCTGGACCGGCCGCCGATCGCGTCCTTGTTCAGCCGCTTCGTCAAGTGGAGACCCTCCAGGATCAGCTCCACTGCGCTCGCCACCATCTCGTCGGACTGATCGTCACCGAGCACGACGGCCACCGCCGCCGCCAGCGCCGGGTTGGCCGACACGACCGCCCGGTAGCTCGACGCCGGAATGTCGTCGCCCGTCGACACGACGGTGTCGTCCTCGAAGGTCTCGGTGATCTGCTGGATGATCGGTCCACGGATGTGCTCGCGATACTCCTCGACGATCGCCGCCGACAGCAGGTGATCAAGGATTTCCTGGTCCCGGCCTTCGTCGAGTGACTCGATCTCGATCTTGCCGGCGCTGGAGGGGAAGATGGCGTCGAGGTCGCAGATGCGGGGCACCGCCGAAGCCTCACCGAGCCGCAGCGCCCGTGCCGTGGCGGCTGCCGCCAGCGTCTCCATGTTCGACACGCTCATCCGCACCGAGACACCCGACCGCTGATTCACCTGGCTGCTCTGACGGGCCAGGTGAGTGAACCGAACGATCACGCGCTCCATGAAGTCGGGTACGGCGACCGGGAGGCCCGACGTCGGGATGAATGCCTCCTGCCGGACGACGCCGGCCTCGACCTCCAGCTCGTACGGGTAGTGGGTCCGGATCTGCGCCCCGAACCGGTCCTTCAGCGGGGTGATCATGCGGCCGCGGTTCGTGTAGTCCTCCGGATTGGCCGTGGCCACAAGCATCAAGTCCAGGGGGAGGCGCACCTTGTAGCCCCGCACCTGCACGTCGCGCTCCTCCAACACATTGAGCAGACCCACCTGGATCCGCTCGGCGAGATCGGGGAGCTCGTTGATGGCGAAGATGCCCCGGTTGGTGCGGGGCACCAGTCCATAGTGAAGCGTGAGCTCGTCGGAGAGGTAGCGGCCCTCGGCCACCTTGATGGGATCGACCTCGCCGATGAGATCGGCGATCGAGGTATCGGGTGTCGCCAGCTTCTCGCCGTATCGCGAACTGGCCGGAGCCCACGAGATCGGCGCGTTGTCGCCGTCGGAGGCCACCAGATCGCGAGCGTGCCGGGAGACCGGATGATACGGATCATCGTTGATCTCGGAGCCGGCGATGATCGGCATCCAGGGATCGAGCAAGGACGTCAGCGAGCGGATGATCCGCGTCTTCGCCTGGCCGCGCTCCCCGAGGAGGACGATGTCGTGCTTGGCCAACAACGCGTGCTGCATCTGGGGGATGACGGTGTCGTCGTACCCCTGCACGCCGGGGAACATCTCGACTCCCGAGGCGATCCGGCGGAGCGTGTGATCCCTGATCTCCTCTTTGATCGGGCGACTCCGCCACCCGCTACTCTTCAGATCTCCCAGGGTGTCGATCGTCGGTTCCGCCTGGGCCAGCCATGGTGGGGATGCCATGCTTGGACCCTAACCCGACCCGTGTCCGGTCGAGACCTCGGGCCCCAACCGGTCGGCTACCGGGCGACTGCCGGCGAGTACGCTCGGGACATGAACCTTTCGGGGTCATGGCAAGTCGCCCGTCTCAACGCCGACCTCGAGAAGACCGGCGCCGATCCCGAACTCGACGACTCGGACTGGCAGGTCATCGACGTGCCCAGCCACTGGGCCGCCCACCCGATGTTCCAGCTCAACAGGAACCCGCTCCTCCACCGGCGCCACTTCACTGCCGAGCCCCCGGAGGAGGGCCGGCGCGAGTGGCTGGTTCTCGAGGGGGTTCTGGCCGAGGGCGACGTCTGGTTGGACGGCACCTTCGTCGGCTCGACCGGCGGGTACTTCGCACCGCACCGCTTCGACATCACAACCGCCCTGCGTGAACGTCGCGACCATGTGCTCGCCGTCGACGTGTCGTGCCCACCGCCGGGCGAGGGTCCCAAACAGTCGTTGACCGGGTCGCTGCAGAGTGGCCCTCTCGCTCCGCCGGGATCGCCGGGAGGCATCTGGCGGCCGGTCCACACGGTGAGGACTGGCCCGGTCGCCATCCGCCACAGCCGGTTGCTCTGCCTCCGGGCCGACGCAGCCAGGGCCGAGCTTCGCATCCGGACCGTGCTCGACGCGGCGCACGCCGGCGACGTCCGGATCGACACGAGCGTGCTCGGACCCGACGGACGAGCCTCGGGGGGCCTGTCCGAGCATCACACGCTGGCCAGTGGCGAGAACCGGCTCGAGTGGACGATCGCCATCGACGACCCTCGCCTGTGGTGGCCGTGGAACCTGGGCGACCAGCCTCTCTACGACGTCACCGTGGCGGTCCGCACCGACCAGAACGACGTATCGGATCGGCGATTCTGGCGGACCGGCCTGCGGACGGTGGCGGTCAGGGATCTCGCCTGGACCGTGAACGGCGAGGCGGTATTCGTGAAGGGAGCCAGCCTCGGGCCCCAGTCGCCGGTCCTGGCCAACGAATCCGCTTCGCTGATCGCCCACGACGTCGACGCCGCCAAGGAGGCCGGCCTCGACCTGCTGCGGGTCCACGGTCACGTGGCCCGCCCCGAACTGTACGACCGGGCCGACGAGATCGGGATGCTGCTGTGGCAGGATCTGCCGTTGGTCGGCACCTACAGCACCTCGGCCCGCAAGCGAGCACGTGCCGCCGCCAGAGAGATCGTCGACCTGCTCGGGGCCCATCCATCGGTCTCGGTCTGGTGTTCCCACGACGAGCCGAACGGCGCCGTTGTCCCACCGCCTGGTGCGTCGGTGGACCCGTTGGGCCGGATCGTCACTCGGGTCGGGCGGCAGGTCCTCCCCTCGTGGAACCGGTCGGTTCTCGGCCCCATTCTGCGCCGTGAGCTCCGGTCGTCGGACCCGAGCCGTTCGGTGATCATGCGCTCGGGCTCGATCCCGGGGCTGACGACCTCGAGCGCCTCGGACCCTCACCTCTGGCTGGGATGGCACGCCGGGCGCCACGAAGACCTCACCGAGTTGCTCCGCCGCTGGCCCCGGCTGGGACGCTTCCTCGGTGGTTTCGGCTCGCAATCGATGCGGATTCGCGACTGGCCGGCGACCGCCCCCTCGCACGCGACGGCCGAGCGGGAGTCGTTCGAGCGCTACCTTCCCCGCCGCGCCTACCCCGACGGAGCGAGCTGGGCTCGGGCCACTCGTGCCTACCAGGCCGATCTGTTGCGATCACAGATCGAGACGATCCGCCGCCTCAAGTACCGCCCCGCCCAAGGGTTCTGCCTGATGGCCTTGGTCGACGCCGAAGAGGAAGGCGGGTTCGGTCTGCTTCAGACCGACCGCATTCCCAAGCCCGCCTACCGCGCGGTCACCGATGCCTGCCGCCCGGTCATCATCACCGCCGATGCGCTGCCGCCGATCGTCACCCCGGGACGTCGCATCGAGATGGACATCCACGCCGTCAACGACCTGCATCGCATCGTTCACGACGCCACCGTGACAGCCACGGCCACGATCGGCGAGTGGCAACACCGGCAGAGCTGGCGGGGGGACCTGCATGAGGATTCGGTCGAACTGGTCGGCACGCTCGCCTTCACCGTGCCCTCGGTCCACGACGTCCTTGCCGTCACGATCGAACTCCAGTCCGAGGAACGGCCCGACCTCGAGCACGACCATCTGGTGACATCGAATCGATTTCAGAGCGTGGTGATCCCGCCCGCCGAGGATCCCGCCCATCCGGTCAACGCCTAGCTCGGGCTCCGGTCTGACCCCAAAATTCCGGGGGCAGGGTTTCCGGCGCTACGTTCAACTGTGGAAATCTAACCAACACCGCGACTCTTGATCGCTGCCCACCTCGGAGTACGACATCGTGGCTGCACCGGCAACCTCCCGGCCCACCGGGCCCCCGAAGATCCACCGCAAGGGCCGGGACCTCCCCTTCCCCTTGAACATCTACCAGACGGCGGTGGGCAAGAAGTGGGTGATGGCGGTGACCGGCATCATCTTGATCGGGTTCGTCCTCGGTCACATGTTCGGCAATCTGAAGCTGTACATCGGACCGGTCCAGGAGGGCGGGGTCTGGCACTACGACCTCGACATCTATGCAGAGTTCCTTCGCGAGCTGCTCGTCCCCCTTTTTCCTCGCACCTGGTTCCTGTGGCTGATCCGCTTCGGGCTCATCGCCGCATTCGCTCTTCACATCCACGCCGCCTACGCGCTGACCCGGCTGAACGCCGTGGCCAACCGCAGCTACACCTCGAAGCGGGACTGGCAGGCGGCGAACTTCGCCTCGCGCAGCATGCGGTACACCGGGATCATCGTGCTCGCCTACCTGCTATTCCACCTCGCCGACCTGACGTGGGGTCTGCTCAGCCCCGACTGGGAGCGGGGGCAGGTCCAGGCGAACCTCGTCGATTCCCTCGAGCGGTGGCCGGTCGCCATCATCTACATCGCCGCCAACATCGCCTTGGCGGTTCATCTGTTCCACGGTGTGCGCTCGCTGTTTCAAACGCTCGGATGGAACAACCCGGCCATCCAGCAGATCAAGATGGGACTGGCCTACGGCATCGCCGGCATCGTGCTCGTCGGCAACCTGAGTTTCCCGATCGCAGTGCTGACCGGACTGGTCGACGCCGACGATCCTCGAGTCGTCCCCGTCGAAGCGAGCGCCGAGACCGAATAGTCGTCCGCCGAAGGAGCGTCCATGCTGCCAGAGAGCAAGGTCCCAGAGGGTCCGATCGAAGATCATTGGGACAACCACAAGTTCAAGATGAAGTTGGTCAATCCGGCCAACAAGCGCAAGTTCAAGATCATCGTGGTCGGCACCGGCCTGGCCGGGGCGTCGGCGTGTGCCACCTTGGGCGAGCTGGGCTACGAGGTCGAAGCGTTCACGTTTCATGACACCCCCCGCCGGGCCCACTCCATCTCAGCCCAGGGCGGCATCAACGCAGCGAAGAACTACCAGAACGACGGCGACAGCATCTATCGCCTGTTCTACGACACCGTCAAGGGCGGCGACTTTCGCAGCCGGGAGTCGAATGTCTACCGACTCGCCCAGGTGAGCGTGGACATCATCGACCAGTGCGTGGCCCAGGGTGTCCCGTTCGCCCGAGAGTACGGCGGTCTGCTCGACAACCGATCATTCGGCGGCGCCCAGGTCAGCCGGACCTTCTACGC
>JBFGLT010000005.1:0-46084 GCA_041576015.1 Acidimicrobiales bacterium
AGCGCGATGGCCGAGGCGGCGGCCACTCCCAGCTTTCGCCACCCGTCAAGCCCGTGCAACAGACGCCCGGCCACTGCGCTACCTCGCCGTCGTGAGCTTCGGTGCCGCCGAACGCTTGGTGGGCGCCAGGGGGAGTCTCAGCGTGAACCGGGTGTTCGACCCCACCGAGTCGCACCAGAAGCTGCCGCCGAGTGCGGGCGCGACCATCCGGCCCAGGATCAGCGCGATCGAGGTGTCCGCATCGAGCCGCTGGTTGCGACGCTCATCGGAGGCATCGATCAGGCTCGGGGTGTCGAGAATCGCCGCCACCGCCGACTCGTCCAGGGGTCGGCCGTTGTCGGTGATCGCAAGCCAGGCGCCATCGGGATCGGTGCCTCCGCTCACCAGCACTCGTTCGGCGCCTCGGTGAGCGGCGTTGCGGATCACGTCGTGGCAGAGCAGCAATACGGCCGAACGATCTCCCCACATCACGTCGGCGCCATCCCCGGCGACGGTGACCATCGCCGGCCACGCTTCCTGCAAATCGCGACGCAGCTCAGCGACCTTCAGCTGCTCGAAGGTGTAGGTGTGCCCGAAGCTGGTCGCGGCCACGAGGAACTCGAGATCCCTGAGGCGGGACCGCACCGCCGATGTGATCGTCGACGCCGGCAGTGTGGACGTCTCCTGGTGAGCCAGATCCGCGGCGGCCTGGACGAGATCGGTACGCCACTCCATTCCGGTTCGTGCTTCGCTGAGCAGTCGGGCCAGTTCGATCGTCTCCCGCTGACGGCGGGTCACCTGGCGGTAGACGAACATGGCCACGGTCGGGACGAAGAAGGCGATGATGAACGTCGCCAGAGCGCCGAGCCGGCCAAGGTTCTCGTCCGCCGTGGTCAGCTCCTCCACCAGCCGGTCTCGTTCGTCGACCAGTGCCGCGATGAGCTCGTCGTACTCGGCGTCCATCGGCCCGATCACCAGGTCCCGGGCGGTGGCGAGATCCTCCGGGGTTCCGGTCTCCAGAAGCTGGGCGACCGCCACCGCCGAGTCGCCGAACGCATCGATCGGATCGACGGCGGGGCTGCCCGGATCCAGGCTGGACGCAACCGACCGAAGAGTGGCCAGGGACTGCCGGGCGTCGGCAACGGAACGGTCGATGATCTCGCTGGAATCGGTGCCCTGGCTGGCATCGAGCTGAGCAAAATTCAATGCCGACCCCAGCTGGGACCGGGCAGTGATCGCATTGCGGAGGATCTCGTCGTAGCCGTGCAACTCGTTCGAGCGGGTGGCGACCACCCGAGACTCGGCGGCGACGCTGAACGCCGCCGCCACCAGAACGAACAGCGCCACGCCCACTGCGACGGCAACCAGCAGCGCGCTTCGGCTCCGAATGCGCGGGCGCGCCAGGTCGCTCAGGGTGATGCCGGCGGCTATCCCAGTCTCCACCTGTTTCCATTCGGCCACCTGGACCTCCATGTGAGCGGCCGCCGGCGGAATCCCAGCCCCCCGAGACGACTCGCCGAAGTCCTTGATTCAGGAGGTCAGAGGACCGACAGGGAGAACCGATGGTTGGTGCGCGAGGGTCCCAGCGGCGTGGTTCGCCGGCAGTCGCCGTTCTCGAGCGCGCCATGGACCCCGTCCGGCTGCTGACGCTCGCCTTCCTGCTCATCTTGCTCCTCACCCGCATCGGAGCAGGTGAACTGCGGGTCGGCTCGGACGTGCGATTCGGTCTCGTGGGGATCTCGGTGCTCTACATGGGAGCGATCGGATTGAGCTTCCGGTCCGCACCCGAATCGGTCGTCCACCGGCTGCTTCACCCGCTCACCCGCGTGGTGCTCGACACCCTTGTCGCCCTCATGGTCCTGCTGCTCGTCGACACGGCGGCCGGCCCCCTGGCCTGGCTCGTGCTGGCCATGCCGATGCTGACCGCCAACATCCACTACGGATCGTTCGTCGCCGTTGTGACCTGGCTCGGGATGTCCGTGGCCTTTCTGGGACTGTCGATCGCATCGGCCGACTCCGAGGGTGCGGCCAACGATGCGCTCGGTGCCGGCATCCAGCAGCTCTTCGCCCTCTTGATCATCGCCTCCGGTGTGGCGGTTGTCGTCCGCCATGTGCGGGACCGGGTCGAAGGAACCGAAGACGCCCTCCGGGAGGCGAGGTCGCGAAGCAGACAGCTCTCCAGCATCGCCAACTCGGCCCAGACGATGGCCGACCTGGTCGACCCACTCGCCGTGCTCAAGCATGCGGTGCGGCAGGTTCCCAGCTTCGGATTCACCGACGCCGAGGTGATCGAACGCTTCGGTCCACGCGAATATCGGGTGGTGGCATCGGTCCACCGGGCCGACCGCGCCTTGCCGCCTCCCGATCTGCTCGCCGATCGGGCGATCGAGTCCGGCGAGTTGGTGACGTTGACCCTCGGCGAGTCCCCGACGACCGATCAGGCTCTGCACCTGCACGACTACCGGTCAGCGGCCGCAGTCAGGATCCAGGAGGACGGCTCCAAGTCATTGGTGCTGCGGGCCTGGCTGGCGAGCTCGGAGGACCCGCTCGAAGCCAACGACGTTCGCGCCTTCGAGCTGTTCGCCAAGCAGGTCTCGACCGCCCACGCCAACGCAACCGAGGTCCAACGACTCGAGACGCGATCCCGCGAGCTGGCCTGGGAGGCCGACCACGACGCCCTCACCGGCTTGGCCAACCGGGCACAGCTCATGCGCATCCTCGGCAACCGGCTGTCGCCCGAACACGGCAAGACGGTGCCCGACGTCGCGGCCATGTTCCTCGACCTCGACGGGTTCAAGGCGGCCAACGACACCCATGGCCACCTCGTCGGCGATCAGGTCCTCATCGAGATCGGGAGACGACTGACACGGCTCGTGCAACGACCCCATGTGCTGGGCCGCCTCGGCGGCGACGAGTTCCTCGTGATCGTCGACACCTCGACCGCCGTCGACATTCCCGCTTTCGCCAATCGCGTCGTCCATTCGATCTCCCAGCCCCTGCAGATGGGGGATATCACGGTCCATCTCTCGACGAGCATCGGGGTGGCGCGGGCCGGTTTGGGCGCCACGCCTGACGAACTGCTCCAGCACGCCGACCAGGCGATGTACGAGGCCAAGGAGCGGGGCGGGGCGCGGGTCGTCGAATACGTCGGTCGGCCGGTGGTCACACCATTCCGTTGAGCCGTCTGGTCGCTCCTCAGTTGGCCGTTGGATCGAGCGGCAGATGCGCAAACCAGCGAAGTTCGCCGCCGCCTCGCTGGAGGACGTTCGTCCAGAGATGGAGCGGGTGCCGGGTGAACACGTCGTCGGCACTTCCGGGAAGGAGCCACCACGCCCCGACACGAATCTCGTCCTCCAACTGGCCGTTGCCCCAGCCGGCGTACCCGGCGAAGATCCGAAGTTCGACCAAGCCCGCCCCGCGGAGCAGGGCCGGCTGTTCGTCGAGATCGATCGAGACCAAATCGCACGGAAGGTCCACGATGCCGTCGGGCGGCGAGTCGGTGCGGTAGCGGCCGAGGGCGATGATGGCGTTGGCCTGAACGGGGCCGCCATGAAACAGCACCGGCGGTTGCCCGGCCAGATCCTCCCAGTCCGGAAACGGGTCGCTCACCGCCAGGCTCGACGGTCGGTTGAGGACCACGCCGACGGCGCCTTCGTCGCCGTGTTCGAGGATGAAGGTGATCGTGCCGTCGAAGTTCGGATCGGTCATGTCCGGGCGTGACACCAAGAGCTGGCCTGCGAGGGAACCACCCATCGCTTCCAGCCTACGCCGACTCGGCGACAGGCCAGCCCCCACGGGTAGGCTGACAGGGATATGCGAGTCCTCCCAAAGGCCAACGAGTCGTGCTGGTGCGGCAGCGGCAAGAAATACAAACGCTGCCACAAGCGCAGCACCGAGCCGATCCGCCAGGGCCGCATTTCACCAGTCCGGCCCATTCCGGATCACATCGACAAACCGCCGTGGGCCGATGGTTCCAACTACTACGAGCGCTGGGACGAACCGGCGGTCAAGGCACCCGACGTGATCTCCCGGATGCGCCGGACCGGTCGCGAGGCCGCCGACGTGCTCGCGCACCTCGGAACCCTGATCCACCCCGGCGTCACGACCGACGACCTCGACGCCGCCTGTCACGCCGAGGCGATTCGCCGCGGTGCCTATCCGAGCCCGCTCTTGTATCCCGGATCGAGAGACCCCTTCCCCAAGTCGGTCTGCTCGTCGGTCAACGAGGTCATCTGTCACGGAATCCCCGACGACCGTCCCCTAGAGGACGGCGACATTCTCAATCTCGACGTGACGCTCTTCAAGGAGGGGGTGCACGGGGACACCAACGCCACGTTCTTCGTCGGCGAGGTCGACGCACTGTCCCAACGGCTGGTCCGGGTCACCCGGGAGTGCACGGAGCGAGGGATCGCAGCAGCCCGAGCGGGCAACCGTCTCAACGACATCGGCCGGGCGATCCAGACCCACGCCGAAGCCAACGGATTCGGGGTCGTTCGCGATTTCGTCGGACACGGGATCGGGGAGCAGTTCCACACCGATCTCCAGATCTGCCACTACTTCCATCCCGATCTGAACCAGGTGATCGAGCCGGGCATGACCTTCACGATCGAGCCGATGATCACCGTCGGCTCGTGGCGGGGCCGGATGTGGAGCGACGGGTGGACGGCCGTGACCGTCGACGGTGGCCGCACCGCCCAGTTCGAGCACACGATCCTGGTGAACGACGACGGTCCGGAAATCCTCACCACCCCGAGCGACACGGGCACCCACCCCTTCTGGACGCCATAACCCACCGAAGCCGGCCGGGCACAGGTGCCGGTCGATGCCCCGATCGGCTTCTGTCGTCTGGAGACCACATTCGGCCCACATGTCGTGCGGCGACCACATCATGTGTGGTCCCGGAACGGTTTTTCGAGAGGGGCGGGGGGTGGTCGAGGCCGGTCAGTACCGGTCAGTAGAGGCCGAGCATGCGGCCGGCGAGGATGACGACGGCCACGGCCAGCACCGGCTTGACGACCCGCTCGCCTCCCGACACAGCGCTGTTGGCACCGAGGTAGCCGCCGGTCATGGTGCCGGCGCTGAGCACGACCGCCGGCAGCCAGCGCACCTGTCCCTGGAGCACGAACACCGGGACGGCGATGAGTGACACACCGGTGACCACGAAATTCTTGATGGCGTTGCCGGTGACGAGGTCGTGGCCGGCCCGGTTGAGGATCAAGAGCAGGATCAGGCCGACCCCGGCCTGGATGGCGCCGGCGTACACACCGGCCATGAAGAACACGATCACGGTGAGCCAGGCCGGCCAGCGGGTCTTGGCACCGTTCTTGCGCGGCGGCCGCAGCGACAGGACCAGGAGCGGAATCATGATGATCCCGAACATTCGCTCGAACAGCTGGTCGTCGATCTGGGACACGGCGATCGAGCCGACCGTGCCGCCGACCACCGCCGGCCCGGCAACGGGTAGGATCTGTGACCAGTCGACGAACCCGCCCCGCTTGAATCCCAGGCCAGTCGACAGGGTCGCCAGCAGAACCGAGACCCGGTTGGTTCCGTTGGCGAGCAGGCCTTCGACGCCGGCCAGCGAAAGAAGCGGAACGGTGAGGAGCGACCCCCCACCGGCCAGAGCGTTGACGAACCCGGCAAAACAGCCACCGGCGAAGATGAGCAGGGCGCTTCCAATGGACACGGTCCGGCCGACAGTAGTGGTATGCGCCGCGACACGCTCTCTTGGGCATGCGAGACTCGCGGGATGCGCCGCAGCCTCTCGGCACTCGTTCTCGGAGTGTCGCTGTTTCTCGGTTCGGTGGGCTGGGCGTCGTTCACGATCACCCGCACCGCCCTCGACCCGTCCCGATCGGAGGAGCTGGCCGATCAGATGTTCGAGAACCCCGAGCTGCGAGGGGCGATGGTGGGGGTCCTGGCCGACCGGCTCGAAGACCTCCTCCCGCCGGGCGTGGCCGTTTCCCGCCGGCAGCTCGAGGATGTCGCCGACCGGACGCTCGACGACCCGGCCGTCGCCTTGCTCGTCCGCGACGGCCTCGTCGAGATCCACCGCAAGGCGCTCACCGGTGACGACACCGACACCGTCCTCCACGCGACAGCGGTTGGCACCGCCGCCCGCAACGTCCTGGTCGCCGATCGGCCCGAGCTCGAGGCGGTCCTCCCGCAGGCCCCGGCCCTTCGCGTAGCCCTCCCCACCGCCGGGCTGTCGTTCCTCGGTCCCGTTCGGGACGCCCTCGGGCAGGCCGGCCTCATCGCCGGGTTGCTGGCCGGCGCCGGAACCGTGCTTGCGCTCACCGTCACACGGGACCGGCCGATGGTCCTCCGCCGGGTTTCGGTCTGGGCGTTCGGTACCGCGGGGTTCTGGCTGATCCTGGCGCTCGGGATTCCGCGACTGGTGTCGTCGCTGGCCCCCACCCAAGGAATGATCACCGGCGCCATCGCGTCGGTGATGTTCGGTTCGATGGTGCCCGGAGCCCTCACCTTGCTCGGTGCCGGTGCGGCGATGTTGTGCGCGTCTGCGGCGTGGACGCTGCATGCGCGGCGGCGGGGCGCCCGGCTCGTGGGACGCGCCAACTTCGCTCGGTAGCGGTCGGTCAGCGGCGTTCGCAGGGCGGCGGCCCCGACTCCGAGCTTCTCAGAGCGCCTTGATCAGAGCCACGACCATGACCGAAGCGACCATCGTGACCACCAGCGTCGCCGCCGAGACAGCCCGTCGTCCCCGTTGCCATCGGTCGACGACGGTGACCGCCAGCGACGACCAGGTGGACAGGGCACCGAGGAAGCCGACCGACACCAACCACACGAGACGACCCTCCAGCCCGGAGGCCACTGCGGCGAGGGCCGAGGCGGCCACATTGACCCCGATGAGGCGCCACGGCACCTCCCCATCGGCTCGGGTGAGCAGGAGCCGGAGGAGAGCTCCGACCGCTCCGCCGCAGGCGACGAGCACTGCCGCAGTCATCGGGCCGCCCACCGCCCGGCGGCGGCACCGGCCAGGGCCCCGGCTGCGGTGACGACGACGACGGCGACGCTCAGCGATCGGTCGCCGTCGTCGACCAGATCGACCACCTGGACCGCCCATGTCGACAGCGACGTCAGGCCGCCGCAGAATCCCGTCACGACGGCGGTCGCCCAGATCGAGCGGCCGGCCAGCCGAACGACGGCGAACCCGGCAATGAACGACCCGACCAGGTTGACCGTGAGCAGGGCCAGAACGGGCCGATCGAGCACCTCGAACGTCGCTGCTCGCGCCAGCGCGCCAACGGCCCCGCCGGCCAGGGCGCCGGCGATCACCCTGGTGCTCGTGGCCGATAGGCTCCACCCCCGTGACTGCTGTCGAATTTTTCGCAACCAACTCACGGGGCGGCACCCAACTGCGGCGCCGCTGGGAGGTGGCCAACCCACAGGCGGCGGTGCTGATCGTGCACGGCATCGGAGAACACAGTGGTCGTTACCAGCATGTGGGGAATCACCTGGCGACGGTTGGCTTCGACGTGCTCGCCTTCGACCAGCTCGGCTTCGGCCAGTCCGAGGGCCGCCGGGCCCACGTCGACAGCTTCGACCAGCTGCTCGACGACGTGGAGGCGCTCATGGTGGAGCGGCGCGACCTGGGGGTCCCCGTCGTGCTCCTCGGCCACTCGCTCGGCGGACTGGTTTCGGCGGCGTATCTGGTCAGCGACCGGCCGCCGCCCGATCTCGCCGTGCTGAGCGCACCGGCCCTGGAGGCCGAGGTGGAGACCTGGAAGCGAGTGACCGCTCCGTTGGTTGGTCGGTTGGCCCCCCGGCTGTTCATTCCGAACAAGATAGACGGTGTACTCCTCAGTCGCGACGTTGCCGTTCAGCAGGCCTACGTCAACGATCCACTGGTCACGGCGGGGGCCACTGCCAGCTTGGGCAAGGCGATCTTCGCCGCGATGGACCGTACGAGGGCGGCCATCGATCGGATTTCGATTCCCACGTACGTACTGCACGGCGGCGACGACGAGCTCGTGCCACTCAGCGCCAGCGCGCCGCTCCGGAACCTCCCCAACGTCACGTACAAGGTCTGGGAGGGCCTGCGGCACGAGTGCTTCAACGAGCCGGAGCAGGAAGACGTGCTCGCCGCCATGTCCAACTGGCTGCTCGACCAGCTCGACTGACGCGACACACCGGCACGTGAGGGAGCAGGGGTGATCGCGCCTCAGTTTCGATCCAGTGGGCCGAGGGTGGCGACAGGTTCGTCGCTCACCAGCCGGCGCAGCCGGATGTCGTCGATGTGCCACGTCATGCCGATCGGGAGCTCGCCGGCCCGGAGGCCGACCGAACCGGTGCTCTCGCCGGCCGCGTGGGGAATCGGCCCGATGATCGGGACGTCGTCGATGGTCAGGGAGCTGCTCCCCGTTTCATCGGTTCGGAACATCACGTTGACCCAGGTGCCGGCGGCTGCGCCGGTGGCCGACGTCGCATCCTGGGTCCTCGTTCCATTCCGGAGCGTCGCCAGATCGAACAGGCCGCCGATCAGACCGGCCTCGTTCTGATCGGTGGGCACCGCTCCGGTCCGACTGCCTCCGGCGACCTCAACCGAACCCGGATCGCTCAGCAGCCACCACGCCTCGAACTCGATGCCCGGCTCGTCCAGCGTCGTGGCCGTCGCCCAAGCCGCCGATCCCGATGCCGTCGGCGGGGCCTGAAGGGCGTTGCCGCCGGACCGACTGACCGCCGTCGAGACGGTCCAGGCGCCGGGCACGCCGGTCTGGGGTCCGCCGATGGTCACGAACGAGGCCGGATCGCTCACGTTGTTGAACGCGGTCGCCACCCGATCATTCGACCAGGCAGCGTGCCCGATCCACACGTGGTCGAGGGTGCCGTCGAGTCCCCGGTCGGCGGCCGCCAGGTTTCCGGCTGCGACGGGAAGGCCCAGATCGGTGGCGATGCTGCCGGCGGCGGGCATCGAGTCGACGGCGACACCATCCACGTAGAGTACGATCGTCGTCCCATCCCAGGTTGCGGTCAGCTGCTGCCAGGTCCCGGGGGTCACGACGCCGCCGCGCACTTCGACGGTGGCTCCCCCGACGGTGAGACGGGCGACCGCTTCCGCGGTGGCATCGTCGATGAACAACTCGTAGACGGCGTCGCCGGCCGTCGCCGCTTTGGCGAGCACTCGGGGATCGGTGCCCAGGGTGTCGGGGTTGACCCAGGCCGACAGCGTGAGCTGACCGGAGACGATGTCGACGGCGGGACCGAGAAGCCGGTCACTCCCCGCCGAGAACTCGAAACCGCTGCCGGCGACTCCGGGCACCGACGGTACCGTCCCGACCTCCCGTAGATCCGAACGCCGGACGCTTGCGTCCTGGATCCTTGCACCCGCCGGTGCGACCAGGGCGTAGGCCGAGAGCTCCGATGTGCTTCCCAGGCTGGTGCCGGCGCTCTCGGTGGCGGTGACGGTCAGCCGTTCACCGCCCACCCCGGGCAGCGACACGGTGTAGCTCTGGCGGCCGCTGCCGGGATGCGTCACGAGCTCGGCGTGACGGAACACCTCGCCCTCGCCATTCCCTGAAGGGTCGGCGCCCGATGGGTTGGTGAAGAACTCCAGCCGGTAATCGCCGGCGGGGACGTCGAGAGCGACGTCGACAGAGACCATGCCCGCTGCTGCCACCGCGTTAGCCAACTCGGGGAAGTTGAGCCAGTCGTTGGCGCCGGCGTCGGGATCGAGTGGATCGTTCGGGTTCACGCCGTTCATGCCAAGGTCGATGCCCAGACCGGCGTTGCCGTGGATCTCGTTGCCGGCGATGGCGTTGCCGACCGCACCGCCGTTGTGGACGATCACACCGTGGGCGTCGTTGCCGGCGATGACGTTTCCCTCGCCCGGCGCCACCCCGCCGATCAGGTTGCCCGGAGCATTGCTGATGTAGATCCCGGCCCTGGTGGCCGGATCGTCAACGCCGTTGCCCACCGGAACGGCTCCGCCGGCATCGAGCCCGACGATGTTGCCCTGCACGGCGTTGCCGGTCGCGTTCGGCCCCCACAGGTAGATCCCGTACCACTCGTTGCCGGAGATGACGTTGAACTCACCGGCCGCCGGTCCCCCGAAGGTATTGGCGGGGCCGTCCCATACCGCGATTCCGATCTGCTGGGCGGCGCCGGTTCCGTCGACGGCCAGTGCGGCCGAACCGGCGGCGTCGGTCCCGATGTAGTTGCCCAGGATCATCGTTCCATTCGATACCGCTGGCACCCCGTCGGAGAAGTCGTCGATGAAGACGCCCCGCAACCGGTTGCCGGAGATCACGTTTCGATCAGTCGGGTTCGAACTACCGACGATCGTGCCGGTCGCGCCAGAGATGCGGATCCCGTCATCGGTGTTGCCGACCTCACCGATCGTGCCGGTGACGTCGGGACCGATGAAGTTGCCGGCGATCGCGTTGCCTGCCCCGCCGATCACCGAGATCCCGGTACTGAACCGGTTGATCACGAATCCTCGGACGGTGGCCGTCGACGCATCGACGGTCAGACCGGACGCAGCCACCCCGGCCTGGGAGCCATCGAGCTGGACGATCGGGGAACCGGCGAAGCCGGACTGGCTGGTGGCATCGAGCTCGACGGTGTCGGTGATCACCGGCAGCGCAGCGGCCGGCTGGATCGTGTAGCTGAGCGGAGCCGCTGCGTAACCCGGATCGGTGGTCGGGATGGCGAAGCGGCTGGTCTGGACGCCGGTGATGGCGTTGGCGTTGTCGATGAACTGGCGCAACGACCCCTGGCCGGCACGCGCCGTGTCGTGGCGCAGCACCTCGCCGTGGGCGCCGCTTCCGTTGTCGAGGGGGCTGAAGGTGACGTACCGGCCGTCGAAGAGCGCCCCGGAGTAACCGTCGGGATCGGTGCCCACCCCGCCGGTGCCGGGATCGACGGTGCTCCAGGCGGCTGCATCGCCGAAGGCACCGATGGTGTCGAACCGCAGCACCTCTCCGTGCGGCCCAGTGCCGTTGTCGTAGGGGGCGAGATAGAGATAGCGGCCGTCGAAGGTGGCGTCCCGGTAGCCGTCGGGATCGGTGCCCACCCCGCCGGTGCCCGGATCGAAAGCGGACCACGAGGCCGGGTCGGTGAAGGAACCGGCGATGTCGTACCGGAGGACTTCACCGTGCCGGCCGGTGTCGCTCGTGCTTGGCACGAAGTAGACGTACCGGCCGTCGAGGACAGCGCCGATGAAGCCGTCGGCGATCGCCCCGACTCCGTTGGCGCCAGGGTCGAAGGTCGTCCAGGCACTCGGTGCGACGAAGGCCAGGCGCGTGTCGTAGCGAAGCACCTCGCCGTGGTACCCGCCGCCGTTGTGGTTGGGAGCGAAGTAGACGTAGGTGCCGTCGAAGGTGGCGCCGACGTAGCCGTCGGGGTCGCCGCCCACCCCGTTGGCGCCCGGATCGAAGGTGGCCCACGAGCCAGCGCTGGAGAACGAGCCCTGGGTGTCGTAGCGCAGGACCTCGCCGTGGCGGCCGCTGCCGTTGTCGTACGGGGTGAAGTACACGTGGCGGCCGTCCCAGGTGAGACCGAGGTAGCCGTCGGGATCACTGCCGACGCCGCCCGCTCCGGGATCGAAGGTCGACCATGAGCCGGGGGCGGTGAACGATCCCTGGGTGTCGTAGCGGAGCACCTCACCGTGCCGGTTGCCGTAGGGCGAGAAGTAGAGGTAGCGGCCGTCGAACAGCGCTCCCCCGTAACCGATCGGAGTGGTGCCGATGCCATTGGCGCTCGGGTCGAAGGCCGCCCACGACGCTGGATCGGTGAAGGGCCCCTCACTGTCGTACCGGAGGACCTCACCGTGGTAGGTCACACCGTCGCCGTGGGGAGCGAAGTACTGGTACCGACCGTCGTCGGCGATCCCCCGGTAGCCGTCGGGATCGACCCCCACACCGCTGGCGCCGGGGTCGAAGGCCTCCCAGGCTGACACGTCGGCGAACTCGCCGGGGCCGGGTTCGTCGCCTGTGGTGGAGATCACCTGGAACGAGAACCCGGTCTCCACGCCGGTGACATCGGCCCCGGCGAGGATGACCCGGTGCAGGTGTTCGGCATCGGTGAGCGACGGGAATCCGTCGGCACGCCTCGGGTCCATGCCGCCGACCAGCGGGCCGTCGGCAACGGTGAAGCTGTGGGTGGTGCCGTCGTAGGTCACTGCGCCCGCCGACGCATAGGTCTGCTCGGCCCACACGTCATCGATCCCGAACGCTGCGTTGTATCCGGTCGCAGCAGAGACGTCTGTCGAATCGACAGCCACCCAGTAGGTGCCGTTGCCACCGGCGACGACCGACCACGCTCCCGCCCCGTCGGTCACCGCGGTCGCTGCGATCGGATCGCCGGCGTCGGGCACGCCGTTGCCCTGATCGGCGAACACCCACACCTGAACCCCGCCGACGCCGGTCCCGTCGACGGAGATGTCGCCGTCGCCGTCGACGTCCTCGAGCACGGAGCCGGCGATCGTGGCCGTGAAGCCGTCGACGACGACTGCCGCCGGCGAGAACTCCGATGTCGACGCGAAGGTCGGTCCGGCCAGTACAAGGGTCGCCGTGGCGGTCAGGACATCACCGATGCTCCCCGACAGCGTGCTCGAGAAGCTCTGGTTTCCCCCACCCAGATGCGTGACGGTGAACGACTGGACGAGGGTCTCGCCTTCGCCGAAGCCGCTCGGATCCGGTCCGACCGGGTTGGTGAACAGCTCGATGCGGTAGTCGCCGGCGGGTACGTCGAGATCGACATCGACCGTCACGACACCGGTGATCTCGGCGGCCCGGGCGATGACGGGGAAGTTCGACAGCCCGTTGAACCCGGTGTCGGCATCGCCGGGATCGTTGGCGGTCACGCCGTCGAGATTCCAGTCGATCCCGAGTGCCGCGTTGTCGAAGATCGAGTTGCCGATCACCGCATTGCCGGTCCCGATGCCCGACGACCCCACGCCGGCGCCGCCGTTGTGGGCGATGACGTTCGTCGATCCGGCGGCGTCGCCACCGATGAGCGTGCCGCTCGAGTCGAACGCCCCGAACGAGATACCGTGCCCGGCGTTCCCCAGGGATTCACCACCCGATCCGACCCCGATCCGGTTCCCCTGGATCGTCAGATCGTCGGACCCGTTGGCGATGCGGATGCCGTTCCCGTCGTTGCCGGCGATGATGTTGCCGTCGCCGGCACCGGTGCCGCCGATGCTGATGCCCTGACCGGTGACCCGGATGCCCTCTCCGGCGTTTCCGCGATCGAGTGTGCCGGTGACGTCGGTCCCGATGTGGTTGCCGGTGAGTACGTGGCCGTCCGAGTTCCAGACCTGGATTCCGTCGCGGCCGAAGCGGTTGATCGCCAGGTTCGTGATGACCGAACCGTCGCTGCCGGCATCGAGGTACAGACCGTCGACACCCACGCCGGTCGCCGTTCCGTCGAGCTCGATGACCGGAATGCCGGCGAAGTCCGGTTCCGATGCCCCGTCGATGGTCACCGAGCCGGTGATGGGCGGTAGCCCACCGGCCGACACGGTGATCGTGTGGGCTCCGCCGACGAGGGCGGCGGGAATGTCGAAGTCGATGACATCGGGGCCGGCGGCGGCGTTGGCCTCGGCGATGGCCGCCCGCAGCGTGCACTCGCCGGGGGTGCCGGTTTCGCAGATCCCGTTTCCGATGATGAGATCGGCCGCGTCACCGGTCGAGTTCACGACGAACGAGCCCGACTGGACGATCCGGGAGAGAGAGAACTCGGAGGTCGAGCCGTATGCCGGTCCGGCCAGCTCGACGGTGGCCGTGGCGCTGAGCACGTCCCCGTCGGCACCGGCGAAGGTGGCGACGAAGGTCTCGCTGCCACTGCCGGTGTGGGTGATGGTCTCGGCGTGAGCGAACGACTCACCTTCCCCATAGCCGCTCGGATCGGCACCGGCGGTGTTGGTGAAGAAGTCGATGCGGTAGTCGCCGGCCGGAACATCCAGGTCGAAGTCGACCGTCACCAGCCCGCCGAGCTCGGATGCGCCGGTGAGGACCGGGAAGTTGAGCAGGCCATTGGGCCCGGAGTCGGCGTCGCCGACATCGTTGGCCGTGACGCCGGCAGCGCCGAGATCGATGCCGATCCCACCGTTCGCCGTGATCTGGTTACCGATGACGCTGTTCTGATCTGTTCCGGCGCCTGTGATCAGGATGCCGGCTCCCGCGTTGTGGGCGATGACGTTGCCGTCCGAGGCCGCTCCACCACCGATCGCCGTCGTGTTGGCCGACGCGAAGAGGTGAATGCCCGCTGCGCCGTTGCCCCGAGGCAGCGATCCAGTGACATCGGTGCCGATCAAGTTGCCCCGGATCACGTTGCCGGCCGTTGCGAGGTTGCCGTTGCCGTCGATGATCAGACCCGAGGCGGTGTTGCCCGAGATCAGGTTGCCGTCGCCGGCGCCGGCACCGCCGATCTGGGTCGCGTTGACCCCGTTGTACAGAACCAGGCCGTGTCGACCATTGGCGACGATGGTGTCGCCGTCGGCGCCGAGGCCGATGATGTTGCCGCGGGCGATGTTGCCGGTCAGGTCGTCGTCGAACTCCAGGCCGTCGTTGGTGTTGCCCGACAGAACATTGCCGGCGCCCGGCTGACCGATCGTGTTGTTGCTGCTGGTGCCCCCGAGGGCGATCCCGTCGGCGGCGTTGGGGAGCGGAGCGTTGCCGGTGACGTCGGTCCCGATGTAGTTGCCGATGACGGTGTTGGCGTCGGACTGCCAGATCACGATGCCGTCGTTGCCGTTGCCCGAGATCAGATTCCGATCGGCAAGGGCCGTTCCCCCGACCGTAGTCGGCCCCGATCCGGTGGTGAGGTCGACTCCCCGATCTCCGTTGCCCCAGGCGATGAAGCCGCCGGGGTCGGTCCCGATGTGGTTGCCGGCGATCAGGGTGCCCGATGCCCCGTTCTGGACGAGGATGCCGTCCCCTCCGAACCGATTGATGGCCAGGCCGCGGATCTCGGCATCGTCGCCGGCCACCGTCAACCCGTTGCTCGTAGCACCAGCCGACGTGCCGGCCAGCTCGACGACAGGAGTCATGGTGAAGCCGGACTGGGTGGTGGCGTCGATGCGGACGTCGGTGGCGAGCGGCGGCAGGGCAGAACCCGGTGCGATCGTCCAGATCCCGCCGCTGTGGCCCGGCTCGGTGGCCGGCATGGCGAACTCGATGGCCCACCCCGCGCCATTGGCGTTGACCTCCTCGATGGCCGCCCGGAGGGTGCACGCATTCGAACCCTCGGAGTTCAACAACCCGGTGTCACAGTTCCCGTCGCCCGCGTTGGTGTCGCCCTGGTCGCCGGTCGAGTTGACGACCATCGTCGTCGAGAACACCGTGACGGTCACTGCGGCGGTGTCGAAGCCGCCGTTGCCGTCAGTGACCGTGTAGGTGAAGGTGTCGACACCGGTCCACGAAGCGTTCGGCGAGTAGGTGACATCGCCGCCGTTGTTCGTCACTGCGCCGTTGCCGCCCTGGGTCACCGAGTCGACGGTGAGCGGGTCGCCGTTCGGATCGGTGTCGTTGGCCAGCACGTCGATCACGACCGGGGTGTCGGCCGGCGTCGTTGCGCTGTCATCGCTCGCAACCGGTGGTTGATTGATCTCGGCGGGGTCGAGCTCGAATGCTCCGATATCGCTGGTGGGAATCGCGTCGAGATCGCCGTCGAGGGGCCGGGCGACACTGCGTTGATCGACCGCCGGCGCAGCAGCATCGTTCCCATTGTCGATCGCCGGGCTCGACCCTGCCAGAGCATGGGTGAGCGTCGGACCGCCGTTGTTCTGGAGGGGACCGAGGAGCGGGTCGGTGTTCGTCTGGTCCGTCGGTTGCGAGAGCCCACAGCTGGACCCTCCATCGATGTTGTTGCCGAGCGAGACCAAGGTGCCGGAGCAGTCACCACCTGACAAGTTCCCGGCGACGATGGTGTTCTGGAGCTCGAACACGTCGCTCGACTGCATCAGGCCGCCGCCGACGCCGGCCGCCGAGTTCAAGGTGACGGTGGAGTTGAGAATGGACGCCGGGCGGTCGCTGATCACCCCGCCGGCGTCGCGACCGGCCGAGTTGCCGCTGATCGTCGAGTTGGTGACAGTGAGCACTGCGCTCCCGCCCCGGCTGAGTATCCCGCCACCGTCCTCGGAGCCGGCCGAGTTCCCAGCCACCAGTGACCGTTCGATGGTCAGCGGCCCGCTGTCGTTGTAGACACCCCCGCCGCGACGGGCGCCGGTGTTGCCCGAAATCGTCGAGTCGGTGATCGTCACCGTGCCCTTCAGATTGTTGATGGCCCCGCCGTCCTCGCCGGCGGTGGCGTTGGCGTCGAGGACGGTTCGCTGGACGGTCAGGGCGCCGCCATCGGTGTAGACCCCGCCGCCTCGCCGTCCAGCGTCGTTGGCCGAGATCGTGGAGTCCTCGACGGTGATCATCCCGTCCTTGGTCATGAGGGCGCCGCCGTCGTCGGCGGCGTTTCCGGTCAGCGTGGTAGCGCGAATGGTCAGGGCGGCCACCGACCCACTGACGAACACGCCGCCTCCGCTGCCCGTGCCCGTGTTGTCGATGACGACGGCGTCCTCGATTGCGAGCGGGCTGACCGTGCGCAAACCGGCGCCGTCCGCCTCCTGACCATGGCGGATCGTCACCCCGGAGATCGACACCGAATCGGTCGCGGTCGCCTTGATGTCGAAGACCCGGTCGATGCCGTTGGTGGCATCGGTGCCGGCCTGGATGATCGTGGTCGCCGCCCCCGCCCCGGTGATCGTCAACGAATCGAGGATGTCGAGATCGCCCTTCTCAGCGTTGTCGTCGCCGGTACCGAGGATGGTCAGCGTGTAGGTGCCGGCGGGGACGACGATCTCGTCCACGGCCGATGCGTTGGCCTCCTGGATTGCGGCGCGGAGCGTGCACTCGGGGTCGGGACCGACGGTGAATCCGGTGTCGCACGCGCCGTCGCCGATCACCTGGTCCACCCGGTCGACCGTCGAGTTCACGGTGAACGGTGCGAGAGGGGTGAACCGGGCCAGCCACCCGTCGAACAAGACGGCGGTCGAGTCGTAGGCGTTGAGGAGGGGGAAATCGGGTGAATCGGTGTAGCCGCCGATGTCGATGCCGAACCCGTCGAGGGAGATTCCGGTGGCGACGTCGGTTCCGGCACCGCCGAGATAGGTGGCGTAGACCTTGGCCGAGCCGTCGGCGGAGATGATCGCCATGATGGCATCCGTGCCGTCGGGGACCTGGTCGTATCCGTCGGCGGTGGCCAGGCCGATGGCGCCGGTCTCCCCCGCCACGTGGGCCCGGCCCGAACCGTCGACGGCGATGGCGTTCATGCGGTCGGAGCCTTCACCGCCCAGGTAACCCGAGTACCTCAACTCGTCGACCCCGGTGAGAGCGGGGTCGATCTTGGCGACGAACCCGTCGAGTCCGGTGTCAGCGATCGTGTCCCACGCCCCCGGCGTGGTCGGGAAGCCGGCCTTGGCGGAGCCCGTCAGGTAGAGCGCCCCAGCGCTGTCGATGTCGATCGCCTTGCCCCGATCGGCACTCGTCCCGCCCAGGTACGTGCCGTACACGACCGTCCCGCCGCCGGCCGCCAGGCCGCTGAGGAAGACGTCGGCCGACGGATCGACCCGCGTTGGTTTGTAGGTCCCGGGCGTCGTCGGGAAGTCGGTGGAGCTCGTGGAACCGACAACCCAGGCCTGCGCGGTGGCGTCGAGCACGATCCCGGCCGCGTCGTCACCGCTCGATCCGCCGAGGTACGTCGAATAGACGAGGGTGCCGCCCGATGGGTTCAGCCGGGCGACGAAGGCGTCCTGGCTTCCGCCCAGGGTTCCATCGAGGGGATTCTGGAGGGGAAAGTCGCTCGATTCGGTGCGTCCGACGACATAGGCGCTGCCCGTGGTGTCGACGGCGATGCCATCGCCCCGTTCGGCGTTGGCGCCACCCAGGAAGGTGGAGTACACGAGCGATGAACCATCGGCCGACAGCTTGGTCGCAAAGGCATCGACTCCGTCACGGATGCCGTCGAAGGGTGGGCCGGCGGTCGGGAAGTCGTCGGACGCGGTCTCTCCCGTGACGTAGGCATTCCCGCCGGCGTCGACGGCGATGGCGTAGCCGGTCTCGTCCGAGTCCCCGCCGATGTAGGTCGAGTAGACGAGCGACTGCCCGTCGGGCGCCATCTTGGTCACGACCACGTCGAATCCGGAGGCGGCGCTCTCCTGGTAGGCACCGACGGTGGTGGGATAGGAAAGCCGGGCGGCGCCGACGGCGTAGACGGCGCCGGTGCCGTCAGCAGCAATGTCGTGGATCTGATCGACGTCGCCTCCCCCGAGATAGGTCGAGTACTCGAGGGTCGGATCGATGACCAGTTCGAGGGCGGGGTCGAAGTCGCCGACCGTGAATCCGAACGAGCCATCGGGCCACTGGTGATAGGCGCTGTCGACGATCGACCGTCCGTCGGCGGTCTCCTGGTAGGCCAGCGGTGCCGAGAACCGGAGCGGCGGACCGACCGACCGGTCGATCACCAGACCGCCGCTACCACCGATGCGGACGGCGTCGGCCCCCTCGACGGCGAGGGCGATCGGGGTCGGGTCGGCACCCGGCGCAACCCGCAGGTCGTAGCGGAAAGATCCGGCGACGCCGAGATAGTCCACGTCGATCCCTGGATAGATGTCCCGGTAGGTCACCGACGAATACGACACCACCCCGGTCACCCATTCCGCCGGGTCCGATCCGGTGAAGTAGGATGTGCGCCCGCCGACGGGCGACTGACCCTCGGCGGTGACCTGGCGGTCTGCGCCGGTCCAGGTGAGGGCGATGGCGTGGCTGTCGACTCCTTGGCTGCGATCGATGATCACGCCGCCATCGACCAGGTAGATCTCCTCGGGACCGATACCGACCCGGTAGTCGGCGGCCGGATCGAACTGGCCCTCGTTCGGTTCGAAGCGCACCCGAGCGCCGGGCCCCCGTGGTCCGGGTGCCGAGCTTGCAGCGAGCTCGGCGACCACGGGGGCCGGGACGGCGGGGAGCGGATCGCCCCCGCCGATTGGCGACGCCGCTGCACCCGGTCCGAGGACCGGCGCGACGGGCGCCAGCAGCGCCAGCACACCGGCCAGCGCTCGCAGGCGGAGCCGTCGTCCAGTCATTCCCGGTCAACCGGTTTCTACGGGTTGTTGGCGGTCTGCTCGGCCTCGAAGTCGAGGGTCGCCACCGTGGTCGTCCCCTGCCCGGCGGTCGCCGAGATCGGCAGGGTCACGTTGAAGCACAGCACCTCGGCAGCGGTCGAGGCCAGGACCCGGTCACCGGCGTCGAAGCCGGGTGTGGCCGATCCCATGATCGCATCGGTCGTCGTGCTCCCGAGCCGGCCCGAGTAGAGCGTGGTGCCGTCGGCGGCCCAGTTGGCGTCGTCGCAGGTGGTTACGCCGCTCTTGACGGTGAGCACGAGCTCGGACGCCAGCACGTCCTCGGTGGTGGTGGATTCGACGGCATAGCGCAGTTCGAGCGAACCATCGTTGCTGACGTTCAACGGGGCGGTGACCTGGTCGCCGGGCACCATGGCGGGCATGGTGAGCACTGCCGTCGCCGGGTTGGCGTTGATGTCGATCGTTCCGGTCGTGAAGGCGTTGGCGCCGACGGTCGCTGTGTCGGTGAACAGCGCCAACGATGTGACCGCGATCGTGGCCATACCGACCAGCAGAACCGCGACCGAGAGAAGAACCTTGATCGGGTTCTTGGAGCGGGATTCGAGTGCTTGCATGGGTTGATCTCCTGATTGACTACCTGCTAGTCGATCGGCACCTTTGCGCCCCGGCTGGAGTACGCGGGGAAGATGTGCCCGTTTTGGTTCCCGGCGAGTAGGCCGGGTGGCTCATCAGTTGGCCACCAGGTCGGCGTCGCCGCCGAACACCGCCTCGGGATCGGTCTGATCCGCGGCTGCCGGATTGCCCAGATACAGGAAGAGCCGAGTGTCCGATCCGTCGTCGAGCACCGGCAACCGCACCCAGGCGGTGAGGGCCCCGGTGGAGCCGTCCCACGCCTCGATCTCGTAGTCCAGCCGGGTCACCCCGTCGGCAGCCACGAACACCAGGTCGTCGCCGTCGGGCTGGGCATTGGCCGCCAGGCGGGTATCGGCCAGTTGCACCAGGAGGGGGAAGTCGCTGAGGGGCCCCGCCACGAGCGTCCGGTCGACGGCCAGAGGGCGGCGAATGGTCCAGTCGCCCTGATCGAACCATGCGCCTCCGACCGCTCCCGACGCTGTGACCGCGCCGGAGGGGTTCCGCAGGTTGGCCTCGGCGAACCGGACCCGCGCCGGCGTCCAGGCGCCGTCTCCCAACCGCACCTGCCCCAGCGCTCCCTGGAGCGTCCGGCTGCCGTCGGGGTTGCCTCCGAGGACGACGGGCATCGCCGATCCGTTCGGGGTCAGCCCGGCCGCCGGCGCCGTGCCGACGCTCACACCGTCGACGTAGAGGGTGACGACGGACCCGTCCCATGTGGCCGCCAGATGGTGCCAGGCCCCGACTGCGACCGAACCGCCGCTCACCTCGACCGGCGTCCCGTTCACCCGAAGGACGAAACGAGCTGTCGGCGATGCCGGCACGGTCGTCGTGTCGATCCCGAGCTCGAAGACACCGGTTCCTGTCGGGTCGCCCTGGGCAACAATCGCCGGATCGGTTCCGAGGCCGTCGACGCGGATCCAGGCGGCGACGGTGAACCCGTCGTCGGGAAGATCGAAGGGGGCGGCTTCGAGCCGGTCCGTGGTTCCGTCGAGCACGACAGCCGGTCCGGTCGGCGTGGAGGTCGCCGCGGTGTCGGCCAACGCCAGACCGTCGTGGTTCCCGGTCGACGAGTCGTCGAGGGTGGGTGCCGGACCGGCGGGATCCCTGGCCAGATTCCATGCTGCGAGATCGTTGACCCAGACCTGTCGCGTCGCCTGCTGATCGGGGGCGTCCAGCGCCCCGTAGTACAGGTAGAGCCCCGTGTCGCTGCCTGCGCTGATGAACGGCAGCCGGACCCAGGCGGTGAGTGTGTTGGTGGCCGGTGTCCAGGACTCGATCTCGTGCGGGAGGGGTGTGACTCCGTCGGCGGCGGTGAATCGGAAGTCGGACCCGTCGGGCTGGGCGGAGGCGGTCAGGTCCGGGTCGGTGAGACGGATGAGGACCGGCTGGTCGGTGAGCCCCGATGCGACGTTGGCGGCGTCGATCGTCAGCTGCTGGCGGCGGGTCCACGGCAGGGCTCGATACCACGCCGTCCCAGCCGTCCGGTCCTCGAAGGCGCCGAGCGTTCCGTCCTCGAAGCCTTCTCGGAGCAGCCAGACGTTGTCAGGGTCGTCGAGCACCGCCGGCGGGCTCTCGTTCCCGAAATACAGCCAGTACGAGATCCGTTCGCCGGCGACGATCGATTCCTGGGTTCGAAACCAGATCGTCGTCGATGGCTGGTTCCATCCACTGTTGTCGTCGAGAACCCGATCGAGTTCGATCCACCCCGAGCCGTCGTATCGCCACACGCGTGTATCGCGACCGTCGGCCAGGGCCAGCCCGGCGTCCACCAATGCCGCATGATCGAAGGTGAGGGGCGTCGTGTAGCCGTTGGGTGCGTCCACTCCGGCGGCGGTCACGTCGATGCGCTGACGGAACGGCGAGAGCGGATCGGCCCAAGATGGTCCACCCCAGGTGACCGCTTGCCAGGCGAAGGAGGCCGATGCCGCCGACGCTTGCCGCTCCACGGCGATCGTCGCCGGATTGACGAGTCGGGCGGTCGCCGAGGCTTCCCCGACGATGCCGCCGGTGGCGCTGTCGGTGGCTCCGCCGCTCTGCGATCCCGGCAGCGAGACCGTGGAAGCCACCGTCGTCCGCGCCGGGTCGAGCGCAGGGATCGTCACCGCGACGGACGTCTCACCGGGATCGAGCTCGAGGATTCCGCGGCGCACGGTTGTCCCGTCGGTGAGTTCGACGACCTGCACGTGGATCTCGACCGACTCGGTGGTCAGAAGCCGGGCAATCTCCACCGTGTTCGAATCGAGCAGGTGGGCCCGGACGGTTCGTTCACCGATCTCGGGGCCCGACGACGGCGACGCGACCGTCGCCAGCACGATCGTGGTCCGGGGATCGACGGGCGAGGCGAGTGTGAGGTTCGCCGACCCCATCGTCGGGCCGAGCGTTCCCGTCAGGGTCTGGGTGGTGGCATCGCCCGGATCGGTGAAGGACACCACCTGCCAGGCGATCGACCGCCCGCTCGTCAAGGGTGCGCCGGCGGTGCGGATTCGCACGGTGTCGGCGGCGGCCAGCTCGACGATGTGGAGATCGTCGGCGCCGAAGTCGGCATCGGCGCGATCGGGCGCCGAGGAGACCGTGGCGAAACTGGAGCCGGGATCGACCGCGGCAATCGGGACGTCGATCTGGGACGTTCCGTCTCCGGGAATGACACCGCGTTGAACGGCCACGCCGCAGGCGTACTCCACGACCGACCAGTCGATCTCGACCGTCGGGGGCGCGCCGTCGTCGGTCCGGCGGTGGAACTCCAACGTTGTGCCGTCCACCATCGTTCCCATGACCTGGGCATCGGCGGACTCACCCGACGAGCTTCGAACAGAGAACAGCAGGAACGACCGGGACGGATCGACCGGTCCGATCAAGACGGTCTCGATGGCTTCGGCGGCGCTCGTGACCTGGCCCCTTTGGACACCCGCCAGTCGGGCATCGAAGCATTCGGCGGTGGCGAAGACATTGCTTCCCACCGACGCCACGCTGAGGTAGAGCGACCAGGCGACCCCGCCCCCCGCCAGCGTCACGCCGAGAACCGTAGCCCCGGCGGCCATCCGCAGGCGGCGAGATCCACCGCGCTGGTCGCTGACGATCACCGGTGCCGCGTTCGGCGGGTCGCTCCCCCAGATCCGGCGGAGGGCCCCGAAGGCGACGGCCGACACGGCCAAGGTCATCACCGTGATGGCGGCGAGCGGTGAGCCCATGGCGAGGAGAAGCCGGCCGAACCCTGGCACCACCCAGCGTCCCGTGAGCTCCTCACCGCCGAGGGCATAGGGTGCGGCATCGATCTCGGCGTTGGCGTCCCCGCGGGTGATGGCGTACGGCGCCCCGTCGGCGTTGTACTCGATCTCGACGATGCGGTGGGTGACGGTCGCTCGTCCGTCCCGACGCATCACGAGGATGTCTCCCCGATAGACCTGATCAGCCGGACCGGCGATCACCAGCGAACCGGTCGGCGCGGTCGGTGTCATACTGCCCGTCGTGATGATGACGGGGCGGTACCCCGAGCCAAGTCCGGCGCCTATCGCCAGGACGCCCACGATCACGATGACAGCCAGCGTGCCCATCGCCGCCCGCCCGGCGAGGCGAACGAACGGCGGCAGTGGCGGAATCGACTGGCGATTCACCGTTGCACCTCCTCCAGGTCGTCGGTGTGCTGTTCGGCGACGACCACAAAGTCCTGTCGTTGGGTTTGCGCCTGAACTTCGTCGGGAGCCCTCAGCATCAGCG
Organism: Acidimicrobiales bacterium; assembly: GCA_041576015.1. Classification (GTDB taxonomy): domain Bacteria; phylum Actinomycetota; class Acidimicrobiia; order Acidimicrobiales; family SZUA-35; genus JABDIY01. Next base: position 23,420 of record JBFGLT010000005.1, read on the forward strand.
TGACGGCGGTGCACAACTCCTCGGACTCACCGGAGCGGAGGACTCGGTCGCCGGGATCGAGCCCGACGTTCACGTCCCCGAACACCGCCGAACCGGGATCGGTCGGAAGGGGGCCCTCGCTGAGCAGCTCGGCCGGTTCGGGGTCGGCATCACAGGTGCTGCTGGAGCGGGGCCAGATCTCCCACGACAACCAGGGGCTGAGGGGACCGATCGACCCGTCGCTCACCAGCGCATAGCGCACCGGGAGCGTGCCGGCGTTGTGGACGGCGATGGACCCGACGATGCGGTCCCCGGGAGCGAGGTTGGTGGCGGTGATCGGTACACCGGTGGAACCCGGTTCGATGTCGACGGTTGCCGCCGACAGACGGTTGACGCCGATCGTCTCGTTGTCACCGAAGGCCGCCGACCCCCGTTCGGCGCTCGTGAGCAGCAGGACCGGCCCACTGAGCGCAGCCACGGCGAAGGCGCCGATGGCGACGACGACCAAACCCCGGCTCATCGTGGCACGACCTCCCAGACGAAGTCGGCCGAGGTCGCCGTGCCGACCGCCCGGCCGTCGTCGAGAATCTCGAACCCGAATCGGAAGGACGCACTGTCGCCGGTGTTCCGGAACGTCTGCACCCTCGTCGGGCCGCGCTGCGACAGATCGGCCAGGGTTCCCGAATAGATCGTCTCCGTGGGCTCGAATCCCTCACACGAACCGAAGCCACCCCGATCGCCGAGCTCGACCTCCACCCAGAGGAACTCGGCCAGTGCGCCGGTGGCAGTGGACGCCAGACTCAGGTCGACGGGCAGGATCGAGCCGGTGTACTCCACGTTGATGCACTCCGAGACGGGGCGGCCCGGTGCCATGGCGTCCAGGTTGACCAGGGACCGGCCCTGGTCGTCGTCGACCAGGGTGATCGTCCCGGCTTCGAAGCTGTTGCCGGCGATCGTCCCCTCCGGCTGGAGTGCGCTCGCCGACTGGCTCACGACCAGCGTGGTGATGAGCAGGGACGAGATGGCGGCGGCGATCGACCGGACCGCCGACCGGTCGAGCCGCCGGGGATCGAGCAGGCCCTCGGTGCGGAGGTCAGCGTCGAGGTCGACATCGACGAGGGATCGGGCCATCGGTCAGCCTCCTCCCGTCGCGGCCGTCGCGGTGGTGGCCGCCGGCGAGTGTTCAGCAGCGAAGAGACGCTCGGCGATGACCTCCGGGAACTCGGGCCGGGACAGGAGATACCCTTGGGCCAGATTGCAACCGCAGTCGGCGATCACTTCGAGCTGTTCGTTCGACTCGATGCCCTCAGCGACGACGACGAGGTTGAGACGGTGGCAGAGATCGACGACCGACCGGAGCACGATCCGGTCGGTCTCGGATCGCATCGTGTTCACGACCAGTCGCCGGTCCAGCTTGATCCCGGCGACTGGAAGCTCGTGCAGATAGGAGAGCGAGGTCTGACCCTCTCCGAAGTCGTCGAGCAGGAGACCCACTCCGATGTCCTGGAGACCCTCCATGTTCTCGACGACCTGGCTGACGTTCGGGGACACGAGCTGTTCGGAGATCTCGACATACAACCGGTGGGCGGCCAGCCCGGACCGCTGGAGGCCGTGGCTCACGTTGGTCACCAGCTCCCGCGACGAGAGCTCCTCGGGTGACGCATTGACGGTGAGGAAGAACGGCATGTCCGGGTTCTGCTCGACCCAGGCCGCCACCTGCGTGCACGCCTGGACCACGATCCACCGGTTGAGCTCGTTCTGGATCTTGGCGGCGCGAGCCACCTCGATGATCTGGGGCGGCGGGACGGCGCCCTCGGTGGGATGGTTCCACCGGATCAGGGCCTCGACTCCCCACATCTCCCCTGTCGAGGTCACGTGGTGGATCGGCTGGTACACGAGATGGAGCTCATTCGTCGCCAGCGCTCTCGGTATGGCACTGATCAGCCGGGCCCGTCGCTCCTCGGCCAGATCGAACTCGGGCCGATAGAACTCACAGAAGGTGTCATCGGGGCGGCTCTTGGCCTGGTACATCGCCACGTCGGCGCGCCGGATCAGTTCGGTCTGGGCCATGCCCGGCTCGGCGAACGCGATGCCGACGCTGGTCGAGATCCGCACGACGTCGCCGCTCACCTCGAACGGGTCGCGGACCTTCGTCCACAGCGATCGGGCCAGCTGCTGCGCCTGCGCCTCGGTGACGGGGCCGGGCATCATGATGGCGAACTCGTCGCCCCCGATCCGGGCCACCACCGCGTCCGAGCGGCAGGTTCCCTGGAGGCGGTTGGCGACGAACCTGAGCACGTCGTCACCCGCATCGTGACCGAGCCGGTCGTTCACCGGCTTGAAACCGTCCAGATCCAAGAAGAGGAGGGCCGGGAGGATGTCGCGCTGGGTCATCGCTTCCCGCAACTCATTCAAAAGGTACGTGCGGTTGGGAAGGTGAGTGAGCGGGTCGTGCAACGCTTTGTGTTCCATGACCTCATGCATGGCGGAGACCTCGGCCAGGAGCTGATCGTTGTCGAGAGCGACCGACGCCTGGCCGGCGAGCAGCCGGAAGGCTTCGACTTGGGCGGAGGTCAGTCGCCGGCCGGCCAGCAGACCGGCCCGTAGGACGATCCGAGCGCGGTCGTTCTCCGACAACGTCTCCAGGAGGACGGCGCTGAGATCGTGCGTGCGCAACCCGACCACCTCGGCCAGGTCCGGATCCCGGTCGTCGATCAACAGAGCCCGGTGGTTCTCGTCCTCGGCCCGTAGGCCGCTGGCCGGGCGGCCCGGTCTGGGGAGGACTCCGGGCTTGGTGCTGTCGATCCGGTGCCAGCCCCCCTTGCCGTCGGACATCTGGACATCAACGACGTCGAATCCGAGCTGGGACGCTCCGTCGACGATGGCCGTGACGTGTTCGGCCCCGAGGCGGGCTACCTCCCGCCCGGCCTCGGCTACCCGCTCGAGCATGACGCTGCGGGCGACAGCGGTCTCGCGGGCGCTCTGCTGGCTAAGTACGTCGCCGACCAATTGCTCGGCCAGATAGGCACCGGGGACCACGACCAGGAACAGGATGCTCAGCTGGTCGACGACGATCTCGAGGTCTTCGAGCATCGTCGCCGGTGGTCGGAACCGCGAGGTCCAGATGTGGCCCGCGATCATCACACCGGTCAATACGATCCAGTGGATCAATGCCCCGACCAGCCGGAAACTGACCGCCGCTTCGATGATAGGAAGGGCGAAGAGCACCCAGCCGATCCCGCCGGTGCCGGTGAGGGTGGCAAAGGTGACGACCACGACGGTGTCGGTGACCAGTTCGATCAGCCGGAGGTGCGGGTGCGCGCGCGAGTTCTCCTGGATCAGGGTTCCAACGAAGTTGGTGCCCACCAGCGCCAGAACAGCGATGCCGAGCATCGGGAGACGAAACTCGCTGCGGCCCAGGACGTCGAGCCGGCCGGGATCGACGACGTACTGCGCGACGACCAGCACGGCGACGAGTTGGCGGACACGCCCGATCCCTTGCTGGGCGATCGACATCTCCGCCGGCGCCCGGAAACGCAGCCTCCCGGTGCGCCATGAGTCGACCCCTGCGAAGGTGAGGAGGGCCACGCCGGCGATCATGACGGCGAACCAGGTGCCGAGCGCCAGCAGCTGGCCGGTGGTCGCCCAGATCGCAGGGAGACCCACCGCCGGCACGACGAGGCGCCCGGCGCCCAGCACTGCGCCTGGTTCGACCCGTTCGACGTCGGGTGTGGGGTTTGCGTCACCCTTGGTCACAAAGCCGTCGGGCTCGACGGAGAACACCCGGTGGGCGACGAGCTGATCATCTCGTTCGAACACGACGATCGAGCGCTGGGCGGCCATGGGCCCCTGCTCCTCGTCGACGAGGAGGACGTCACCGACGCTCAGCGTCGGCTCCATCGAACCCGACGTGACCACCACCGGCGTCCACCCGCCCACCCCCCATCCGAGGAGTACCCATCCGCCCAGCAGCAATGACAGGTACAGGAGCAGCCAGAGGATCAGCTGCACGCCGGGCACGATGACCGATCGGATGGCTCGCTCGATCGCGCTCATGGCCGTCCCTCGATGACCAGTGAGAAGGCGGTCGTGAGGCCCTGGGCGTCGTTGTCGGACACGACCTCGAGACGGACCCGCATCACAACGCTGTCGCCGTCCTCGGCCGAGGACAACAGCTCGAGTCCGGTGGCGAACCGGCCGTGATCCTGCCAGAGGTGCTCGAGCGTCCCCCGGTAGATCGCCCGGTCGGCCGTGAAGTCCTCACAGTTGCTGAGCGAGCCAGACCCTCGGTCGATCTCGGTGGTGATGTAACGGCCGAGGCCGGTCCCGCCGTCCTGCCGCCCGATGAGCCGGACCGACGCCCCCGTCAGCGTGCCCCGGTACGCCACCGGCAGGCACCTTTCGACGACCAGACCGGGATAGAGGCCGTCACCGTCAATTCGCAGCACCGATGAGTCCCCCCCGGGACCGCCGACGACGACATCGACCGACGCCGCCTCGAACAGGGAGCTCTCGTTCGTCGTGGATGCTGCGAACCGGGCCGACGCCGTCGTCATCGACGACCACACGAGGAACGCCACCGCGACAAGGAGGACCGCGCTCAGCACTGCGAGCGCGCCGGCACCCAACCGCATCGTGCGGTCCGGCAGGTCTGGCGAGGCCGCGATCTCGTTGGGCACTCCTGGGTCACCTCGGTCCGGTAGAGAAGCTCTCGCCTTTCACTCGGCAGATTCACCCTGCTCGTTGAGGTCCCATTCGGCGTCGTGGGCATCTCTACCCGGCCGGGCATGGGCCGACAGGTCACTGGCCCTCTCCCCCGCCCGAGCCGTCGGCGACCCTGCGACCAGACCGGAGCCAACGAGGGGGACCAGCGGACCTGGCCCCGACGCGCCGAACCCGAGGCGGATCGGCCTCGGGTTCGAAACGGTGTTCTTCGCACCCCGTACGGGATTTGAACCCGTGCTACTGGCATGAGAAGCCAGCGTCCTAGGCCGCTAGACGAACGGGGCCGGTTGTGAGCGCTGAAGGATAGTGGTCCCTCGACGACTTCGCTCGGAGGGGAGGACTTGAACCCCCAATAACTGGACCAGAACCAGTTGTGTTGCCGATTACACCACCTCCGAAGGCGGAGTGATCAGGATAGCGGCGCGTCTGCGGGAGAGAAACCGCGTGTGGCGGCCGCCGCCAGCTCCGACCGCAGTCGCTGCTCGTCGTAGCGGGCGAACACGACGGCGGCGACGAGGTAGAGCAGCATCCCGCCCAGGCCGCTCAACCGTACGCCGAGATCGTCGCCGACGTCGCGCCCGAGGCTGAGCAGGAGCGCAAAGATCACCACACCGACGGTCTGGCCGATCTTCTGGGCGAAGGTGCGGGCCCCGAAGAACATGCCGGTCGTCGCCTCCCCCCGGGTGACGACCGAATGCTCGGCGATGTCGGAGAGGACCCACCCAGGGATCACGCTCAGGACGCTGAAGGGAATGGCGAAGATCACGACCACCGCAGCGGCCTGCACGAGCGCAGGTACCGGGTACCGGCCGAGGAAGATGATCCCGAAGAACATGACGGCGGTCATGACGAACGCACCGACGACCATGGACTTGGCACTGCGGATCTTGGCCTGCCGGTTCACGATCGGGTAGAGGAACAACGCCATGACGACCATGAGACCGAGCAGGGGAGCCGTGAGTTCCTCTTCCAGCTCGAGGAGCACCGTCGTGTAGTAGAGGATCCCGGTCTGGATCATGGCCAGCCCGCAGAAGTAGGCGAAGTCGGCGGCCACGTAGTAGCGGAAGAACCGGTTGCCGGTGACGACACGGAGCGACTCCTTGAGCCCGGCGGAGGTCGGTTGGGATCGGGCGAACCGGGGCTCGTCGACGAACCACACGGGCAGGTACATCGCCACCAGCGCCACCGTCGCCACGACGGCCACCGCCGCCTGCCAGGAGGCGATGACGGAGAGTCCAGCGCCGTGAAACACCGCCGACAGGAACGGCGTGGTCGCCGCCACCACGATGCCCACCGCCCAGGCCACCGAGGTCCACGTCGTCAGGTCGAGTCGCTCTTCGGGGGTCCGGCCGAGGTCGGCCACGATGGCGAACGCCGGGGTGACATAGGCGGTCAAGGAGACGTACAGAACCACCTCGGCGCCGATCAGCCAGACGATGTTCCACGGGCTGACCTCCCTGACGGGAGGGATGAACAACAACACTGTGGCGATCACCGCCGGGAGGGCTCCGAGCCGCATGAGGGGGATGCGGCGGCCGAGACGGTGCTGCGATCGGTCCGAGAGGAGGGCGATGACAGGATCGGTGACGGCGTCGAGCAGTCGGCCGGCTGCAGCGACGACCACGATGGCGTTGAACACGACGAGAAACTCGGCGTCGGTCACCAACTGCGGAAGCTCGGCGGTGTCGGGGGGCAGGTAGAAGAAGACCAGCAGGATGCTGATCAAATTGATGAGCACCGACATCCCTCCGTGACCGGCGCTGACCGACAGGACGACCCGCAGGGGTAGTGGCTCGATGGCGGGCCTGGTCACGCCTCAGACGGTACCGACCGCTACGGTGCGGGAGTGCCTCGAGGGCTGATTCGTCATCTCCTGACCGGCCTCGTGCTGGCGCTGTCGCTGGGCGCCTGTACCGACGAGGTCCCCGAGCCGATCGACCTCGACGGGACGAGCTCGACCACCGAAATCGACCTCGCAGACCCGAACGCCGCCGAGCGCGAGCGCATGCAGGAGTTGGCCAGGCAACAATGCCTCGACGATCCCGACAGGGTCGAGGGCGTGGTTCGGCTCGTCGATCCCGAAACCGACCAGGCCATGGCCGAAGTGGTCGTCCGCTGCGACGAGGTCAGAGGTCCTTGAGGTTGTCGAGGCGGCGGAACCCGATGATGCGTCCGACCGCAACCGCGGCGGTCTCCCGAACCATCGAGCCGAGATCGGCGTCGCCGACAGCCGACACCTCGGCCTCGAGACCGACCTCTTCGGCGATCATCTCCACCCGCCGGGTGTGGTAGGCGTCGGTCACGAGAATGACGTCGACGATTCCCTCCCGCCCCAGGAACCGGGCCGTGGCCGCTATCGACGTGTACGTGCTGTCACCCTGCACCTCCAGCCGGAGGTCCTCGTCGGGGATGCCTCGTGCCCGCAGATGGTCGTATCCCGCTTTGGCCTCGGTGGTGACGTCGCCTTCCCGGCTCCCGCCGGTCACGACGACCACCTCCACCACGCCGGAGTCGTAGAGTTCGGCGGCGTGGTCGAGCCGCCGCAGGAGTACCGGCGAGGGCCGGCCGTTGTACTGAGCGGCGCCGAGCACGACGGCGGCCTCGGCCGCCTCCCCCGGTGAACGGCTCGTGGCGTACCAGACGTCGACGAACGTGGCGGCCAGATACAGGACGCACAGGACCACCACCAGCGCCGCCGCCCGCCCCGGACCGATCGCGCGGCTCGATGAAGGGCGCCCGGCCTCCGTGGGTTCGGTCATGCCTCCCCAGCCAGCCGGTGCTGTGCTGCGCTCAGACGAGCGAGGACCTCCGCTCGATCGAGTTCGGCCATCGGTTCGAACAGAGGGATCCCGGTGCGAGCGCCGGTGACGGCCATCCTGACCGGGAGTTGAGATTTGGCTCCGAGGTCGGCACCGGCGCCGAGCACCGCCTCCTCGAGCGCGGCCGGGGTCCACGGCACGCCGGCCAGCCGCTCCGCCACCAGTTCGAGCACCTCGGGCACTTCGGGCCGGCGCATGACCTTCTTCCAGTCATTGGGGTCGGGTTCCGGCGCAGCCCGCACGATCCAGCCGAGGAGGGAGTCGATCTCGTCCCGGTCGATCCTCACCAGCCGCTCTTGAACATAGGCGGCCATCCGGCCGTACAGGTCCTCGGGAATGTCGGAGGGAACGGCGTGCGCGCTGCGCTCGATGAACTCCTCGGGCCCGAGGAACCGCAGGTGCTCCCGGTTGAAATGCTCGAGCTTCTTCACGTCGAAAAAGGCGGGGGAGTTGTTGATGTTCTCGAGCTCGAAGAGCTCGATGAAGTGCTCGATGGGGCCGATCTCCTCGCCGTCGGGGGGACCCCAGCCGAGGGTGAGCAGGTAGTTCCGCATCGCCTCGGGCAGGAACCCGCGGCTCCGGTAGTCGCCGACTGCGACATCGTCGCGCCGCTTGGAAAGCTTCTGACGCTTCTCGTTGACGATCAGCGGGAGGTGGGCGTAGACCGGGGGATCGGGGTGGCCGAGCGCAGACCGCAACAACAGGACACGTGGGGTTGTGTTGACCAGGTCCTCGCCGCGGATCACGTGGGTGATCCCCATGTCGACGTCGTCGTAGGCGTTGGCCAGGTGGAACATGGGCACACCGTTGGACCGCACGATGATGAAGTCCTCGAGGACCGCGTTGTCGAATTCGACCCGTCCTCGAATGACGTCGTCCCAGCCGGTGACGCCGTGGTCGGGGACCCGGAAACGCACGACCACGCCGTCCCCTGGCCGGACGTCCCGATCTCGGCAGAAGCGGTCATATCCGACGCCCGGCGCGTCGCCCCGGGCGGCCGCCCGGGCCTCGATTGCCGGCCGGGTGCAGTCGCAGCGGTAGGCCTGGCCGGCCGCCAGGAGGTCGTCGGCGAAACGGCGATACCGATCGAACCGGTCCGATTGCCGGTATTCCTCGTCCCAGTCGATCCCCAACCACCGCAAGGAATCGAGAATGGCCTCGGTGAGCTCAGGACTGCTCCTGTCGGTGTCGGTGTCCTCGACTCGGAGCACGAACACGCCGCCGGTGTGCCGGGCGTACATCCAGTTGAACAGGGCCGATCGGGCCCCGCCGACATGGAGATATCCCGTCGGGGCCGGAGAGAAGCGCACACGAACCCTCACCCCGGAAAGGGTACCGCTGGCGTGCGATCGCCGGTCCACCCCGCCGGGCCGTCAGAGGGGATCAGTCGAGTTCGAGGCTGGCCCGCCAGTTCCGCCGGTACTCGGCGATGATGGCGTCGTGGGGCCGGCGCAGTGCCCCGGCGTCCACGAGATCGGCGATCTCCCGTCGTTCCGGATAGTGGTGGGAGCTCGCAACCTGAGGAAAGAGCCTCTCCCGCAGGGCGACGAGGTCGGGGTCGGGAGTCTCGTCGAGAAACCCCCACAGTGTGAAGGCGGCGGTGAGATCGTGCACCACGGGGGCCCTGCCGAACAGCCCGGCGCGCTTGTTGGCAACGGCGACACATCCGGCCACGACGTCGTCGACATCGAGCCGGCCGGTCCGGAGCCGGTCCGTGAAGTGGCGTGCCAGTTTGAGTGCGTAGCCCTGATCCGGGCCGGGCGTGCCCAACCGCTCGCCGACCGGCTGGCCGCGGCGGAGGTCTCCGGGTCGGTCGGCGGTCCAGGATCGATTGCGTCGGGGTGGCGATGCATAGGTCCGCACCTTCTCGGTCGGTTTGATCGGCACGTAGTCGGGAGCAGCCACCGGCTCAGAGTACCGCTCCATCGCTGTGGCCGGGGACTACGGTCGTCTCCATGTACGAAACCGTGCTCGTGGTTCACATCCTCACCGCCATCGTCGGGTTCGGGGGCCTCGTCGGCCATTCGATGTACAGTTCCCGGGCCCTTCGAGGCACGGCCGGCGACGCCGTTGTGCTGTTCGACTCGACCGTTGCCGTGTCGAGGATGGCCTACTACGCCATCTATGCCGTCGGTCCGCTGGGGGTCGTGCTCATCACCCTCGATGCCGACGACCCCATCGAGTTCTCGAGCCTGTGGATTTCGCTGTCCTTTCTCACGTGGTTCGCCATGATCGGTCTGGGCCACTCCCTGATCACGAGAAACCTGAAGGCGACCATCGAGCGAGCCGGCCAGCTCGACCCGTCGTCGAACTTCGCTGACGACCGGCCGGGAGTCGACCTGTTGAAGAAGGTCGCCCTCGGCGACCTTCTCGTGCAGACCCTGCTCATCGTCAGCGTCGCCCTGATGGTTTGGCAACCGGGTTAGACGCCGGCACCATCCTCACCGGGCCCCGAGCTCCAGGGCGTAGATGATGCTGTCGGCCAGGGCCTGCCACGACGCCTCGATGATGTTCTCGCTGACGCCGATGGTGGTCCAGCGGTCGCGGCCGTTGGTGGCGTCGACGAGCACCCGGGTGACCGCCCCGGTTCCCGAAGCCGAATCGAGGATCCGCACCTTGTAGTCGGTCAGTCGCACCGCGTCGAGGGCGGGGAACCGGGATCCCGCCGCCGCTCGGAATGCGGCGTCGAGCGCGTTGACGGGGCCGTTGCCCTCGCCGGTGGCGATCACCCGGTCCTCGCCGATCAGGAGTTTCACGGTGGCCTCGGTCTCGACGCCGTCGTAGTGGCCCAGCGGGTTGATGTCGAGGGCCATCTTCTCCCCCGGACGGTGGTCGACCATGACCCGGAACGACTCCAGGGCGAAGTGGGGGTTGGTCCAGCCGGTCGCTCGACGGAGCAACAGCTGGAGCGACGCATCGGCTGCTTCGAAGTGGTACCCGGCGTTCTCCAGGTTCTTCAGCTCCGCCAGGGCCGTCGTCAGCTGCTCGCCGGTCAGCTCGATGCCCACCTGCTTGGCCTTGAGTTCGATCGTCGACCGTCCGGAGAGGTCGCTGACGAGGAAGCGAGTGCCATTGCCGACCGCCGCCGGGTCGACGTGCTCGTAGGCATCGGACCGGCGGGCGATGGCGCTGGTGTGGAGCCCGGCCTTGTGGGCGAAGGCCGACTTGCCGACATAGGGGAGGGCGTCGTTGGGTGGAAGATTGACGATCTCGGCCACGTGGCGGGACACACCGGTGAGGCGCTCCATCGACCCGGCCGGCAGTGTGGCGATTCCCATCTTGAGCGTCAGATTGGGAACGAACGTGGTGAGATCGCAGTTCCCCGTGCGCTCGCCGTAGCCGTTGATCGTCCCCTGCACGTGGGTGGCGCCAGCTCGCACGCCGGCGATGGCGTTGGCCACAGCGCATCCGGTGTCGTTCTGCGTGTGCATCCCGATGGTCAGGTCGCCACCGAAGGCGGCGACCACGTCGGCGGTGATCGCCTCCACCTCGTGGGGCAGCGAACCTCCGTTGGTGTCGCAGAGCACGAGTGCTTCAGCACCGTTGGCCGCGGCCGCCTCGAGCACGCGATACGAGAACTCCCGGTTCCGCTTGAAGCCGTCGAAGAAGTGCTCGAAGTCGACGAACACCCGCTTGCCCCGATCGCAAAGATAGGCGACCGAATCGGCGACCATGGCCACGCCCTCGTCGAGCGTGGTGCGCAGCGCCTCCAGCACGTGGTAGTCCCAGCTCTTGGCCACGATGCAGCAGATCCCCGTTTGGGCGCCGACGAGGTGCTGCAACGTCAGGTCTTCGTCGATCTTGCCCATCGGGCGTCGGGTGGAGCCGAAGGCGACCAGTTCGCTCGTCTCGAGCACCAGCTCGCCCTCGGCGGCTCGCCCGAAGAACTGATCGTCTCTGGGATTGGCCCCCGGCCAGCCGGCCTCGATGAAGTGGACACCGAGGTGGTCGAGTTGGGCAGCGATTCGTAACTTGTCGTCGGCGGTCAGGGAAATCCCCTCGAACTGCGACCCGTCGCGCAAGGTCGTGTCGAAGATGTCGACCGCCTCGGGCCACGCAGGGTCGCGGTGCGGTTGCCTGTCGATTTCCATCTCGGCTCCTATCCTCTGACGGCGTTGGCGATCAGGTCACCGATCTCGCCGGTGGTTCCGGCTGCGCCGACGTTGGCGTCGCACGCCTCCCTGATGCGCGATGCGGCGTCGGCTTCGCCGAGGAAGTCGAGCATCAGGGCGGCCGACAAGATGGCAGCGATCGGGTTGGCCGCCCCGGTGCCGGCGATGTCGGGCGCAGAGCCGTGGACCGGTTCGAACATGCTGGGCGCGGTGCGGTCGGGGTTCAGATTCGCCGACGCCGCCAGGCCGATCCCGCCGCTGACGGCCCCTCCGAGATCGGTGAGGATGTCCCCGAACAGGTTGTCGGTCACGATGACGTCGTACCGCTGGGGGTCCTGAACGAAGTAGATGCAAGCGGCATCGACGTGGTGATAGGCGGTGTCGACCGCAGGATGCTCTGCGGCGACGGCGTCGAAGGTCCGCTGCCACAGATCACCAGCAAAGGTCAACACGTTGGTCTTGTGCACGAGCGTGAGATGCGACCGCCGGGACGCCGCCAGACCGAATGCGTACCGGATGCACCGTTCGACGCCCATGCGGGTGTTCACAGAACCCTGGGTCGCGACCTCGTGCGGGGTCCCCTTTCGCAGGAACCCACCCTCGCCGGCGTAGGCACCTTCGGTGTTCTCGCGAATCACGACGAAGTCGTGCGGCCGGTCGCCACCGAGGGTGAAGGGGCGCCGATTCACGTACAGATCCAGCGCGAACCGCATCTTGAGCAGCAGCCCCCGTTCGATCACGCCGGGTGGTACCCCTGGGGCTCCGACGGCTCCGACGTAGATCGCGTCGTGTTCCCGCCACTCGTCGAGGACCTCGCTGGGGAGAACTGTGCCGTCGCGGAGATAGCGCCCCCCTCCCAGGTCGTAGTCGGTCGTCTCGACATCGACCCCGGCGGCGGCGATCACCTTGAGACCTTCGGCGACCACCTCGGGCCCGATGCCGTCACCCCCGACGACCGCGATCCTGTGCGTTCCCATCAGGCGGTGAGTCTACGGCAGGAGCACCGCACTCAAGCGTTGCGGGCATTTGACCGACATTGTCGAGAAGAGCCCTTGGAGCGCGCCGATGCCTGACACCAACTTCGACTTTTCCATCCGCTCGGTCCCCGAGGCGTGGTCCGAGGCGGCCAAGGAAGCCCCCCGCGGGACGCCGGGGCCTCTCATCGACCGTGGGGTGGGTCGTCACCGCCTGCCGTCGGGCATGCGACCCGACCTCCTGACCGGCGCGCTGACCGGCACCGCCATGACCGTGATCTCCGGGGCGGCCTGGTTCGCCCTGAACGTGGGCGACATCTACCGCGGACCCTGGCTGGCCATCCTGCTCGGCGCCCTGATCGCCGTCTCGGTCCGTCTCGGTGCCGGTCCCGCCGGCCCTGAACAGCGGGCGACGGTCGGCGGGGCGCTCTATCTCGTCGCCGTGCTGATGACCACGTACTTCATCGTTCGGCAGGACTACTCGAGCCTCTACCGGCGCACACCGGCGGAGAACGAGGTCGAGAGCATCATCAGCGCGGAGTATCTGTCCGATCCCGTCACGGTTGTCGCCTGGGTCGCCGGCCTCGTGGTGTTGCTCTGGCTCACCTTCGTCCTCAAGTCCAAGCACGTCTGACGGCGGGATCGGCGTACCCGTCGATGCCGATAGATTTGGGTGGATGGCATCCCAGACACATCAGCTCTCTGCCGAAGCATTCAACCGACTTCAGCGCGAGTACGACGACCTGACCAGCCGGGGCCGGATCGAGATCGCCGCCAAGATCGAAGCGGCCCGCGAACTGGGCGACCTGTCCGAGAACGGCGACTACCACGCCGCCAAAGAGGAGCAGGGCAAGATGGAGGGCCGGATCTCACAGCTGGCGAGGATGCTGCAGAACGCCGAGATCGTCGAGATCGATGCCGATGCCCAGGAGGTTCAGCCCGGCTGTGTGGTCGGGATCCGGTACGAGGGTGACGACGATGTCGAGAAGTACCTCCTCGGCTCGATCGAAGAGCAACGCGATGGCGTCGATGTCATGTCGCCGGGATCCCCGATCGGTGAGGCGCTGATCGGGGCGACGATCGGCGATTCGGTCAGCTACGAAGCCCCCGGTGGAGAGCTCACCGTCGAGGTCGTGTCCATCGAGGTGTGAGCCCGCCGGTGCAACCGATCGGGTTGCGCCCGCGGCCGGTCACGATGCGGACGCACGCGCCCGCCGGCGGCTGGGAATGATCAAGTTGGCCAGTCCCTGCCGGGCCCCCATGGCCGCCAGGTAGTAGACGGGAAAGCTCAGCAACACGAAGATCGTCGAGCTCACGAGGCCGCCCATCAGCGTGAAGCTGAGACCCTCCCAGAACGGGTCGCTGAGCGCCAGCGGCATGAGCCCGGCCAGCGTGGTCAACGTCGTGGCGACCAGCGGCCGGAACCTCCGGCGCACGGCCTGGTTGATCGCACCACCGAGGTCCTTTCCTTCCCGGCGGGCCTGGTTGGCCGAGTCGACCAGCAGGATCGTGTTGTTCACCACGACGCCGACGAGCGCGATGAACCCGACGGCCGAGAAGAAGCTGATGGCGTTGTCGGTGAGGTCCAGAGCGAGGGTCAGGCCCAGGAAGCTGAAGGGGATGGCGAGGAACACCAGCACCGGCTGGAGCAACGACCGGAACTGGAGGACCAGCAGCACCAGCATGAGCCCGAGGGCCACCATCAGTGCTGTCCCCAGCGAGGCGAAGTCCTCCTGGTTGTCCGATTCCTGCCCGAAGTCGAACACGAGCGCGTCCTCGGCCAGGCCGAGCTCCCGGAGACGCTCGGGCGGATACCGGTCGGCCAGGAGGGACTCGGTCGCATCGAGGTTGTTGGTCAGATCGTCGGTGTCGTAGCCGCCCCGGACCTCGACGTACCGGCGTCCGTCCACTCGGGTGACGCTGCCCGTCGAGCTGTTGACGGCGGCGACGATGGTGGTCTCTTCACCGGTCTTGTCCAGCACAGTGCCCGGGAGGGAATCGACCAGTTCCATGGCCAGGCTCTGGGCGGCGGCGATCTGAGCGTCATCGGCGTAGATCTGGACGGCAAAGGGCAGGTCGTCCACCGGTGGGCCGGCGTCGACGACCGAGATCGACACGCGCGCCCCGTCGACGGAGGCGAACCGTTCCTCGAGCCGCTCGACATAGGTGGGCGCCGTCGTGTCCCGCTCGTCGAAGGGCGTCAGGTCGATGAAGGTCTCGGCACCTCGTTCGTTTCCGCGAATGTACTGAGCGCGCGCCAGGTCCTGTCCGAGGACGTCCACGACGACGGCGTCGACCTCGGAAGCGACCACTTCGGCATCCTCGATAGAGATGCCGGGCGGGAAGTCGAGCTGGACGAACAACGCATTCGCGTCCTTGGATGCCGGGAAGATGTTGAAGCCGAGACCGGCGGCGACCGCGCCGGCCGCCATGATCGCTCCGATCGGGAGCAGCGCCAGGACGACCCCAACGCCCCATCCGACGGGTCCGCCGCGAGCCGGGAAGGCGGCGAGGTTGGCAAAGGCCCGGGACAGCCAGCGTTCGGCGCTGATGATGGGGCTCCGAGGGCTGCCGCCCCGCAGCAGGAGATACCGGGAGATGGTCGGGATGAAGAACACCGAGAATGCGTAGCTGACCAGCAGGGTGATGATCACCGTGACGGGGATGGCGCGGATGAACTCACCGAGGACGCCGCCGACGAACAGCAGCGGGGCGAACACCAGCACCGTCGTGAGCGTGCCGGCCAGCGATGCCACGGCCACCCTGGTGAGGGACACCCCCACGATCCGTTCGGCGCCTCCTCCCTCGCCTCTGGTGGCGTCGATGCTCTCGCTGATCACGATGGCGTCGTCCACGAGCAGGCCCAGGGTCAGGATCAGGCCGAACAGGGTGATGACGTTGAGCGTGTAGCCGAACAGCCAGAGCCCGGAAAGGGCGGCGGTCACGACCGTGACCATGAACAGAGCCGTGATGATGCTGGCCCGCCACCCGATGAGGAGGAAGCTGACGAACGCAACGGCGATCAAGCCGGTGAACAGGTTGCCGATCAAGCTGTTGACCTGCGTGCGGACGCCCTCGGCGAAATCGGCGGTCACCGCCGCCGAGTAGCCGTCGGACAGCGCCGGTGCCTCCGCCCGGTCGAGACGGTCGTTCACCAGATCGCTGAAGCTGAGAATGTCGAGCGATTCGTCGGCCGGGTCGCGGACGAGCCCGATGGCGACGGCCGGGGCATAGGCCTCGTCGCCGGCGAAGAAGGTGCGCGTGAACCGGGTCTGACGGGCGACCTCCTCGCCGGTCGCCGGGTCGAGGCCCTCCGTGATGAGATTCCGAACGTCGGCCCGAACGACCCCCGGCGTCTGTTCGAGGTAGCCCCGCAGCACCTCCGCCTCGGTCTCGAGTCCTTCAGGCGTTGCGCCGGGCGGGCCGCTCACCGACACGAGGATGTCGTAGACCTCCAGGAACTTGGTGGCGTCGAGGGGGCGCACCTGCACATCGGCCTCGTCGGGGACGGCCGTGACGTCGGTGACCGGTTGGAGCAGGCCGGCGCCCTGGGGTGAGGTGATCCCCGACTCGAACTGCACGATCAGCGCGAAGGCGCTCGGGAGGGCGATGGTCGTGACCTCCTCGACCTCGGGGATCTCCTCGTAGGCCTGCTGGAGCGGCACCGTCACCCCCTGGTCGACCAGTGCCGGATCGTCGACGAAGTAGGTGCCATCGACGACCACGATCGGAAGGTCGACCGGCGGGAACCCTTCCCGCTTCAACCCGCCGAAGAACGCCCACAACCCGGATCCGACCACCACCAGCCAGACGACCAACGTGACCTTCCAGTTGTGGCTTGCCCACAGGCCCAGCTTGGCGATGAGAGAGTACGAGGGGTCCGGCGGTCGTTGCTCAACGGTCGACGAACCGTCGTGATCGGTCGCCGACGAGGGGGAGTCGGTCAGCATTGCAACAGGGTAGGGAGCGAACCGGCGGGACGGGTGATCCTGCCGGCGACCGGTCCATCCTGGAGAATGCGCGCTCGGCCCAACTCGGCTACGGGACCGAGCCGAACCGGCGGACAGCGGCGTTGATGGTCGGAACCAGATTGTCCGGCCCGATGCGATCGGCCAGACCCGAACGTTCGAGCACTCCGATCACCTTCGGATTGGCGCGGGCGATGCTGAGCGACAGGTCGACGGCGGCCAGCTCGTCGATCAGCTCGTCGAGGTGATCCACCGCAGTGGTGTCGATCGAACCGACGCCTTCGAAGTCGAGCACGACGTGACGCTCCTCGCCGGGGTTGCGTTCGAGCGCCAGTCGCAGCCGTTCCCGGAACCATTCGCCGTTGGCGAAGAACAGGGGGGCGTCGAACCGGTACACCAGCAGACCCGGCAGCGGGTCGGCGCGTTCGTCCTCCACGTTGATCCACCCGTCGAGCCCCTGACCCTGCCCGAGGATGGCGTCGGAGGGCCGGGCGACCCGGCCGACCGTGATGATCAGGGAGAGACCGACGGCGAAGAGCACCCCGTCGAGAAGGTCGGTCGAGATGACCGCCAGGCACGTGATCGCCGCCAACGCAGCCTCGATGCGGCTGATCGAGGCGATTCGGGCAAAGCCCTGCACATCGATCACGGCGAACGCCGCCGCCACGATCACCGCCGCCAGCCCGGCGGCAGGGATCCGGCTGAGCACGCCCTCACCGACGAGGAGAACCACGACCACCGCCACCAGCGTCACGAGACTCGACAGCTGAGACCTCGACCCGATGGTGGCCGGCACAAAGGATCGGGATGCGCTGCTCGAGACCGGGAAGCCGCCGCCGAACGCACCGGCCGCGTTCATCGCACCCAGGGCGAGCAGCTCGCGGTCGGGGCTCACCTCATAGCCATGCCGGGCTGCGACGGAACGGGCGGTGAGGATGTTGTCCGTGTACCCGATGAGCGCCACGCCGGCCGCCGCCGGAAACAGGGCGACCGCATCATCCCAGCTGACGTCGGGCACTTCCGGCGTCGGGATCGCTGCCTCGATGTCGCCGACGAGCGCAACGTCGAGATCGAGCGCGACCACCGCCACGACCGAGCCGGTCAGGCCGATCAGGGCCCCCGGGAGCGATGGCCGGTACCGCCGCAGCAGCAGGATGACCGCCAAGGTGGCGAGACCGATCAGCGCGGTGGGCGGGTCGATGTCGCCGAGCACCCCGAGGAACTCTCGGAATCGAGAGAAGAAGCTGTCCGCTCCGATGTCGACGCCGAAGAAGCTGCGCAGCTGGCTGGACAGCAGCGTCAGGCCGACGCCGCTGATGTAGCCGACCAGCACCGGCTTGGACAGCAGTTCGGCGACGAACCCGAGGCGCAGGATGCCGGCCACCAGGGCGACGAGGCCGACCAGTCCGGCCAACAGCGCCATCAACGCCAGGTAGCGGTCGGGGTCTCCCGCCGCCAGCGGGGCGACGGCCAGCGCCGACAGGACGGCCGTCCCCGGCTCGGGCCCGATCCCCAGGTGCCGCGACGTCCCGAGCAGGGCATAGACCGGCAGCGCCACCAGCGCCGCCCGGAAACCCGCCGATGGCGGCAGGCCCCCCAACTCGGCATAGGCCATGGCCTGGGGTACGAGCATCGCCGCCACGGTGAGGCCGGCGAGCAGATCGGGCCGCAGCCAGGCGCGCCGGTACTCGCCCCGGCGGACCAATTCGGGGAGCGACCGAGCCGACACCGACGCCAACGTACCGTTCTCGCCGGGCATTGACCGGTTCATCCCGGCGGCCGGCGCGCAGGCGGCCTCGGCGGGGTCGATCCGTGGCCGGTAGCCTGCTCGGTGTGAGTGATGCACCGAGGACGCTGGCCGACAAGGTCTGGGACCGGCACATCGTCCACGCCGGCAACGACGGGCAACCAGATCTGCTCTACATCGACCTTCACCTCGTCCACGAGGTCACCTCGCCCCAGGCGTTCGACGGGTTGCGGATCTCGGGACGCACAGTACGGCGTCCGGACCTCACCGTCGCCACCGAGGACCACAACGTCCCCACCATGAACATCGACCAGCCGATCGCCGATGAGGTCAGCGCCCGGCAGATCGCCACACTGCGCGCCAACGCCGCCGAATACGGGATCACCAACCATCCGATGGGGTCGGCCGGGCAGGGCATCGTTCACGTCATCGGACCCGAGCAGGGCCTCACCCGCCCGGGGATGACCGTGGTGTGCGGCGACTCCCATACCGCCACCCACGGCGCGTTCGGCGCCTTGGCCTTCGGCATCGGCACCAGTGAGGTCGAGCACGTCCTGGCCACCCAGACCCTCCCCCAGCGGCGACCACGCACGATGAGCATCACCGTCGACGGTGCCCTGCCCGAGGGATCGACCGCCAAGGACCTCATCCTCGCCGTCATCGGTCACGTCGGAACCGGAGGTGGGATCGGCCACATCGTCGAGTACCGGGGTCGAGCCTTCACCGATCTGTCGATGGAGGGCCGCATGACCGTCTGCAACATGAGCATCGAGGCGGGCGCCAAAGCCGGGATGATCGCGCCCGACCACACCACCTTCGACTACCTGAAGGGGCGCCAGCACGCGCCGGCGGGAGCCGCCTGGGACGCCGCGGTCGCCGATTGGATGACGTTGCCGACCGACCCGGGGGCCTTCTTCGACACCGAGGTGATCATCGACCCCGCCTCGATCGTCCCTCAGATCAGCTGGGGCACCAACCCGGGACAGGTGGCCCCGCTGGCCGGCGCAGTGCCGGATCCCCGGGAGTTCGACGATCCCACGCTGGGCAGCGCCGCCGAGCGGGCGCTCGAGTACATGGGCCTTCGTCCCGGAACCCCGTTCCACGACATCCCGGTCGACACCGTGTTCATCGGTTCGTGCACGAACAGTCGCATCGAGGATCTCCGGGAGGCTGCCGACGTCGCTCGAGGGCGGCGCGTGGCCGACGGCGTGCGGACGCTGGTTGTCCCCGGTTCCCATGCGGTGAAGGCCCAGGCCGAAGCCGAGGGGCTCGACTCCATCTTCAAAGCCGCCGGCTTCGATTGGCGGGAACCGGGTTGCTCGATGTGCCTGGCCATGAATCCCGACAAGCTTTCGCCAGGCGAACGATCGGCGTCCACGAGCAATCGCAACTTCGAGGGCCGGCAGGGTCGCGGGGGCCGTACGCACCTGGTGGCGCCCGGTGTGGCGGCGGCCACCGCCATCGCCGGCCGGTTCATCCATCCGCTGGACCTGGAGGATTGATGCAGGCCGTTCACATCGTCACCGGCCGGGCCGTCCCGCTCGACCGGTCCGACATCGACACCGATCAGATCATCCCCAGCGACTGGCTCAAGCGGGTGGAGCGCACCGGCTTCGAGAAGGGCTTGTTCTCCGAATGGAAGGACGATCCGACCTTCGTCCTCAACGACGAGCGATACGCCGGCGCTACGATTCTGCTGGCCGGGCCGAACTTCGGCGTCGGCTCGAGCCGGGAACACGCCGTGTGGGCCATCCAGCAGAGCGGGTTCGCAGCGGTGATCTCGCCCCGCTTCGGGGACATCTTCGCCAGCAACGCCACCAAGAACGGGCTGGTGCCGGTCGTGCTCGGGTCCGGGGAAGTGCGCACCTTGATGGACGCCGTCGAAGCCGACCCGGACACCGAACTGACCGTCGACGTCGAACGCTGCACCGTCGAAGCGCCGACGATCGGTTTCAGCGCCCGCTTTCCCCTCGACACAGCAACGCAAGAGCGATTCCTCGAGGGCCTCGACGACATCGGCCTGACCCTGCGCCACGAGGATGCCATCGCCGCCTACGAGGCCAGGCGGAGCACGCTCGTGCACTGACCCGGCTGTTTGGTCGGCCACCTTGGGGAACCAGATCGAGTTGGCGGTCGTCACATGGATATGAGCCGATCACACAAGACTGCGACGATCGCGCTGGCGGTGACCCTTGGAGCGGCGGCCTGCGTGGCCGATGACCCCGCTGCCGGCCCGTCGAACCGGACCGTCCCCACCACGAACCTGACCGGTGAGGACATCATCCTCACGTCCGGCCTTCAGACCGTCGGCGACTGCGACGCGCTGCTCGAGACCCTCATCGACGAGGGACTCGAACGGGTTGGCCCGTACGGTTTCGGCGATGGTTGGTGGGGGTGGCCGAGACCGCTGGCAGTCGAGGAGTTCGCCGCACGAGACGGTGTCGACCTGACCCAGGACAACACCGGTGGCCAGGCGACCGAGGTCCCCGCCTCGACGCCGGGAACAATCGAGTCGGGGTACACCACGACCAACGTTCAAGAGATCGGCGTCGACGAGGCGGATCTGGTCAAGACCGACGGCGAGAGGTTGATCGTCGTGACCGACGGAGTCGTGCGGGTCATCGACATCAGCACCGGCACACCTCGCCTCGTCCACAAGGTCGAGGTCGCCGACTTCGGCACCGGCGAGTTGTTCATCAACGGGGACACCGCTCTGTTGATGAGCACCACGTGGACCGATTCGCCCATCCTGCGACAGGGTGGCGATCTGGCGGTGCGGATCATGCCCGAGGGTCAACAGATCACCCGGATCGTCACCCTGGATCTGGTGAGCGGCGCGCTGGGTCGGTCGATCGAGTTCGAAGGTACCTACCTGGCGGCCCGGATGGTCGACGGTTCGGTTCGGATCGTGGTCTACGCCGGGCTCGGGGACTTCGGGTGGCTCTATCCGAGCAGCGAGAGCGCTGAGGAGGCCGCCCTCGAGGCCAACAAGGCGATCCTTCGATCCAGCACGATCGACGACTGGCTGCCCAGCTACCGCATCGTGGAGAACGATGAGACGGTCGACTCGGGACTGCTGTTCGACTGCGACCGCACCCACCTGCCGACCGAGTTCGCCGGCTTCGGCAACATCGGCGTGATCACCGCCGACGCGGACGCCGGGTTCACGGTGACCGACGCCCTGGGGGTCATCACCAACGGGCAGACCGTCTATGCGTCGACCGACCGTTTGACCGTCGCCACCCCCCGGTATCCCGAGTGGGACTGGCGAACCGGCGCACCCATCGGGGACGAGAAGGTCAGCACCGCTCTCCACAGCTTCGACATCACCGATCCGGTTCGCGCCACCTACGTCGCCTCCGGATCGGTCGACGGAACCCTCCTGAACCGGTACAGCCTGAGCGAGCATCGGGGGTACCTGCGGGTCGCCACCACCCGGCAGGTCGGGCAGGACTGGAACGACACCCAGAGCGCCATCGTCGTGCTGGCCGAACGGGATGGAGCCCTGGCCGAGGTCGGCCGGGTCGACGGGCTCGGCAAGACCGAGCAGATCTACGCGGTCCGCTACCAGGGGGATCTGGCCTATGTCGTCACGTTCCGGCAGATCGACCCCCTGTACGTGATCGATCTGACCGACCCGTTCGCACCGGTCGCCCGGGGCGAGCTCAAGATCCCGGGGTTCTCCAGCTACCTGCATCCGCTGGGCGACGGTTTGTTGCTCGGCATCGGCCAGGACGCCACCGATCAGGGTCGAACGACCGGACTCCAGGTGTCGCTGTTCGATGTCGCCGACCTCGACGATCCCCAGCGGATCGACACGCTCGCACTCGGCGGGGAGGGCTCGAGCTCGACGGTGCAGTGGGACCCGCGGGCGTTCACGATGTGGGACGGGACGGCGCTGATCCCGGTCGAGTCATGGCGGTGGCGGACCGAGGGCGAGGGAAACACCACCGGCGTGTCGCTGGTGCGGATCGCCGGCCGTTCACTCGTCGACGCCGGCTCGGTGCAACAACCATCGAGCCGCGAGTGTGAACCCCGGATCGACCCGCTCCTCGAGGAGGACGGCCAGACGACGTCGGTGTCGCCCGATGCCTACTGCTGGACGTGGACACCGCAGGTTCTTCGAACGATCGTGGCCGACGGCACGCTGTACACCGTCTCTGCGGCAGGGGTGCACAGCTACGACATCACCACCCTCTCCCCCGGCACCTGGCTGGAGTTCTGAACAGGATTGCCGAGCGGAGCGAGCGGGCAACCCTGCGGGTTGCTTTGCCGAGCCTTCGGGCTAAGGCGCATGAGCAACCGTGACGCTGCCGCCGCGCCAGCCAGGCAGTGCTCATG